>NZ_CP107982.1:1576785-1892142 GCF_036104975.1 Amycolatopsis sp. NBC_00355 | reverse complement strand
GGCGTCCCGCGCTGATCGCGACCGTCCTCGGTGTCCTGTTGTCCGGCGGCTGTTACGTGCCGCTGGACCCCGGCGGGCCGCGGGCGCGCCTGGCCGGGATCGCCGCCGACGCCGAGGTGAAGCTCGTGATCGGCGACGCCGCGGTCGGGGAATTCGGTGCGGTGGACGGGATCGAGGCCCTCGACGTCCCGCCGCCCGGCGAGCCCGGCGCCTGTCCGGCCGCCCCGGACAGCACCGCCCACGTGCTCTACACGTCCGGGTCGACCGGGCGGCCGAAAGGCGTGCTCACCACCCACCGCAACGTCGTCGCGTTCGTCACCGGCTTCGCCGCCCGCCTCGGCGTCGGCCCCGGCACCCGCACGCTCGGCATCTCCTCGCTCGGCTTCGACGCGTTCACGATGGACGTCTTCCTGCCCTTGACCCACGGCGGTTCGGTGCAGCTGGCCGGTTCGGCGGACCGGGCCGACCCCGAACGGCTGCGCCGGTTCGTCGTCGAGCACCACGTCGACTGGGGTTTCATCACGCCGACCCTGCTGGCCATGCTGGACCCGGCGGACGTGCCGGACTGGCAGACCGTGGCGTGCGGAGGCGAACCCGTGCCCGCCGAACTCGCCGCCCGATGGCTGCCCGGACGCCGGTTCTTCAGCGCCTACGGCCCGACCGAGACGACCGTCGTCGTGGTCACCGACGAGGTCACCGGCCTGCCGGCCGACCCGCTGCCGCTGGGCACGCCGACGCCGAACCACCGCGCGCACGTCGTCGACGACGACCTGCGGCCGGTCGCGCCGGGTGAGGTCGGCGAGCTGCTGATCGGTGGCCCCGGCGTCGCCGCGGGCTACCTCGGCGGCCCGGAGCAGACCGAGCGGAAGTTCGTGGCGGACCCGTTCACGCCGGGGGAGCGGCTCTACCGCACCGGCGACCGGGCGCGGGTGCTTCCCGACGGCCGGCTGGAGTTCGCCGGCCGCGCCGACCGGCAGGTCAAGGTGCGCGGTCAGCGCATCGAGCTGGGCGAGGTCGAGGCGGCCCTGGCCGCGCACCCGGAGGTGGGCGCGGTCGCGGTGGAAGCGGTCCCGGGCCCGGGTGGCACCCGGCTGGTCGCGTTCCTCACCCCGGCATCGGTGCCGCCGAGCGGGGCAGGCGGCGTCGGAGCGAGTGCGGTTCCGGTGTCGCCGGAGGGAGTGGTCGCCGGTTCGGGCGGTGCCCGGGTGAGTGCGGTTTCACTGCCGCCGGGCGTGGACGTCGCCGGTTCGAGCGGTGCTCGAGCGGCTTCGGCGCCCTCCGACGAGGGCGCTCCCGCTCCCACGGCCTCGCTGCCGTCCGACGAGGATGTTCAGGCGTACGCGGGCGACCGGCTGACCGAGGCGATGCGGCCGGCCGTCATCCGGCGGCTCGCCGTGCTGCCGGTGAACCCGGTGACCGGCAAGATCGACCGGCCCGCGTTGCGTGCGCTGGCCGAAACCGAGGCCCCGGCCGCCCTCGGCGAACCGGAAACCCCGGTCGCCCGGGCGGTCGCGCAGGTATGGCGGAAAGTGCTCGGCGCCGGCGCGGGCCCCGACTTCTTCGCCTCCGGTGGCGACTCGATCACGGCGATGCGGCTGGTCGCGGCCTTGCGCGCGGACCTGGCCGCCGACGTCGCCACCGAGGACGTCCTGACCGGGCGGACCCTCGACGGCGTCGCCCGGCGGGTCGCCGCGGCCGCCCCGCTGACCGGGCCGGGCCTGACCACCGGACACGCACCCACCCTGTCGCCGCCGCAACGGCGGCTGTGGTTCCTCGACCAGCTCGCCCCGGACGCGGCGCCGTACAACATCGCGATGGCCTTCCGGCTGTCCGGACGCCTGGACCTCGCCCGGTTGCGCACCGCGTTGCGCGCGGTGGCCGAACGGCACGACGTGCTGCGCTGGCGGATCCGCCCGGTCGACGGCGTCCCGCAGGCCGAATGCCTTCCCGTGGCGGACATTCCGCTGCCGATGACCAGCGTGACCGAGCCGGTCCTCGCCGACCGGCTGGCCGTCGACGCGGCGACCCCGGTGCACCTCGACCGCGAGCCGCCGTGGCGGGTCCGGCTCTACGAGCTCGGGCCGGACGAGCACGTGCTCGGCTTCACGCTGCACCACGCGGTGTTCGACGGCTGGTCCCAGGACCTGCTCTGCGCCGACCTCTCCGCGGCCTACGCCGGGGAGTCGCTGCCGCCGCCGACCGCGTCCTATGCGGACTACGCGGCGTGGCGCGCGGACCGCGACAGCCGCCGCGAAGCCGTCGACCTCGCCTGGTGGACCGAACACCTGGCCGGGGCGCCGTCCACAGTGGACCTCCCGCGCGATCGACCACGCCCCGCCGTGCAGACCTACCACGGCGCGAGCGTGCACCAGGCGTTCCCGGACGGCGCCCCCGACGCCGTCCGGGAGCTGGCCGCGCGGACCGGAACCACCCAGGCCGGGGTGCTGCTGGCCGCGTTCGGGCAGCTGCTGCACCGGCTCACCGGCGCGGACGACCACCTGGTCGCCACCGTCGTCGCCGACCGGCAGCTGCCCGAGACCCAGGACGTCGCCGGGTTCTTCGTGGACATCGTGCCGGTGCGGTTGCGCGCCGGCGACGACGCGGACTTCGCGACGCACGCCCGCCGCGGCGGGGCCGAGCTGCTGGCCGCGACCGCGCACCCGGCGGCGTCGATCGAGCAGCTCGTGACCGCCCTCGGCGTCACCCGCGATCCCGCGCGGGCGCCGCTGGTGCAGGTGATGGTGAACGTCCTGAACTTCACCGAGCCGCGCCTGGAGCTGCCCGGCGTGCGGGCCGGCTGGCTGCCGGTCGCCAAGCCGGGGTCGCCGTTCGACCTGACCGTCTACGTCCTCGGCCACGGCGTCGAACTGCTCTACAACCCGGACCTGTTCGACGCCGCCCGGATGACCGCGCTCGCCGCGGACTACGCGGACCTGCTCGCCGGACTGGCCGCGACGCCGGACCGGCCGGTCGGGACGCTCTTGCCCGAAACCCCGCGGCCTTCGGTGCGCACCGCCGCGCCGGGCGCGATGACCCGCGCGCACCTCGCGCCCGCGCCGGTCGTCACCGACGTCGCGGCGCTGGCCGCGACCGAGGCGGTGATCGCGCAGGCCTGGAGGGACGTGCTCGGCGTCGAAAGTGTGGGCGTCACCGACAACTTCTTCGACGTCGGGGGCCACTCGCTCGCCCTGATGCAGGTGCACGCCCAGGTCACCGACCGGCTCGGCCGCCGCATCCCGGTCGTCGAGCTGTTCAGCCACCCCACCGTCCGCGCCCTCGCCGCCCACCTGCAGGCGGCGGCCGGCGCCCAGCCCGACACCGCGCTGGCCCGCGCCGCCGAGCGGGTCGCCGCCCGCCGGGGGCGCACCCCGTCCAGAAGACCCCGCCGCCCGGCCGCCACGAACGGCCACGAACAGGAGCGCCACCAGTGACCCACGACTTCGAAACCGGCCCCGGCGAACCCGGCGCCGAGCCGATCGCGATCGTCGGGATGGCCGCGCGCGTCCCCGGCGCCGGCGACCTCCGCCAGTTCTGGCGCAACCTCGTCGACGGCGTCGAGTCGATCAAGCCCGCCACGCCCGAGGAACTGCTGGCCCGCGGCGCCGACCCGGAAACGCTGGAGGATCCCAGCTGGGTCAACGCCACGACGGTGGTCGACGGCTTCGACGAGTTCGACGCCGAGCTGTTCGGCATGACCAGCCGCGAGGCGGAGATCACCGACCCGCAGCACCGGGTGTTCCTCGAGGCGTGCCACTCGGCGCTGACCGACGGCGGTTACGACCCGGCCCGCTACCGCGGCGCGATCGGCGTCTACGGCGGGTCCGGCCGGACCGGCTACCTGATCGAGAACCTGCTGCGCAACGAGCGGATCATGGCCTCGCAGCACGGCGGCATCGGGATGTCCACGGGCAACCAGCCGAGCTACCTGACGACGTCGGTGTCCTACAAGCTGAACCTGCGCGGCCCGAGCCTGGCGCTGCACACGGCGTGCTCGACGTCGCTGGTCGCCGTGCACCTGGCCTGCGAGGCGCTGCGCAACGGCGAATGCGAGATGGCGCTGGCCGGCGGCGTGAACCTGGAGATGCCGCACGGCATCGGCTACATGGGTGTCGAGGGCTTCACCTCGCCGGACGGGCACGTCCGCGCGTTCGACGCCGAGGCCAACGGCACGGTGTGGAGCAGCGGCGTCGGTGTGGTGCTGGTCAAGCGGCTGGCGCAGGCCATCGAGGACGGCGACCACATCCGCGCGGTGGTGCTCGGCAACGCGATCAACAACGACGGCGCCACCAAGGTCGGCTTCTCGGCGCCGAGCGTCGCCGGGCAGACCGAGGCGATCGCCCAGGCCGTCGGCATGGCCGGGGTCGACCCGCGCACCATCGGTTACGTCGAGGCGCACGGCACCGGCACCGCGCTGGGCGACCCGATCGAGGTCACCTCACTGTCCACTGTGTACGGCCACGGCGTGCCGGACACGGCCTGGTGCGCGATCGGCTCGGTCAAGTCGAACATCGGCCACCTGTCCCAGGCCGCCGGCGTGGTGGCGCTGATCAAGACCGTCCTCGCCATGGAACACGGGCTCATCCCGCCGACCATCAACTACGACGAGCCCAACCCGGGCATCGACTTCCCGGCCAGCCCGTTCTACCCGGCCCGCACGGTGACGAAGTGGGAGGCGGGCGACGCCCCGCGCCGGGCCGGCGTCAGCTCGTTCGGCGTCGGCGGCACCAACGCGCACGTCGTGCTGGAGGAAGCGCCGGTGCCGCAGCGCCGGCACCTGCCGCGCCCCGCGCACCTGCTGCGGGTCTCGGCGAACACCGAGGACGCGCTGTCGGCTGCCGTCGAACAGCTCGCGGACCGGCTGGCCGGGGACATCGATCTCGACCTCGCCGACGTCGCGCACACCCTCGCGGCCGGGCGCACCGAGTACGCGCACCGGGCGGCCGTCGTCGCCCGGGACACCGAGGACGCCGTCGACGGCCTTCGCGATTTGCGTCGCCTGGTCACGGCGAAGGCGGCCGAGCTGAAGGTCGCGTTCCTGTTCTCCGGCCAGGGTTCCCAGTACGCGGGGATGGGCGCGGAACTGTACCGCAGCGAGCCCGTGTTCGCCGAGGCCGTCGACGAGTGCTGCGAGCTGGCCGGCATCCCGGGCCTGAAGGACCTGATCCTCGAGCGCGGCGGCGACACGAAACTGCGGGAGACGCGGTACACGCAGCCTGCGCTGTTCGTCGTCGAGTACGCCCTGGCGACGCTGTGGCGCAGCTGGGGTGTCCGGCCCGGCGCGATGATCGGCCACTCGATCGGCGAGTACGTCGCCGCGACCGTGGCCGGGGTGTTCACCGTCGCCGACGCGCTGAAACTGGTCGTCCGGCGCGGTGAGCTGATGCAGTCGATGCCGGCCGGCGCGATGCTCGCGATCCAGCTGGACGAACAGGCCGTGACGCAGCGGCTGCCCGAAGGACTCTCGGTCGCCGGGGTCAACGGGCCGGGGACCTGCGTCGTCGCGGGCCCGGCCGACGTCGTCGCCGACTTCGCCGCGCGGCTCAAGTCCAGCGACGTGCAGTGCCGCGAGCTGGTGACCTCGCACGCGTTCCACTCGCCGATGATGGACCCGATCCTGGCGGAGTTCACCGAAGCCGTCGCCGCGGTGCCGCGCTCGGCGCCGTCGCTGCCGTTCCTGTCCAACCTGACCGGCGGCTGGATCACCGACGCCCAGGCCACCGACCCCGGTTACTGGGCCGCGCACCTGCGCCAGGCCGTCCGCTTCGGCGACTGCGTGCGGACGCTGTTCGCCGGCGGCGAGCGGTGGGCGCTTCTCGAGTGCGGCCCCGGCCACCAGCTGGCCGGGCTCGCCCGCGGCCAGGTGCCGAAGGGCCTGCCCGCGCCGCAGCCGAGCCTGCCCGGCCGCACCGACCGCGAGGGCGACGTCGAGACGCTGTACGCGGCCGCCGGTCTACTGTGGACACACGGCCTGGCCCTGGATTCCGTGACGTCCGGACACCGCGTTCCACTGCCGGGTTATCCCTACGCGCGCAAGCGGTACTGGGTCGACCCCGACCCGGCGGGCACGGTCACCGAGCCGGTGAAGCCGAGCGGGCCGTTGCCGCTCGAAGAGTGGTTCGCCGTGCCGTCGTGGCGGCAGGCCGGGCCGGAGGTGCGGCGCGAACCGTTCACCTCCTGCCTGGCGTTCGTCGACGACGACGTCCTGCCCGGTCTGCTGCGCGACGCGGGTGTCACGGTCACGGAGGTCCGCCCGGGTGCGCGGTTCGCCGCGGTCGACGGCGGGTTCACCGTCCGGCCGGGGGAGCGCGCCGACTACGACGAGCTGGTCGCCGCGCTCGGCACCCGGCCCGAGCGGGTCGTGCACGCCTGGGCGCTGGGCGGCACCGAGACCGGGATGGCGGCCCAGGACCGTGGCTTCTTCAGCGTGCTCAGCCTGGTCCAGGCGTGGGCCGAGCCGCTGCGGATCGACGTCCTGAGCACCGGTACCGCCGACGTCACCGGCACCGACCTGACCCGCCCCGAACACGCGACGCTCGCCGGGATCGCCCGCGTGCTGCCCCTGGAGCAGCCCGGCACGGTCGTGCGCCGGATCGACGTCGAGGCGCTCTCCGCCGGGGTCGTCGCCGAGTTGTCCGCGCCGGCGGACGCCCACGCCGAGGTCGCGCTGCGCCGCGGCCGCCGCTGGGTCCTGGACCACACGCAGCTCACGCTGCCCGAAGCCGAGACGCCGGTCCTGCGCCCGGAAGGCCGTTACCTGATCACCGGCGGCACGGGCGGGATCGGCATCACCCTCGCCGAGGACTTCGCGCTGCGCGTCCGGGCGAAGCTCATCCTGCTGTCCCGCAACGGCTTGCCGCCGCGCGAGGAATGGGACGCGCACCTCGCCGCGCGGGGTGGCACCGACCGGCTCGGGCGCGCGATGCTCGCCGTCCGGCGGATGGAGGCGGCCGGCGCGGTGGTGCACGTGCTCGCCGCCGACGTCACCGACCCGGCGCGGCTGCGGGAGGTCCGGGAGCTGGCCGAGCGCGAGTTCGGCGGCCTCGACGGCATCGTCCACGCGGCCGGACTGCCCGGCGGCGGCGTCGCCGAGGTCAAGGAGCGGGCGGCCGCCGAGTCGGTGCTCGCCCCGAAGATCGGCGGCACCCTCGCGCTGGCCGAGGCGTTCTCGGACCTGCCGATGGACTTCGTCGCGCTGTGCTCGTCGGTCACCTCAGTTTCGGGGGACTTCGGGCAGGTCGACTACTGCGCCGCCAACAACTTCCTCGACGCCTACGCCCGCGGCGACCACGGCTGGCAGGCCCGGGTCGTCGCGCACGACTGGGGCGGCTGGGACGAGGTCGGCATGGCCGCCGAAGTCGAAGCGCCGTCGCTGATCCGGTCGACGCGTGAGCGCGCCGACGGTCCGGTCGCGCACCCGATCCTGAGCACACGCTCCGCGGGCGGCGTCCACGGGCTCGTCTCGGCGGCCGGGCACTGGCTGCTCGACGAGCACCGGATCGCCGGCGTGCCGGTGGTGCCCGGGACCGGGCACCTGGAGACCGTGCGGGCGGCCGTCGAAGCGGCGCTGCCGAAGCCGGGCGACGGTCATGTCGTCGAACTGCGGGACGTCGCGTTCCTGGAGCCGTTCTCGGTCCCGGAAGGTTCGGTCGCGGAGTACCGCGTCACCTTCGACGGTGACGGGTTCACCGTGACGAGCCGGGTGGCGGGCGTGACCAAGACGCACGTCCGGGGCTCCGCGGGCTGGGTCCCGGCGCCGGAGACGTCCACTGTGGATTTGGGCGCGATCCGCGGCCGGACCGAGCTGCTCGACGACGGCAAGGGCTTCGGCACCGGCCGGACCAGCATGGTCACCTTCGGCCCGCGCTGGGCCGCGCTGCGTACCCACCACCTGGGCGAGCACGAGGAACTGGCGTCGATCGTCGCGCCGGACGCGGCGGCCGGCGACACCGGCTGGGGCCTGCACCCGGCGCTGCTCGACATCGCGACGGCCTTCGGCCGCGGCCGGGGCAGCGGCACCTACCTGCCGATAAGCTACGGCCGGATGGTCGTGCACGGCGTCCTCCCGGCGAGCTTCCACAGCCACCTGCGCTACCGGGATTCCGGCGGTGACCAGGTGATCGCCGCCGACCTGACACTGTGCGCCGACGACGGCCGTGTGGTGGCCGAGATCGAGGACTTCGTGCTGCGCCAGGTCGACGAGAACGCGGTCAGCGGTGGCCTCGCTGCGAAGCCGCCCACTGCAGCGGGGACGTCGGCCGGGATCCGGCCGGTCGACGGCGCCGAGGCGTTCCTGCGGGCCCTGACCCCGGGTCTCGGCGGCCAGGTCGTGATCAGCACCCGCCCGGTGCGGGACCTCTTCGACCGCCGCGTGACCGCCGAGGCGCTGGTGGAGACCGAAGAGACCGTGGAAGCCGCCACGCCGCTGGCGCAGGACGACTACGTCGCCCCGCGCACCGACCTGGAAGCGGAGATCGCCCGGCAGTGGGCCGAAGTCCTCGGCGTCGAGCGCATCGGCGTCCACGACGACTTCTTCGCCCTCGGCGGCAACTCCCTGGTCGCCATCCAGCTCATCGCCCAGGTCCGCAAGACCACCGGCGCCCGGCTGGCGATGAAGACGCTGTTCGAATCCTCCACGGTGGCCACCCTCGTCGAGCGGATCGAGGAGCTGCGGGCCGACGCGGCCCCGGTCCCGGCCGAAGAACCCGCCGCCACCACCATCCCCAAGCTCGAGCGCTGAAGCAGGAGACATGACCGACACGAAGGAATGGACGTTCCCGGCCTCGTTCGGCCAGGAGCGGATCTGGCTGTCGAACCAGCTCGACCCCGCCTCGCCGGTGTACAACCTGCCGTGCCAGGTGCGGCAGGACCTGCCGCTCACCGAGTCCCAGTGGCGCGCGGCGATCGGCGTGGTCGTCGGCCGGCACGAAGCCCTGCGCACCGCGTTCCGGATGGAGGACGGCGCGCTCGTCCAGGTCGTGCACGAGCACGTCCCGATCGAGCCGGAGGTGCACGACCTGCGTGACCTCCCGGCCGCCGATCGCGAACCGCGCGCCGCCGAGCTGGCCCAGGCGATCGCCCGCCGCCCGATCCCCTTGGACGCCGCGCCGCCGTGGCGGGCACAGCTGTGCCGCCTCACCGACACGGACTGGCTGCTCACCTTCGTCGTGCACCACACGGTGTTCGACGCCGGGTCCGTGCCGGTGCTGGGCAGCGAGCTGAACGAAGCCTGCGACGCCGTCGCCGAAGGGCGGCTGCCGAAGCTGCCCGAACTGGCCATCCAGTACCCGGACTACTCGGCGTGGCAGCGTGGCCAGCTGCCGCTGGTGCGCGCCCAGCTGGAGTACTGGCGCGAACGGCTGGCCGGGCTCCCGCCGGTGCACAGCCTGCCCACCGACCGGCCACGCCCGGCGGAGTTCGGGTTCGCCGGCGACCAGGTCGACTTCGACCTGCCCGCAGGCTTGCTCGAGAAGGCCGGCGCGGTCGGCCGGGAGCTGTCGGCGTCACCGTTCATGGTGCTGCTGGCCGGGTACACCGCGCTGCTGTCGCGGCTGTCCGGGCAGGACGACGTCGTCGTCGGGGTGCCGGTCGCCGGGCGCGACCTGCCGGAACTGGCGCCGCTGATCGGGATGTTCGTCAACCAGCTGGCCATCCGCGTCGACCTCGGCGGCGACCCGTCGTTCGGCGACCTGGTCGGCCGGGTCCGCACGGCGGTGCTGGACGCGATCGAGCACGGCCGGGTGCCGTTCCAGCTGGTCGCCGACGCTGTCCGTCCCGAGCGTGACCCGGCGGTGCAGGCGCTCTACCAGATCGGCTTCAACTTCATCCCGGACTCGGGCATCGAGCCGGTCCGCTACGCCACCGCCAAGGACGACGTCGCGATCGACCTGACCGCGGTCGACGGCCGCCTGCTCTACCGCACGGATCTCTTCGACCGGGCCACGGCCGAATCGATGGTGGACCGGTTCTTGGGCCTGCTCGCGGCGGCGGTCGAGAACCCCGCCACGCCGGTGGCGGACCTCCCGCTGCTCTCGGACGCCGAGCGCGCCCAGGTGCTGGAGTGGGGCGAAACGTCCACTTCGGACGCTCCGCTGGTCGTCGCCCGCTTCGAGGAGCAGGTGACGCGGACTCCGGACGCGGTGGCGGTCGACCTCGGCGGCGTGCGGCTCACCTACGCCGAGCTCAACGCGCGGGCCAACCGCGTCGCGCACCGGCTCGGCACCGGTGGTGTGGTCGGCGTGTGCGCGCCGAACTCGGCCGATCTGGTCGTGGGCATCCTGGGGGCGCTCAAGAGCGGCGCCGCGTACGTCCCGCTCGACCCGGCCAACCCGGCGCAGCGGCAAGCCCTGGTCCTGGCCGACGCCGGGGCCCGCGTCGTGCTCACCAGCGGCGTCACCCTCGACGCCGAGACCCTGGACTTGAGCGACCCGGCGGTGTGGGCGGAGTCGTCCACGGAGAACCCGCCGGTGCCGGACGGCGTCGCCTACGTGATCTACACGTCCGGCTCGACCGGGCGTCCCAAGGGTGTTGAGGTCGGGCACCGCGCCCTGGCCACCTACCTGGCCTGGGCGCGTGAGGCGTACCCGAGCCTGTCGGGACGCGCGCTGCTGCACACGTCGGCGTCGTTCGACCTGACCGTCACGACGCTGCTCGGCCCGCTGACCGCCGGTGGGTCCATTGTGGACTCCGGTCGGCCGGACTTCGTCAAGGCGACGCCGACGCACTTGGCCGTGCTCCCGGAGGAGTCCTACCCCACCGGTGACCTGGTCCTCGGCGGCGAGGCGCTGAGGGGTGAGGTCGGCCGCCCGTTCGCCGCGACCGTCACCAACGAGTACGGGCCGACCGAGGCCACTGTCGGCTGCGTCGCCCACCGGCTCGACGGTCCGGTCGACGGCCCGGTGCCGATCGGCCGTCCGATCCCCGGCACCCGTGTCTACGTCCTCGACGACCGGCTCCGGCCGGTCCCGCCGGGTGTCGCGGGTCAGCTCCACCTGGCCGGCGCGCAGCTCGCCGACGGCTACCTCGGCTTGCCCGAGCTGACCGCGGAACGCTTCCCGGACGGCCCGTTCGGCCGGATGTACACCACCGGCGACCTCGCCCGCTGGCGCCGTGACGGCACCCTCGAGTACCTCGGCCGCACCGACGACCAGGTCAAGCTGCGCGGCTACCGCATCGAGCCCGGCGAGGTCGAAGCCGCGCTGCGCGAGCTGCCGGGCGTCCACGACGCGGCCGTCGCGGTCCGCGAAGGCACCCTCGTCGGGTACGTCGTCGGCTCCGCCGAGGGCGCGGCGGAGGTGCTGAAGTCCACGCTGCCGGAGTACCTGTTGCCGACGCTGTTCGTCACCCTGGACGCCCTGCCGGTCGCGGCCAGCGGCAAGCTCGACCGCGCCGCGCTGCCGGATCCCCAGCTCGGTGCGGAGACGGAGTACGTCGCCCCGAGCACCGCGTCCGAGGAGCTGGTCGCCGAGGTGCTCGGTGAACTCCTGGGCGTGGAGAAGCTCGGCGTGCACGACGACTTCTTCGCCCACGGCGGCAACTCGCTGCTGGCCATCCGCGCGATGGCCCGGATCCGCAAGCAGGTCGGGGTCGAACTTCCGGTCCGCGGCCTGTTCTCGTTCACGACGGTGGCCGGGCTCGCCGCCGAGGTCGAACGGCGGCTGGAAGAAGACCTCGACCAGCTCAGCGACGAAGAGGTCCAGGCCCAGCTGGCCGAAAGCGAGCAGGCGTGACGACGATCGACGAGACCAGCAGCGCCGCCGCGCGCCGGGCCCTGCTGGAACGGCGGCTGCGCCGGCGCGCCGAACCGGCCGCGACCATCACCCCGTGCCCTGACGGCGACCCGGTCCCGCTGTCCTATCAGCAGGAACGCGTCTGGTTCATGGAGCAGTTCGCGCCCGGGACCACGTCGTACAACATCCCGATCCCGATCCGCCTCACCGGCCGCTTGGACGTCGTCGCGTTGCAGGCGGCGTTGGACGCCCTTCCGGTGCGGCACGAGGCGTTGCGGATGCGGTTCCCGGCGGGGGAGGACGGGCAGCCGGCCGTTCGCCTCGCCACGGACGTCACCGTGCCGCTGTCCCTGGTGGACGCCTCCGGCGAGGACGCGGCACGAGCGGCGGTCGACGCCGCCGCGGCGGAGCCGTTCGACCTGGTCGACGGCCCGCTGCTGCGCGCCACCCTGGTCCGGATCGGCGACGACGAGCACCTGCTCGCCGTGTGCACGCACCACATCGTCGGCGACGGCTGGTCGGTCGACCTCCTGCTGCGCGACCTCGCCGCCCACTACCACGGCACCGCGGCCGGCCTGCCCGCGTTGTCGATCGGCTACGGCGACTTCGCGCACTGGCAACGCCGGACGCTCACCGGCGCCGAACTCGACCGGCAGCTGGACCACTGGCAGGACACCCTCCGCGGCGTCGAACCCCTGGAACTGCCCACCGACCGGCCGCGCCCGGCGACCCAGACGTTCGACGGCGCCATCCACGAGTTCTTCGTCGAGAAGGACCTCGCCCGGGCGCTGGGCGAGCTGAGCCGCGAGCACGGCGTCACGCTCTTCATGACGCTCCTCGCGGCTTACCAGCTGCTGCTGTCGCGGTACTCCGGGCAGGAGGACTTCGCGGTCGGGTCGTCGTCGGCCGGGCGCGGGCTGCCCGAGCTGGAGGGCGTTGTCGGCATGTTCATCAACATGCTGCCGCTGCGCGCCCAGCTGGCCGGCGACCCGAGTTTCACCGAGCTGCTGGACCGCACCCGGCGGCACGTGCTCGACGCGTTCGACCACGCCGACGTCCCCTTCGAACGCTTGGTCAACGCGCTGGGCGTGCCCCGGGACGTCAGCCGTTCGCCGGTGTTCCAGGCGATGTTCGCGCTGCAGAACTACGAGATGGGCCGGATGAACGCGGCGGGCAAGTCCGAAGTGGACTTCCGCTGGCTGCCGATGGACCTGCCCGCCACCCGGTTCGACTTCGAGTTCCACGCCATCGAGATCGAGTCCGGCCTGATCGGCAAGTTCGTCCACAACACGGCGCTCTTCGGCACGGAGACCGTCGCCGGGATGGCCGACCGCCTGGTGACGCTGCTGCGTTCGATCGTCGCCGACCCGACGCGGGCGGTGTCCGAACTGGACCTCCTGGGCGACCAGCGGGACCTGGTGCTGAACCGCTGGAACGACACGGCGGGGGAGATCCCGCCGGGCACGCTCCACGGCCTGGTCGAGGCGCAGGTCGCCCGCACGCCGGACGCGCCCGCGCTGACGTTCCGCGGCGAGTCCCTGTCCTACCGGGAACTGGACGCCCGCGCCAATTGCGTCGCGCACCGCCTGCGTGAGCTGGGTGTCGGCCCGGGCACGCTGGTCGGCGTCTTCGCGAACCGGTCGTTCGAGCTGGTCACGGGCCTGCTCGGGGTGCTGAAGGCGGGCGGCGCGTACGTCCCCCTGGATCCGGAGTACCCGGCCGACCGGCTCGCGTTCATGCTCGACGACGCGGCCGCGCCGGTGGTGCTCACCCAGGCCGCGCTGCGCGACACGCTGCCGCCGGGCGACGCGACCGTCGTCGTCCTCGACGACCTGACCGGACCTGAGTCCACACTGGACACCGCGGCCGGGCCGGACGATCCGGCGTACGTCATCTACACCTCGGGCTCCACCGGGAAGCCGAAGGGCGTACCGAACGGGCACCGCGGCATCGTCAACCGCCTCGATTGGATGCAGCGCGCCTACGGCCTCGACGGCTCGGACGCGGTGCTGCAGAAGACCCCGGCGAGCTTCGACGTCTCGGTGTGGGAGTTCTTCTGGCCACTGATCACCGGCGCCCGGCTGGTCCTCGCCGAGCCGGGCGGCCACAAGGACGCGGCCTACCTGCGCGAACTCCTGGTTTCCGAGCGCATCACGACCGCGCACTTCGTCCCGTCGATGCTGACGCTGTTCCTCGCGGAACCGGAGATCGACTCGGTGACGTCGTTGCGCCGCGTGGTCTGCAGCGGTGAGGAACTGCCCCTGGTCACGGCCCGGGAGTTCACCACCCGGCTGCCGCACTGTGAACTCCACAACCTCTACGGCCCGACCGAAGCCGCGATCGACGTCACCGCCTGGCACTGCACGCCCGAGGCGCTGGCCGACGTCGCGTCGGTGCCGATCGGCGCGCCGATCCGCAACCTGCGGATCTACGTCCTGGACCGGCGGGGTTACCCGTGTCCGGTCGGCGTCCCGGGCGAGCTGCACATCGCGGGCGTCGGCCTGGCCCTCGGTTACCACAACCGGCCCGAGCTGACGGCCGAGAAGTTCGTCTCGGACCCGTTCCACGGTGGCCGGATGTACCGCACCGGCGACCTCGCCCACTGGCGCCCGGACGGCACGGTCGCCTTCCTCGGCCGCATCGACCACCAGGTCAAGCTCCGCGGCCTGCGCATCGAGCTGGGCGAGATCGAGACGGCGCTGCGCGAGCAGGACGGCGTCCGCGACGCGGTGGTGCTCGTCCGCGAGGACACGCCGGGGGACAAGCGCCTGGTCGGGTACGTCGTCGGCGACGCGGACGCGGGGGCGCTGCGGACGGCGTTGAAGCTCACCCTGCCGGACTACATGGTCCCGCCGTCGTTCGTCACTCTCGACGAACTTCCCTTGACGCCCAACGGGAAGCTCGACCGCAAGGCGCTGCCCGCACCGGTGGCGAGCCGCGACGCGAGCAAGGACCTCGTCACGCCTACGACGCCCCTGGAAGTCCTCCTCGCGGACATCTGGCGGGACGTCCTCAAGGTGGACGAACTGGGTGTCGACGACGACTTCTTCGACCTCGGCGGCCACTCGATGCTCGCTACCCAGGTCGTCGCGCGGATCGCGAAGGCCGGGCACCAAGCGGGTGTGATGGACCTGTTCCAGCACCGGACCATCCGGGAGCTGGCGGCGTTCCTCGACGGCGACCGCGACGACTCCGGTCACCTGCTCTACGAACTGACCAGACCCGTCAAGCAGCGGACGCTCACCTACGTCTGCTTCCCCTACGGCGGCGGCAGCGCGATCGTCTACCAGCCCCTCGCCGACGCGCTGCCCGCCGGGTATTCGCTGTACTCGGTGGCGATCCCGGGCCACGACGTCGGCCTGACCGAGGAGGCCGTGCCGTTCGACGACCTGGTCGAGCGGCTGGCCGACGAGGTCCTCGAGCGGATCGACGGCCCCCTGGCCATCTATGGTCACTGCGGGGTCGGCAACGCGCTCGCCGTCGGCGTCGCCCGCCGGCTGGAGGAACGCGGCCGCGAGCTGGAGGTCGTCCACATCGGCGCGATCTTCCCGTTCGCGCGGATCAAGGGCGCGGTCGGCACGCTGCGCACGAAGCTGGAGAAGCTGCGCAGCAACCGGTACTACGCGGACTGGCTCAAGGGCATGGGCGTCGACACCGAGGAACTCGACCCGGACCAGGCCGACCGGATCATCAGCAACATGCGCGCCGACAGCCGCGCCGCCGAGGAGTACTTCAGCGGCCTGCTCGACGCCCGCGTCGCCAAGCTGCGCGCGCCGATCATCTCGGTCGTCGGCTCGGAGGACCCGGTCACCGACTACTACGCCGAGCGCTACCGCGAATGGGAGTTCCTCACCGACCGCACCGCGCTGGTCGTGCTGGACCAGGCCGGGCACTTCTTCCTCCGCTACCGCGCGGACGAGCTGGCCGAGATCATCACCCGCGTCCACCCCGCCCTCGACGACCCGGGCGAGCTGCACATCTCGAAGCGGGGCGAGGACGCGGGCTGGGCGGTGCACGACACGCACACGGCCACTGTGGACGAGAAGCCCGTGGTGCCGCCGAGCATGGCCCGGTTCGTCACGGTCACCATCGGCCAGCTGGTCTCCTCGACCGGCTCGGCGCTGACGTCGTTCGCGGTGCCGATCTGGCTCTACACCCGCACCGGCTCGGTCACCGACCTCGGCCTGCTCTGGGCCCTCGCGCTGATGTGCGGCGTGCTGATCCTGCCGGTGGCCGGCGCCCTGGTCGACCGCGGCGACCGCCGGAAGATCATGATCGCGGCCAGCGCGGTCGCCGGGCTCATCCAGCTCGCGCTCGCGTTACTGCTGGTCGCGGACAACCTGCAACTGTGGTTCATCTACGTCCTGATCCCACTCGGTTCGGTCGCGGGATCGCTGCAGCGCATCGCCTACCAGTCGTCGGTCGCCCAGCTCGTGCCCAAGCAGTACCTCGGCCACGCGATGGGGCTCGCGCAGCTGTCCAACGGCTTCGCGCAGCTGCTCATGCCGGTGATCGCCGCCGGCCTGCTCGCCGCGATCCAGCTGTCCGGGATCCTGGTCCTCGACATGGTGAGCTACGCCTTCGCCATCGTCAGCCTGCTGTTCGTCCGGTTTCCCGACCTGCTCGGCTGGCGCCCTCGGGAACCGCTGCTGACGGCGATCGCGGGCGGGCTGAAGTACTCGTGGAACCACCGCGGCTTCCGCACCATGCTGCTGTACTTCGCGCTGGCCAACGTCTTCCTGGCGCCCGCGCTGGTGCTCGTCTCGCCGCTGGTGCTCTCGTTCGGCACGGTCACCGACGTCGCCCAGGTCGCGCTGGCCGAGGCGGTCGGCGCAGTGGTCGGCGGCATCGGGATGGCCCTGTGGGGCGGCCCTCGCAAGCGGCGGATGGTCGGTGTGCTCGCGGGCAACGTCGGCATCGCGCTCGGCTGCCTGGTGATGGGCCTGCGGCCGTCGCTGATCGTCGTCGCGGCCGGGGTGTTCCTGCTGGCCGCGGCGATGGCCGTGTCCCAGGGCATCTACGCGACGCTCGTGCAGGTCAAGGTGCCGCAGCGCTACCACGGCCGGGTGTTCGCGATCAACCAGACGATCACCTGGTCCACTCTGCCGATCGGGTTCGCGGTGCTGGCACCGCTGGCCGTCGGCTGGTTCTCGCCGCTGCTGGCTCCCGGCGGCGCCTTGGCCGGATCGGTCGGCTCGGTGCTCGGCACCGGGGAAGGCCGTGGCGTCGGGCTCGTCTACGTCGTCTACGCGCTGATCCTGCTGCTGATCAACATCGGCGGGTTCGCCGTGAAGCTGCTGCGCCGGTTCGACACCGAGGTGCCGGATTCGCTGCCGGACGACCTGGTCGGCGCGCAGGTGCGCGAGCGCAAGCTCGCCGGGAAGGAGGCCGCGTGAGCGTCGTGGTGCTGATCAGGGAGGCACGCGGGCACTGGGTCGGCGAGGTCGCCGCCGCGGTGCACGCGGCCGGCCACCGCGCGGTCCTGTTCGCCCCGCCGGTGGACCCGGCCGAGCGGACGACGCTCGCCGCGATCGTCGACGAGGTGGTGGCGGTCGACGACGTCTACGACGCCGAAGCCGTCGCCGCGAAGATCCGCGGGATCACCCCGGCACCCGCGGCGGTGATCACCGGTTCCGACGGCGCCATCGAGAGCACCGCCCGGGTCGCCGAGCTGCTCGGCGTGGCGCGCTGCCCGGCGTCGGCGTTCACCCGGGCGGCCAGCAAGTTCGCCGTCCGGGAAGCGCTCGCGGCGGCCGGGTTGCCGGGACCGGGGTTCGCGCTGCTCTCCTCGGCGTCCGATGCCGCCGAGGTTGCCGGGCGCGTGGGACTCCCGGCGATCGTCAAGCCCGTCAACGGCGCGGGCAGCAACCTCGTCCGCACGGTGTCCACAGTGGACGAACTGGTGGCGGCCTACGAGCTGCTGGCGGCCCGGCTGCCCGAGTCCGCCGACCCGCGCTACCACCGCCCGCTGGGAGCGCTGGACCCGGCGAAGACGTTCCTCGTCGAAGGCCTGCTGCGCGGCCCGGAGTACGCCGTCGACGTGCTCATCCGCGACGGCGTCCCCGAGCCGGTCGAGATCCTCGACAAACCCCTGATCGACGAGCGCAAGTTCGAGCTGGTCCTGTCCTGCCCGCCCGAGGGGCTCACCGACGAGCGGGCCGCGCTGGTCGGCGAAGCGGCGTCCGCCGCGGTGAAAGCCCTGGGCCTGGACAACACCGTGGCGCACGTCGAGATCATCGACGACGAGCGGCGCGGCCCGACGATCGTCGAGGTCAACGCCGGCCGCCCGGCGGGCTCGATCATGCCGCTGCTGGCCAAGCTGCGGACCGGCATCGACGTCTTCGCCGAACTGACCACGCTGGCCCTCGGCGCGCCGCCGCCCGCGCGGGAACCGGCGAAACTGCCGATCCAGCTGGGCATGCTGATCCTCTACGCCACCGGCTCCGGCACGCTGACCGGCATCGGCGGGCTCGACGACGTCGCCGCCCTGCCCGAGGTGATCGACGTCGTCACCACCGTCTCGCCCGGCCAGGTGCTCACCGACGAGCAGGAGACCTACGCGGTCAACCTGGTCGTCGCCGGGTTCGCCGACCACGACGACCTCGTGTCGCTGCACGCCGAGGCGAGCAAACTGATCCGGCTGGAGGTCTCGTGAGGACCGCGTTCGTCGTCCGCGAGACCCGCGGGCACTGGATCCGGGACGTCGTGGCGGCCGTGCGCCGGGAGGGCTTCCGGGCCGAGCTGGTCACCGAGGCCCTGGACGACGCCGAACGCGCCGAGCTGACGCCGATCGTGGACGGCTTCGTGGTCGTCGGCGACGTCCGTGATCCGGAGGCGGTCGCCGACGCGATCCGGGCCCGCGACCCCGAACCCGGGGGAGTGCTCACCGCCGCCGAGGGCATCATCGCGAGCACCGCCCGGGTGGCCGGACTGCTCGGCGTCGCCCGCTGCCCGGCCGACGTCTTCACCGTGACGCACAACAAGTTCGCCGTGCGGCAGGCGCTCGCCGAAGCGGGTCTGCCGGGACCGCGCTGCGCGTTGTTCGCCGACCCGTCGGACGCCGGGAAGATCGCCGCGGAGGTCGGTCTCCCGGCGATCGTCAAACCGGTGAACGGCGCCGCGAGCACCCTCGTCCGCACGGTATCCACAGTGGACGAACTGACCGCGGCCTACGACCTGCTCGCGACGCGGCTCCCGCGGTCGCCGGACGCGCGGTACCACCGCACCCTGCCCGGATCGATCGACCCGCTGCGGGTCTTCCTGGTCGAGGGCCTGCTCCAAGGCCCCGAGTACGCGGTGGACGTGCTGATCCGCGACGGCGTCGCGGAGCCGGTCGGGATCGTGGACAAGACGCTGATCGACGACCGCAAGTTCGAGCTGGCGATGGTCTGCCCGCCACTCGACCTGCCCGAAGAGCGTGCGACGGCGATCCGGTCGGCGGTGATCGACGCTGTCCTCGCCCTGGGCCTCGACCACACCTGCGCGCACGTCGAGATCATCGACGACGCGCAGCGCGGCCCGACGATCGTCGAAGTGAACGCCGGCCGCCCGGCCGGGGGCGCGCAGCCCGCCCTGCTCAAGCTGGCCACCGGCATCGACGTCACCGCCGAAGCCGTCTCGCTCGCCCTCGGCACCCCGCCGCCCGCGCGGGGCCGAGGCCTGCCCGTGCCGGTGGGCTACCTGGTCGTCTACGCCGACGGCGCCGGGCGGCTGGTGCGCGTCACCGGGGCCGACGACGTCGCCGACCTGCCCGAAGTCCTCGAAGTCGTCACCATCGTCACGCCCGGCCAGGTGCTCACCGGCGACCAGGAGGTCTACGCCGTCAACATCTTCGCCGCCGGGTTCGCCGACGCCGAGGACCTGGCCGCGCTGCACGCCGAGGCCACCAAGCTGATCCGCATCGAACTGGAGGAGTCATGACCGCCGATCTCGCGGCGCCGCTGGGGCAGCTCGAAGGCAACGAGCACACCCGCATCGCCGTCCACCAGGTCCCCGACCTCGCGTGGGTCGAGGCGCACCTGCCGGACCTGCGGGCCCACCTGCGCGACCACGGCGCGATCCTGCTGCGCGGCCTGCCGGTCGACCTCGACCTGTTCAACCGGGTCACCGAGACCATCGGCGGCGCGCTGCTCACCTACACGGAGCGCTCGACGCCGCGATCGGCGGTGGCCGGCAACATCTACACCTCGACGGAGTACCCGCCCGCCGAGTCGATCCCGATGCACAACGAGAACTCCTACTCGGCGCACTGGCCGGCCCGGCTGTTCTTCCTGTGCGACACGGCGGCGGCGACCGGCGGCGCCACGCCGATCGCCGACAGCCGGGCGATGTTCCGGCTGCTGCCCGCCGACCTGCGTGAGCGGTTCGCGGGCGGTGTGGCCTACACGCGGGCGTTCCGCGAGGGCCTCGGGCTCACCTGGCAGGAGGCGTTCCAGACCGAGGACCGCGCGGTCGTCGAGGAGTACTGCGCCCGCAACGGCCAGACCCTCGAATGGACCGAGGAGGGCCTGCGCACCCGGCACGTCCGCCCGTCCTTTGTGGACGAACCGCATACCGGCGAGACCGTGTGGTTCAACCAGGCCAACCTCTTCCACGTCTCCAGCCTCGGCGAAGAGGTCAGCGAGGCGCTGCTGGAGCTGTACCCGGAGGCCGACCTGCCGCGCAACGCCTACTTCGCCGACGGCAGCCCGATCCCGGACGCGGACCTGGCGAAGGTCCGCGAGGTCTACGACGAGGTCAGCTACGCCTTCCCGTGGCAGGCCGGCGACGTGATGGTGATCAACAACATGCTGCACGCCCACGGCCGCGAACCGTTCACCGGCAAGCGCCGCATCCTCGTCGCGATGACCGGATGACCGAGGCGTCCGCCCGGCCGGTGGTGGTCCTGCTGGCCCACCCTCGGCCGGGCAGTTTCAACCACGCGCTCGCCGAACGGGTGCGGGCCGCGCTGGAGCGGGCCGGGCGGCCGGTGCGGTTCCACGACCTCTACGCCGAGGGCTTTGACCCCGTGCTCACCGCGGAAGAGGCCTACACCAGCGGCACCCGCGCCGAAGATTTCCTCGCCGCCGAGCCGGATCCACTGGTCCGGCGGCACCGCGAGGAGCTGCATGACGCCGCCGGGCTCGTCGCGATTCACCCGAACTGGTGGGGCAAACCGCCGGCGATCCTCAGCGGCTGGCTCGACCGGATCCCGGTCCCCGGCGTCGCCTACCGGCTCGACGACGCGGGCGGCTCCCCCGAGTCGTTGCTCGCCCTGGAGCACCTGTTCGTCGTCAACACCTCCGACACCCCGGAGGAGCGCGAGCGGACGTTGTTCGGCGACCCGCTCGACGCGATCTGGCGCCGTTGCCTCGCGCCCTACCTCGGCGAGCCGGCCGTGACCCGGCTGGTCCTGCGGGTGGTCGCGGACGCCGGCGCGGACCGTCGCGCGCGGTGGCTGGACGACGTCGAAGCCGAGGTCACGCGGCTGTTCGGTGGTCGCTGACCGGTTCCGGCCAATTCCGGTGAAGACCTTGAGGCGGTTTCGCGCGGCGTGCGACTCTCGGGCCGTCCGGTAACCGGATTCACCGAGGGGGAACCGTGAGCGAACTCGAGCGCATGGCCGAAGAACGCCGGCTCCGCCGGGAGCACACCCCGGAGGCGCCGGCCGGGCAGCAGTGGGGCACCTGCGTCAGCGTCCAGGCGGCCGGCGACCGGCGCCGCCGGTTCGCCCGCGTACTGCTGGCGAGCGGCCTGGTGATCACCGCCTACCTCCCGCTGAACGTCGCCGCGCCCGCCGTCGACGCGCCGGTCCTGGTGCAGACCCGGGCGATCGGCGACAAGGGCGGCGACTCCGTGGCCGTGGTGAACGACCAGAAGCCGCCCGGCGGCGAGATCGTGGCGTCCTGACGGTGGCCGACGTGCGCACCGTCTCGATGATCACCTTGGGCTGCGCGCGCAACGAGGTCGACTCCGACGAGCTGGCCGCGCGCCTGGACGAATCGGGCTGGCGCCTCGCCGAACCGGGCGCCGAAGCCGACGTCGTCGTGGTGAACACCTGCGGGTTCATCGAAGCCGCGAAGAAGGAGTCCATCGACACCGTCCTGGCCGCGTCCGGCACGGGCGCGAAAGTGGTCGCCGTCGGCTGCATGGCCGAGCGCTACGGCCGTGAACTCGCCGACGCGCTGCCCGAAGCCGCCGCCGTGCTGTCGTTCGACGACTACCCGGAGATCGGCGCCCGCCTCGAAGACGTCTTGACCGGACGCGCGCACCCCGCGCACACCCCGCGGGACCGCCGGATGCTGCTGCCGATCACGCCGGTGCAGCGGCCCGCCGCGGTGACCGCGCCGGTTCCCGGTCATGGCCCGGCCGGCGGCCCGAGGCCGTTGCGGCACCGGCTCGGCAGCGGTCCGGTCGCCCCGCTCAAGCTGGCGTCGGGCTGCGATCGGCGGTGCACGTTCTGCGCCATCCCGAGCTTCCGCGGCGCGTTCGTGTCCCGCCCGCCCGCCGAGATCCTCTCCGAAGCCGAATGGCTGGCCGGCCACGGCGTCCGCGAACTCGTGCTGGTGAGCGAGAACTCGACGTCGTACGGGAAGGACCTGGGCGACCTGCAGGCGCTCGAGAAGCTGCTGCCGCGGCTCACGGCCGTCGTCGACCGGGTGCGGGTGAACTACCTGCAGCCCGCCGAACTACGCCCGAGCCTGCTCGAGACGATCGCCGGGACACCCGGGGTGGCGCCGTACTTCGACCTGTCGTTCCAGCACGCCAGCGGTGCGGTGCTGCGCCGGATGCGCCGCTTCGGCGACCGGGAACGGTTCCTGCAACTCCTGGAGAAGATCCGCGCGGCGGCCCCAGAAGCGGGGGTGCGGTCGAACTTCATCGCGGGCTTCCCGGGCGAGACCGACGCCGAGTTCGCGGAGGTCAAGCGCTTCCTCGAAGAAGGCAGGCTGGACGTCGCCGGCGTGTTCGGCTATTCGGACGAGGACGGCACGGAAGCCGTCGGGCTGCCCGGCAAAGTGCCTCCGGACGTGCTCGCGCGGCGCGTCGAGGAACTGTCTCTCCTGGCGGAGGAAACCGGCAGCCGGCGCGCGCGGGAGCGGGTCGGCTCGGTCGTGGAGGTGCTGGTCGGGCCGGCCGGGCACGGCTGGGCCGCGCACCAGGGCCCCGAGGTCGACGGCGTCGTCACCTTCACCGGGACGCGACCCGCGGCGGGCGAACTGGTCCGGGCCGAAGTCACGGGCGCCGACGGTCCGGATCTCGAAGCGCGGCTCCGGCCGGCGTAGGTCAGCCGACGTGGTCGGCGAGCTGGGCGTTGTCGTAGACGGTGACCGTGTCGCAGGCCGGGCTGACCGACGAGGACGAGGCGCCGGTGACGATCAGGGCGATCGGATAGCTGTCGTACTGCCACACGCAGCTGCAGTGGTCCTTGCCCTGGCTGTCGGTCCACGCGCCGCGGACCGCCGAGCCGATGACCGTGGACGGGTTGTCCTTCAGCGCGAAGGTCTTCCGGTCGGCGCCCGTCGCGGTCCGGGTTTCCCGGAATCAGCCCGGTTCGCCGCGGTCGCGGTGCCGGGCCGAGGTGAGGACCGCCCAGACGACCTTGCCGCCGGACCACCGGTGGCTGCTGCCCCACACCTTCGCCGCGTGGGCGACGATGTAGAGGCCGAGCCCCGGGCTGCGGACGTCCGACCGCTCCAGCAGCACCGCGGGGCGCGGGTCGTCGTCCGCCACGGCCACGGTCAGCAGTCCCCGGCGCAGGTCGAGCCGCATCCGCGGGACCGACGACGTGTGCCGGACGGCGTTGTCGGCCAGCTCACCGGCGATCAGGGCGCCGTCGTAGATCAGCTCGGGCACGTCCCACTGCCCGGCCAGTTCGCGGACGAACGACCGGGCCAGCGGCGCCGCGTTGCCCGTGCGGGGCAGGGTCCGGTCCACCCGGTGCCGGACCGGTGTGCTCTGGTGGTGCTCGGCGGTCTCGACGTCCGGGTGCACCGCGACGAAGCGGTCGATCCCGGAGCGGTGGAGCAGCCGCAGGTGCGCGTTCCGGCTGGTGACCAGGGAAAGCGGGATGCCCGGCCAGTCGCCGATGCGCCGCGCGACCAGCGGGAAGACGCTGGCCGGCGCGAGCTCGCCCATCGTGAGCGCGGTGACGTCGGCGACGATCCCCGGCGGCGTGTCCGCCGCGACCTTGAGCAGCCCGTCCCGCAGCGACGCGTACCCGGGGAGGTCCAGCTCCCCGCTGACGGTCACCAGGGCACTGTCGGGCCGGGGTGTCAGGCGCAGCGTCAGTTCCGGAGGCACGAAGTCCTTCAGACCTGCCCCGCGCAACGTCGCCGGGTCGCCACCGCGGAAGGCTCCATGCCGGACCACGCTAGTCGTGATCGCGCGCCGCGGGGTACTCCGTAGCGACGAACCCGCGTTGCGCGCCAGAGGGACGCGTGGGGTACGACCGGCTTGGCGTTTCTCGTGTCGGGGGCGCGCTCGGCACCGACCTCGCCACAGCGTTCGCGCTGCTGCGCGGCCACGCCCGCCGCACCGGCCGGCGCCTGACCGACGTCGCCCGGGCGGTCGTCACGCGCGCCGAAGACGTGCGGCAGTTCCTGGGCTCCGAGGCCGACCGGGACCGACTGCCCGCTTGCCCGCGACGCGTTCGGCCCGGCGATGACCGGGACTGTCCACATCGGACCGGAGAGATGCCGGTCGCCGACGCGGAGTGTGCTCGACTTCGGTCGTCTCGTGCCGGGCCGCGCGTTCGTCAGACCGCGGCGTACCGGATCACCCGGCGCAGCCGGCGGATCGCGCGGAACTGGGCCACCCGCACCGCTTCCGGGCTCGGCATGCCGAGCAGCGCCGCCGTCTCCTCGGCGGAATAGCCGAGCAGCACCCGCAGCGTCACCACCTGGCGGTAGTGCCGCGGCAGCCGGTTCAGCACTCGCCTGACCTGCAGGTGTTCTTCGATCCGCGCGAAGTCGTCGGCCGCGGCCGGGAGGCGCCAGGCCGGGTCGGTCGCCGCCTCCGGGTCGGGGAGCGGGGTGAAGCGTTCGTGGCTGCGGTGGCGATCCCGGTGCACGTCGGCGGTCTTGTGCGCCGCGATGCCGAACACCCACGAGAGGAACTTGTCGGAGCGGTACCGGTAGCGCGGCAGGGCCACGAGCACCGCGAACAGCACTTCCTGGGTGCAGTCCTCGGCCGTCGTCGTCGCGTTCTCGCGGCCGAGCCGCTTGCGGCAGTAGGCGAGCACGATCGGCCGCAGCAGCCGGAAAAGCCGCTGGATGGCCTCGTGATCACCGCCGATCGCGTCGTGGACGAGCGGGACGTCCGGCGGCGGCGCTGGTCCCACGATGGTCTCCCGGGTCGGCACCGGGGCGGGAACGCCGCCGGCGCGCTCGGCCATCGGGGTCCGGGACGGCTCGCGTGGTCCCGTTCACCGTAGCGGAAGATCGACCTTCGAGTCCTTTGTGGAGGAACGGGACGCCGTCAGCGGAAGGTGTCGAGGGCGAGCGTGGCGGCGGCCGCGATCAGCCGGTCGTCGTACTTCGCGTCCTCCGTCTTCCGGTCCGACATGATCACGAGCACGATCGGCGCCCGCCCGGACGGCCAGACGACGGCGATGTCGTTGCGCGTCGCGTACGAGCCGGTGCCGGTCTTGTCGGCGACGGCCCAGCCCGCCGGCGCGCCCGCCCGGATCAGCGCCCCGCCGGTGGTGTTGGCCCGCATCATGCCGGTCAGCACCGCCCGCTTCTCCGGCGGCAGCGCCGAGCCGAGGGTGAACGCCCGCAGACTGGCGGCCATCGCCCGCGGGGTGCTGGTGTCCCGGATGTCCCCGGGCGCGAGGTCGTTGAGCCCGGGCTCGGTCCGGTCGGCGTGGGTGGTCGTGTCGCCGATCCCGCGCAGCGCGGCGCCGAGCCCGGCCGGTCCGCCGAGCTCGCGGAACAGCAGGTTCGCGGCCGTGTTGTCGCTGTAGCGCAGGGCGGCGTCCATCGCGTCGCGCAGGGAGATGCCGGTGTCGACGTGCTTTTCGGTGATCGGCGAGTACTCCTGCAGGTCGGCCCGGGTGTACCTGAGCACCTTGCCGAGTCCGGGCAAGCCGGTGCGCTGGAGCACGGCGCCCGAGGAGAACACCTTGTGCGTCGAGGCGTACCCGAAGCGGTCGTCGGCGTGCCGCGTGACTTCGCGGCCGCTGCCGGTGTCGATCGCGTAGACGCCGAGCCGGGCGTCGAACCGGGTCTCGAGCGCCGCGAAGTCCGGTTGCGCCACGAGGCTGGCGGGCGGCTGTGAAGACGACTGGGACGACGGCGTCCGCGCCGGGGGCGCGGCTTCCGGAGCGGCGCAAGCGGTCAGCGTGACGAGCGCCGTCGCGGCGAGCGCGGCCCTCCTGACGTGGGGGAACGACACGGCACTTCCTTTCGGTCTTGATCGGCTCTCGCAGTCTCGCCGCGTCCGCTCATGCTGTCCAAGACGGAAATGAACGGTTCGATGCCACAATCGCATAGAGTGTGGTGGTGGACCTGATCGGCGGCTGCAGGGCGTTCGTGAGCGTGAGCGAGGCCGGAAGCTTCACCGCGGGCGCGGCGGTCGCGCGGATCCCGCAGCCGGTCGCCAGCCGCCGGATCGCCGCGTTGGAACGCCACCTCGGCGAGCGGCTCTTCGACCGGTCGACCCGCCGGGCGACACTCACCCCGTTCGGCCGCGACATGCTGCCGTCGGCGAAACGCCTCGTGCGGCTGGCCGAGGCGATGGAACACGACGCCCGGCGCGCCCGGCTGCGGCCGATGCGGGTGGCCGTCCCGGACACCTGCGGCGTCCGCGACCTCGCCGAACTCGCCGCCGAGGCCCGCGCGCTGGAGGTCCACCTGGAGTTCCGCGCGGCGGCGCCGGGGGAGCGGGCCGAGCTCGTCCGCACCCAGGAGGTGCGCGCCGCGCTCGTCGCGGTCCCCGCCGAGGAGGGTGCGTGGACCGTCCCGCTGGGCCTGGCCGGGGTGGCGCCGCCGCCGTCGCGGGTCGTGCACCTGGAGACCCTGCGCGTCGGCCGGTCGGGTGGCGCACGCCGGTGTGTGTGGCTCCAGCCCGAGGACGACGTCCCGCACGTCCGCGACCGGGTCCTGCGGATCCGCGACGCCGTCGGCCTGCAACCCGCCCAGGTCGCCGTGGCCGGGTCGCTGACCTCGGCGGCGGCGGACGTCTTCGGCTCGGCGGACCTGCTGCTGTGCTCCGCCGCGCAGGCCGCCGACCTCGGGCTACAGTGGCGGCCGATCGGGGAGATCGACCTGGCGCGCGGCTTCGACGTCACCGCCGCGCTGGGGGAGGACGCCGACCGGCTGCGCACCGTGCTGTGGGCGCCGGTCGGGCGATGTCTCGGCGCGACCGGGGCTTGAGGGGGCGGGTTGAGCACCGAAACGCTGGTCCGGGAGCTGCGGGCGGAGCTGGCCGACGGCGGGCTCCGCGGCTCGTTCCTGGTCCGCGACCTGGCCTCCGGGCAGGAACTGGGGATCGACCCGGACCGGGTGTTCCCGATCGCTTCGCTGGTCAAGGTCCCGCTCGCGGCGGTGACCCTGGAGCGGATCCGCCGGGGCGAGCTCGACGGCGCGACCCAGGTCGAGATCGAGCCCGCCGGCATCACGACGCCGGGCCCGATCGGGCTGACCCGGTTCCGCCACCCGGCCCGCGTCGCCGTCGACGACCTGGTCTACCTGAGCACCTCCCTGAGCGACGGCGCCGCGGCCGACGTCCTGTTCGAGCTGACCCCGCCGGCCGACGTCACCCGGATGCTGGACGAGTGGGGCGCCCCCGGCATCGCCGTCCGCCACCCGATGCGCGACCTCGTCGACACCCCGGCCGAGCGGTTCGGGTCCGGCGACGTCGACCTGGCCCATTCGCTGGCCATCGGCGCGTCCACGGCCGGCCAGGGCCACCGGCTCGCACAACTGGACGTCACGCGCGCGAACGCCGCGTCGGCACGGGCGCTGCTCGACCTGCTGCAGGCCCTGTGGACGCCGTCGAAGATCGACCCGGAGGTGGCCGCCGGCGTCCGGGACCTGATGGGACTCAACGTCCTGCGCCACCGCCTGACGCCCGACTTCGCCTCGGACGCCGCGAAGTGGTCGTCGAAGACCGGGACGCTGCTGAACCTGCGGCACGAAGCGGGCGTCGTCGAACACGCCGGCGGCCGCACGTTCGGTGTCGTCGCCCTCACCGAGTCCCGCGTGCCGGCGGTGCTCCAGCCCGAGGCGGAGGTCCTGATGGCCCGGGTCGCCCGGGCGTTGCGGGACCACCTGCGCGCGGCCTGAAAACCGGTTGGGCGCGGCATTTCCGGCGCCTAGGCTCCGCGGGTGACCTTCACGAGACCCGAGCCGCCGTACTACGCCGTGATCGTCAGCAGCAAGCTGGACGCCGGCCACCTCGACGGCTACGCGCCGATGGACCAGCGCATGACCGAACTCGGCCGAGCCCAGCCGGGCTACCTCGGCCGCGAGTCGAAAACCGACGCGGACGGCCGCGAGCTGACGGTCCTGTACTACCGCGACGCCGAGTCGATCGCGGCGTGGAAGCAGCACCCGGAGCACCTCGAGGCGCAACGGCGGGGCCGGGAGCAGTGGTACGCGGACTACCACATCGAGGTCGCCAAGGTGGAGCGCGCGTACGGCTTCAAGCGCTAGCGCCCGGACCGGACCCCGACCGTTGTGCCGGTTCCGGTCGTGAGTGTTGAGGAGGGTTAGAACCGCCCTGAACACTCACGACAAGCTGCGGCAGACCATGTGAGCGGCGGCCGCGGTTTCGGGGCGCCGCACTCGCCGGGCTGAGCTGCTCTGCCCGCCGCGGGCCGGCTGCGCTGGCGTGGTCCGCCCGGCAGGTCGAATTGCTCGGCCGGCCGCAGGCCAGGCCGTAGTGGCTGGTGCGGTCGCCGAGCGGCGCCCGCCAGATCGGGTCGCGCCGCCCGCGGCGGGCAAGTCCGTGTTGGCTGGTGCGGTCGCCGATCGCCGAGCGGCGCAGGCCAGGTCTGCTCGCCGGGAGCAGATCGTGATGGTCGGCGTGGGTTGCCGAGCGGCGCCCGCGAGGTTGGGTTGCGTTGCCCGTGGCGGGCAGGTCCGTGTTGCCGGTTGCCAGTCGCCAGTCGCCAGTCGCCAGTCGCCGATCGCCGATCGCCGATCGCCGATCGGCGCAGGCCAGATCTGCTCGCCGCGGGCAGATCGTGATGGTCGGCGTGGGTTGCCGAGCGGCGCCCGCGAGGTTGGGTTGCGTTGCCCGTGGCGGACGGGTCCGTGTTGCCGGTCGCCGGTCGCCGGTCGCCGGGTGGCGCAGTGCAGCCCTGCTCGCCGCAGTCCAGGCCGTGGTGGCCGGCGCGGTCGCCGAGTGGCGCCCGCCAGGTCGCGCTGCTCTGCTCGCGGCCCGTCGTTCCGCGCCGGCCGGCACCGAACGCCCAACCGCGCGTGTCCGAGCGTGCGCCGTGGCCCACGCGCTCCGGTCAGACCGCCGCTTTCACCCCGAAGTCGACCTCCTCGGTCTTCACCGTGCCCGCCGTCCGCCCCGGCGCGGTCTGGAACTGCCAGTACAGGTTCGTGTGTGCGATGACCTGTCCCGGCGGGGGCGCGCCGTACGCCGAGAGGTCTTCGGTCGTGTGCGCGTCGGCGACCAGGGTCGCGTCGTAGCCGCGGGCGATCGCGCCGTGCAGGGTGGAGCGGATGCACGCGTCCGTCTGGGCGCCCGCCACCACCAGCCGGCCGATGCCTCGCGCGGCCAGCACGCTCTCGAGGTCGGTGTCCTCGAACGAATCGCCGTAGGCCTTGTGCACCAGCGGTTCCTCGTCGCGGCGGACGAGCTCGGGGATGTACTGCCAGGTTTCGCTGTCGCGCGGCAGCTCGGCGCTGGTGTGCTGCACCCACACGACGTCGACGCCCGCCGAGCGCGCTTTGTCCACCAGCGCCCCGATGTTGGCGACGACGGCCTCTCGGTCGTGGGCCTCCCGCATGACGCCGTTCTGCACGTCGACGACGAGCAGCGCGGTTTTCGGACGGTCGGTGAGTGTGGTCATGATCCCTCCCGGTGCGTGGTCGCGCCCACTCTAAGCGGGACCACCGACATTTTCGCGCGCTGCCCGCTCGGTGTGCGAAGTCCGGGGGAGCGGCCACGGTGAGGCCGGCTCGGGTTCCTGCTCCAGGCCGGTCAGCACGGCTCCGATCAGCCGCTCGGCCTGGCGGTCGATCGCGCGCGGGCCGTCGAACCGGACGAGGCCGTCGGCCAGGAGGGTGGCGAGGCCGTGCATCGCCGACCAGACGACGATCTCCGCCCCGGGCCGCGCCGACGCGGGCAAGCCGCCTTCTTCGGCCAGCCGGTCGAGTTCGGCCGCGAAGACGTCGTGCGGGTGCGGTGAAACCGGCTCGCCGGGTTCCGCGCGGTGTGCCGCGAAGATCAGCCCGGCGACCGCGGGGTCCTCGATCGCCCAGCGGACGTAGTCGCGCGCGGCCGCGACGAGCCGGTGCCGCGGGCCGCCCCGGGCGCGCGCGGCGGCGCGGGCCATGCGGTCGCCGAGGCGGGCGACCAGCCGGTCCGACAGGGCCCGGACCAGCGCGTCCCGCGACGCGAAGTGGTGGTAGGCCGCACTCGGGCTGACGCCGATCCGCACCGTCGCCTCCCGCAGGCTCCAGCCGTCGGCGCCGCGCTCGCGGACCAGCGCCTCGGCGCCGTCGAGCAGCGCGTCGCGCAGGTCGCCGTGGTGGTACCGCTCACGTGCCATGACGTCGATCTTAACACCGATCAGAATCTGTACTATGTTTAGATCAGGAACTGAACACCGATCAGATAGGAGCCCGGACATGACCGCAGACCTGCCCGATGTGACACAGGCGCCGCCGCCGATCGTGGGCGGCGAGCCGGTCGAGGTGGCCGGCGGCGTCTTCGTCCTGCGCGACAACCGGGTGCCGCTCGTGCCCAACATCGGCTTCGTGGTCGGTGACCGGGCGACGCTGGTCGTCGACACCGGCCTCGGCCGCCGCAACGGCGAATACGTGCTCGCACAAGCGAAGCGGCTCGCGAACGACCGGCCGCTGTACCTGACGACGACGCATTTCCACCCGGAGCACGGCTTCGGCGCGGAGGCGTTCGCCGGCGCGGCGACGATCGTCGCCAACCGGAGGCAACGCGACGAACTGGCCGGCAAGGGCGCCGGATATGTCCGGATGTTCAGCGGCCTCGGCGAAGCCATCGCCGCCGAACTGAAGGACGTCGCCTTCGTCGATCCGGACGTCGTCTACGAAGGCCGGGCGGAGCTCGACCTCGGCGGCCACCGCGTGGTGCTGCAGGAATGGGGCCCGGCGCACAGCGCGGGCGACCAGACCGTGCTCGTCGACGGCCGCGTGCTGTTCACCGGCGACCTCGCGGAGACCCGGATGTTCCCGATCGCGCCGTACTTCCCGCCGTACGACACCGACTTCGACGGCGCCCGCTGGATCGCCGCGCTGAGCGTGATGGCCGAGTCGGCCCCGGAAGTGGTCGTCCCGGGCCACGGCGAAATCGCGGACGTCACGCTGCTCCACGAGATCCGCGGCTACCTGGAGCACGTCCAGGCCGAGGTGACGCGGTTGAAGACCGCCGGCGCGTCCGCGGCGGAGACGGCGGCGAAGCTCGACGAGGACGCGCGGGCCCGGTGGCCGGAGTGGACCAATCCCGAGTGGATCGGCCTGGCGGCCACCGCGTTCCACGCCGCGGGCTGACCTTCCGGCGAACCGGACCGCGGCTCCGTACGATGTCCACCATGGACTACACGCTGCTGGCCGTCGTCGTGCTGGTCGCGGCCGTCGCCCTGGGGGCCTCGGCCAGCGATCGCCGGATCAACCGCATCGAGCGCCGCCTCTCGCGGATGGAACAGAAGCTCGACGCCATCGCCGGGCACCTCGGCGTCACCGTGGCGGAGCCGGCGCAGCCGCAGCTCGCGGACCTGCCCGAGGTGCGGAGGTACCTGCAGGAGGGCAAGAAGATCCAGGCGATCAAGGCCTACCGCGAGAGTACCGGCGCGGGTCTCAAGGACGCGAAGGACGCCGTCGAGCGGCTGGCCTAGCCGCCCAGGGCCGGGGCGGCGTGGCGGACGCGCAGGACGTCCGCGATCACCGTGTCGGCCACCAGGCGCTGCTCCTCGTCCAGCGGCTCGCCCGGTGCCGCGATCGCCGAGCCGCCCAACGCCTGCGCGGCCTCCGCGGTGAAGTCCGCCATCGGTGTCGGGCCGCCGCGCAGCAGCAACGCACCCGCCGACGCCGCGAGTCCGCGCAGACCTTCCGCGGCCGCGTCCAGCGCGGCCTGCTGATCGGGCCCGGGCGGCTTGCTCCCCGGCTCCGGCGCGCGCAGGTCCTGCTGGGCGCGGGCCGCGGCGCGGAACCGGGGAGCCAGGCGCCCGGCCGACTCGCCCCGCAGCACCGCCGCGACGGCGGTGAGCAGCTCACGGGTCGTGTCGACGGCTTCGTCGAACCGCTCGGCCAGCGACGGCTTCCGCACCCCCGGCACGGCGGCGAAGCCGAACAGCAGCGCGATCACGACGGCCAGCACCATCAACAGCACGTACTCCACCAGCAGCGTCCGCGCGTCGAGGTGCTTGGTCGCCGAGTTCATCCCGACGCTCATGAGCACCATGCACCCGTTGAACACCAGCGGCCGGCTCTGCATCAGCGGGAACCCGGCCAGCAGCGCGACCAGGGCGAGCGGCAGCAACGCGCCGGGCGGCAGCAGCCACAGCACCAGCGCCAGCACGACCGCGCCGCCCAGCGCGCCGCCGACCCGCTGCCACGCCTTGCTCAGCGTGTCCCGCCACTCCGGCTGCAGCACCGCGAACGTCGTCATGAGGAACGACACGGTGAGCGGATCGCCCGGCCGGAACCGCGCGACGATCAGGGCGAGCAGCATCCCGAGCGCGCACCGGACCGCGTGCCGCAGCTGAGCGGAACGCCAGGACAGCGCGCCCTCGGCCTCGCGGCGCAACGCCGCCCGCACGGCGGCGCGGGGAACGTCCACAACGGACTCGTCGCGCGTCAGCACGGCTCCGCGGACCGCGTCGACGCCGGACCACAGCTCGTCGACGAGCCGCCGCGTCTCACCGGGAAGGGCGACGCCGGTGCCGGGACGCTCGGCCGCGGGCAGGTCGTCCGGGACGTCCTTGACGCGGACGGCTTCGGCGAGCCGGCCGAGTTCGGCTTCCGCCGCGTCGAGGATCGTGCGGAGCGCGGCCGACTGGTCTTCGGTGAGCGTCCGCCGCCGGTCGTCGAGGACGGCGGCGGTGGCGCGCGCCCGCATCCCCGCGCCCAGGACTCGGGTCTGCCACTGCCGCGGCCGGTCGGCCAGCCACAGCCGCACGGCGCGTTCGGCGATGTCCTGGCCGCCGCCCGCGAGCGCGTCGGCCAGAGCCTCGCGCGTGGGCTTGCCGGGGTCGCCGATGCCGAGCAGCAGCCGCAGCACGATCGCCACCCCGACGGCGAGCGCGGGCGCGCCGATGATCTGCCCGGCGGTCGCGGTGCCGGTCAGCTGGAAGCCGTAACCGAACACCGACGCCATCCCCAGCCCGAGCCCGACCGTGACGAACCGCGGCCCGAGCGCGGGCAGCAGCGCGGCGGCGAACACGACGACGGTCAGCAGCGCGATCGCGGCGATGTCCGACACCGCGCCCAGCAACCGCGGCCCGGCCACGCCGGCGACCACGACGGGCGCGTAGCCGGCGAGCAGCACGAGGTCGGACCGCAGCGGCCCGCCCGTGGCGGCGATGAAGCAGAACAACGCCGTCAGCCCGGCGAGGATCACCGTGTTCCCGAGGCCGAACGCCACCCCGATACCGGCTGTCGCGCCGATGACGACCACCACGAACCCGAGCATCCCGACGCCTTTGACCAGGCCCTTCACCGCATCAGCCCTTCGCCTCGCGTACCGCCGTGATCATCCTGGCGCACCCGGGGCCGAAATGTGGGGTGCACTTGGTTCAAGTCGTCGGAACGAGATGCACGTGCTGGCGAAGCGGGGGATCCCGGGCGTCGCCGTCGGGGTCTTGGTGGACGGCGAAGAGGTCTACGCCTGCCACGGCGTGACGACGTCGAGGACCTGCGCCCGGTCGGCGTGTCACGGCGAGGGTGACGACGCGCTCGCCGCGTACGTTTCGTCGCTGACGGATCAGCTGCGCTGGGCTCGGTTCCACCTCGGCGACGGCCGCGCGGAGGACGGCACCCGCGGGCCGACCGTGCCGCTGCGGGCGAGCACGGTTCGACCAGGCCGTCGTCCGCCGGGCGCTCGAGCATGGCCTGCAGGGTCAGCGCGGGTACTTCAGCTGCGGCGAAGACGGCGCGGTGACCGGCGTCGACCTCGCGGGACGCCTGGTCACCCGGGTCTGAACGGCAAACCGCCGCACCCCGGGAGCCGGGGTGCGGCGGTCGGAAGAAACGGGTCAGTCCTTGACGCCCTTGACGGCGTCCTTGATCTTCTCGCCGGCCTGCTTCAGGGAGCCCTTGGCCTGCTCGGCCTTGCCCTCGGCCTGCCACTGCTCGTTGCCGGTGGCGTCGCCGACGGCCTCCTTGGCCCGGCCCTTCAGCTCTTCACCCTTGTTCTCGATCTTGTCGTTCACGGGCTGCACCTTTCGTCGGGCGACATTTCCGGATCGGCCTGTCACCACGAGGGCCTCCTTCTCCGGCTACCCGCTGCACGGCGACGTACACCTTTCTCGGTCATCCGGGTGACGTGAGGGCCGTCACGCCACCCGGACGTGCGCCGGGTCCGAACGAGAAAAGAGTGGCTCCCGAGTCCGAGTAGCGTGGACCGGGCAACGCCGAGGAGGCTGTGTGACGACGAACGGGGCCGGACGGCCGACCGCACCCTGCCGGTTCTGCGGCCGGCCGCCGCGACCGCGGGACCACCGCGTGCCCGGCCCGTCCGGCCCGATCTGTGTCGACTGCGTGCAGGCCGGCCTGTGGGTGATCCGGGACGGCGGGGAACGCCCGAACGAAGCCGGCGAAACCCTGGAAGCGGTCAGCTCGCCGCAGGCGCCGGTCTGCGAGTTCTGCAGCCGCCGGGAACGCCGCACGTTCCTCGGCTTCCGCCGCCCCCTGGTCCGCGTGCGCTGCGCGCCCCGCGACGCGGTGATCTGCGGCGACTGCCTCGACCACGCCGGTGACGCGCTGAACCTCGCCCTGCGTCAGTAGCCCGGTCGCGACGTCCCGGTCAGGACCGCGAGCCGGCCGCCGAGCTCCGTGAGGCCGGGATTGCCCGAACCGCGCGGCACGTGGTCTCGGCGGCGTGACACAGGACTGCTGTCCGGCGCGTCGAAGCCGGGCAGGGTCCCCATTCCCGACCCTGACGGGCCGGTGCCGCCGCGGGGAGCGACGGCACCGGCCCGCGGGCTCACGCGGGAGCGGTGAACACGTACGACCCGGCGGGCACGAAGTACGTCCCCGCCGCCGACGGCACCGCCTCGGCCGGCGCGTTCACGGCGCCGGGCTGCGACGTCGGGACCCGGACGGTCGCCGAAGCGCCCGCCGGGACCGTCACCCGCAGGGTGAGCGTGCCGCCGCTGATCGACCAGTCGCTGACGGCGCCGCCGAACGGCGTCTCGTACGTGGACTTCGCCGACGTCAGGCCACCACCCGGTTGCGGCGCCACGGAGAGCGCCGCGTACCCGGGTGCCGCCGGGGACAGCCCGCCGACCGAGCGGTACAGGAAGTCGCCGACCGAGCCGAGCCCGTAGTGGTTGAACGAGTTCATCCCGGGATCGTTGAACGAACCGTCGGTCTTGATGCCGTCCCAGCGTTCCCAGATCGTCGTCGCGCCGCGGCCGATCATGTAACCCCAGCCGGGGAACCCGGGCTGCAGCAGCACCTGGTACGCGACGTCGGCGTGCCCGTGGGCGGCCAGCACCGGCAGCAGGTTCTCGACGCCGAGGAAGCCGACGCTGAGGTGACCACCGCTCGCCGCGACCTTCGCCGCGAGCTTGTCCGCCGCGGGCTGCACCCGTGCGGCCGGCAGCAGCCCGAACGCCAGCGCCAGGACGTACCCGGTCTGCGTGTTCGCGCCGACCGTGCCGTCCGCCGCCGAGAACTTGTTCGCGAACGCCGCGGCGATCTGGTCGGCGAGCGTCCCGTACTTCGTGGCTTCCGCGGTGTGCCCGGTGGCCGCCGCCATCCGCGAGACCAGCCGCGACGAGTACGCGAAGAACGCCGTCGAGATCAGGTCCTGCGCGGTGTTGTCGTTGACGTTGAGCCAGTCCCCGAACGTCTGGTGGTCGCGGATCAGGTCCGCGCCGGACGTCGAGCGCAGGTACTCGACCCACTTGACCATCGCGGCGAAGTGCTCGTTGATCACGCCGGTGTCGCCGTAGCGCTGCCACAGGGTGTAGGGCACGATGACGCCCGCGTCGCCCCAGCCGGCCGTGCCCGAACCGTCGAGCACACCCGGCGCGACGTCGGTGAACGAACCGTCGGCGTGCTGGGCGTCGGTCAGGTCGTCGCTGAACTTGCCGAGGAAGTTCGCGACGTCCAGGTTGAACGTCGACGTGCCCGCGAAGATCCCGATGTCCCCGGTCCAGCCCAGCCGCTCGTCGCGCTGCGGGCAGTCGCTCGGCACCGACAGCATGTTGGAGCGCTCACCCCAGAGGATGTTGTGCTGCAACTGGTTCACCATCGCATTGGACGAGGTGAACGTGCCGGTCTGCGCGCCGGTCGTCCACATCGCCCGCCCGGTGACCGTGTTCGTGGTCGGCGCGGACGGCAGCCCGGTCAGCTCGACGTACCGGTAACCGTGCACGGTGAAGCGCGGTTCGTACGTCTCGGCGCCGCCGGTGCCCGCGAGGGTGAACCGGTCGGTCGCCTGCGCGGCCCGGAGGTTGTCGGTGTAGATCGTGCCGTCGGGGTTGAGCACCTCGGCGTGCCGCAGCGTCACCGTGGTCCCCGCCGGGCCGGTCACCGAAAGCCGGTCGACACCGCCGAAGTTCTGGCCCATGTCCGCGACCCACACACCCGGCTTGGGCTGCGTGATGGCGACCGGGTGGAACTCCTGCTGCACGGTGACGCCGTTGTCCACCTGGGACACCAGGTTCGGCTTCGCGTCGGTGCGCACGCCGGCGGCCTGCCACGCGCTGTCGTTGAAGCCGGGCTGGTCCCAGCCGTTGACAGCGAGCCGGGCGTCGTAGTTCTCACCCTGGTAGAGGTCGTCGGCGCGGATCGCGCCGTCGCCGGTCTTCCAGGTGCCGTCGGTGGCGACGGTCGCGGCTGTGCCGTCGGTGAACGTCAGCCGCAGCTGTGCCGAATACCACGGCTTGGTGCCGTAGCGCTGGCTCCCGGCGATACCGAGGCTGCCGGAGTACCAGCCGTTGCCCAGCATCGCGCCGAGCGCGTTCTCACCCTGCCGGATCTGGCCGGTGACGTCGGAAACCCGGTACTGCAGCCGTTTCGTGTAGTCGGTCCAGCCCGGTTCGAGGACCTCGCCGCCGACCTTGGTCCCGTTGAGCCGGGTCTCCTGCAGGCCGAGCGCCGTGGTGAGCAGCCGCGCGCTCGCCACCGGCTTGCTGACCGTGAAGCTCTTGCGCAGCAGGGGAGCGGGTGACGCGACGACGACGTTCGACGCCCACGGCCCGGTGCCGTACGTGGTCAGCGCCCGCGCCGCGGTCCACGCGCTGTCGTCGAACGTGCGCTGCTGCCAGCCGGACGGCCCGGTCTGGTTCGCCTTCCACGTCCCGTCGGTGACGACCGTCGGCCCACCCGTGACGGTCAGCTTGGCGATCATCCCGGCCGGGCTCTGCGTGGTGTTCTCGCTGCTGATCGCGATGACGTTCGCGCCGGTGGTGAGCAGCGAACCGACGTCGACGACGGCGGCCTGCTTCCACGAGTCGGCGGAGCGCGGGGAGGAACTGACCTGGGTGCCGTTGACCCACACGGTCGCGGTGTCGTCGCCGGTCACGACGAGCGTGGCCTTCGACGGCGCCGCGCTCAGCTGCACGGTCTTGCGGAAGTACCGGGTCGCCGGCGGGATCCCGCCCGCCGGATCGCCTTCGGGGTACCAGACCCAGCTCGCGCCGGCGAGGTCCGGACCGGCGGCCGAGCGCCCGATGAACGCGCCGGTCCACTCGGTGGCCGGGGCGCGCAACGCCGTCTCGAACCGCTGCACCGGGCTCCAGCCGCTCGCGCGGCCCTGGGCGTCCCACACCCGGACGCGCCAGGTGTAGGCCGTCAGCGAGTTCAGCGCGGGACCGCCGTAGGCGACGTCGGCCTGCTGCCCGGACGCGACCTGGCCGCTGTCCCAGACGTCGGATCCGTTGGCGGACACCACGATCTGGTACGCCGACTGCCGCTGCTGCGAGGCCGACGACGTCAGCTTCCAGCCGAACCGCGCCTGCGCCGGGTCGACGCCGATCGGGTTCGCCCGCGTGCCGACCGTCGCGCTCGCGACCGTGAGCGGGGACGCGTCACTGGAATCCGGCGTAGTGACGCCGGCGCCCCACGGCGCGGCGCCGTAGCCGCCGAGATCCGCGGCCGCGGGCCAGGACCCGTCGGCGAAGCCGGGCTGTTCCCAGCCGTCCGGCGCGGTCTGCGCGCTCTTCCAGCCGGCGCCGGTGGTCAGGTCGGTGGTGCCCGACGCGGTCGCGACGTGCAGGCGCCCGAGCAGACCGGCCGGGCCGCCGGCGTTGCGGACGGCGACGGCGAGGGTGTTGACGCCGGGGACGAGCGCGGGCCGCAGGTCGACCGGCAGGCCCGTCTTCCAGGAGTCGGTGACGCGGGCCGAGGACGCCAGGGGTTTGCCGTTGAGCCAGACGTCGGCGGTGTCGTCGCCGGTCACGGTGAACCGGGCGTCGCTGACCGCGCCGGAGGCGACGGTGAACGTGGTGCGGAAGTACCGGGTCGCGGCCGGGGCGGACACCCGCGCGTCGCCCTCGGGGTACCAGATCCAGTGCGCTCCGGAGATGTCCGGTGGGGGCGCGGCACCCGCCGGGGGCGCGGCGGCGCCGGAGAGCACCAAGGTCGCGGCGAGGGCGGTGGTGGTGGTCGCGCGCCAGAGCTGGGATCGCGGCATTGCGGCTCCTGGATGACGGGGACGGGGCTGCGGGAGTTTAAAACGTTTCAATCCAGTGTGATATGTGACTGTAATCAGAGGATCACGCAACCGCAATACTCCACTGGAGGCAGCGGCGGCCGAAGAGCGCCGGTGGGAGGGGCATTCCTAAATCGTTTTAGGCGACCCGGGAGTGGCCGGCCGCGAATGGTCGCGTTGACGAAACGAGGGATCCGGCGTCATAGTGCTGGCTGGTAACGCTCACATCAATCGGTCCCACCATGGAGGCTTTTGTGTCTCAATGTCGAGACAACAAATGTGTTAGCGCTAACATTCCGGCCCGAAGTCTGCGCACGCTCGCCGTCGTCGCCCTGCTGCTCCTGGCGAGTCTTACGACCGCGTCGGCGGCCTTGACGGCCTCGGCGGCCGAGGCTGCCACGTCACTGCCGTGCGACATCTACGGCGCCGCGAACACCCCGTGCGTCGCCGCGCACAGCACCACGCGAGCCCTCTACGCCGCCTACAACGGCCCGCTGTACCAGGTCCAGCGCGCGTCCGACGGCGCGCGGAGCAACATCGGCGTCCTGGCAGCCGGCGGGTACGCCAACGCGGCGGCCCAGGACTCCTTCTGCGGCGCGACGACCTGCGTCATCACCGAGATCTACGACCAGTCGCCGCGGCACAACGACCTGACGATCGAGGGACCCGGCGGCGCGGGCGGTCAGGACACCGGCGTGCCGGCCGACGCGCTACCGGTCACCGCGGGCGGCCACCAGGTCTACGGCGCCTCGTTCTCCGGCCGGATGGGCTACCGCGACAACACGACGTCCGGTGTCGCTCGCAACGGCCAGCCCGAGGGCATGTACATGATCACCTCCGGCACGCACGTCAACGGTGCCTGCTGCTTCGACTACGGCAACGCCGAGACGAACAACCAGGACACCGGCAACGGCCACATGGACGCGCTCAACTTCGGCACCGAATGCTGGTTCCAGCCCTGCCACGGGGCCGGCCCGTGGGTGCAGGCCGACCTCGAGAACGGGCTCTTCCAGTCCGACTCGGGTGGCAGCAAGAACACCGCGAACACCGGGATCACCAGCCCGTTCGTCACAGCCCTGCTGAAGAACAACGGCCAGAACTTCTTCGCCCTCAAGGACGGCAACGCCCGGTCCGGTGGGCTGCGGACGACCTACTCCGGCCCGGAACCGACGCTCGGCGGGTACGCGCCGATGCACCAGGAGGGCGCGATCGTCCTGGGCACCGGCGGGGACAACAGCAACGGCTCGATCGGCTCGTTCTTCGAAGGCGTGATGACGGCCGGCCTGCCGACCGACGCCGCGGACAACGCGGTCCAGGCGAACGTCGTGTCGGTCGGCTACGGCGGCCCGACCGGCAGCACCGGCACGCTGTCCCCGGCGTCGGAGATCTCGGTGCGGGCCACCACCGCCTGCTGCACCGGCGACTACCTGCGCCACCAGGCGGACAAGGCGCTGATCTCACCGGTCGCCTCCGGCAGTTCCGCGCTCGACAAGAGCGACGCGACCTGGATCGTGCGCCGCGGCCTCGCCGACGCGTCGTGCGTGTCGTTCGAGTCGCGGAACTATCCCGGGGACTTCCTGCGGCACTTCGACTTCCAGGTGCTGCGCCAGCCGATGGACGGCAGCGCGGCGTTCCGGTCCGACGCGACGTTCTGCCCGGTCGCCGGGAAGAACGGGCAGGGCACGTCGTTCCGGTCCGCCAACTACCCCGCGAAGTACCTGCGGCACTACGACAACTCCGTCTACATCGCGGACTCCAGCGGTGCGAACGCCTGGGACAGCGCCACTTCCTGGGCCGACGACGTCAGCTGGGCGGTCGCTCAGCCCTGGGCGCCCTGACGCCGTCGCCGGAGCACCACGACCACACCGATGCCCAGGAGGATCAGCGCGACCGGCGTGGCCGTGGGCCACCACGGCCACGCCGGGCCGTCGAACACGACGTCGTCGGTGGGCAGCTCCAGGGCTTTCGCCGTCCACCGCGCGGTCGCGACGTCGGTGTCGCGCGCGAGCCCGCTCACCGCGACGCCGTAGGCGAAGCCGGGCCGGTCGTGCGCGTACTCGGGCGCCGGCCCGCCCGGCGGCGTCGGCACTCCGCGCGTCGCGCCGGGCACGAGGAGCCGGTCGAGATCGGCGTCGGCGAGTTTCGCGCGGGGCAGGAAAGTCAGCCCGTGCCGGGAGCGGACGGCGCCGCCGTCCGTGCTCACCGCGACGGTCCGCGACGACAGGGACTGGCCCTGGGTGTCGAACACCGACGCCAGCTCGATCTCGCCGGCGCCGTCGGGCACCAGCACCCCGATCTCGGCCGGGTTCCAGCGGAAACCGGCGTTGACGATCGCGACCGCGTCCGGCATCGCGGCCGGGGTGGTCACCGGGACGGGCGTGCCGTAGTGCCGCCAGCCGATCGCCTTCGCGGCGTCGGCGGCCACGGCCGGGCCCGCCAGCCGCTCGACCAGGTGCAGGGTCCCGTCGATGCCCGACAGGATGCCGGCCGTGGTGACGACGTTCCCGTCGTCGACGTACCGCTTCCCGCGCTGCCAGTGCACGGCCGGGTAGTCGTCGGCGTAGGACTCGAGCTTCAGCCAGTGCGTGGTGGCCGGGCGGCCGTCGAGCAGACCGGCCGAGGCCAGCACCCCCGCGCCGTTGCAGACGCTCAGCAGCCGCGTGCCGCGAGCGGCTTGCGCACGCAGCCACGTGGTGACCGGTTCGTTCGTGGCCTCACCGGTGTCCGGCATCGCCGGGACGACGACGAGGTCCGGCGCGGCCCCGCCCAGCCGCGTGGCGAGATCGGCGAAACTCAGGTCGGGCACCAGGTCGAGACCGCCGGTCAGCGGCTTCGGCGCCCGGTCCGGGGCGACCGTGTAGACGTTGAACCGGCCGGTGGCGGCGAGGATCTCGTACGGCGCGAGGGTGTCGGAGACGACGGCGCCGGCGTTCCCCACGACGACCACCGCGGTCGGCTTGGCCGGGTCGTGGGGGAGCGGCGGGGTGGTGGGTGCGGCCCGCTGCGGACCGGGGGCGTTGAGGGCGCGGAACGTCGCCAGTGCGGAGACGGTCGCGCCGACACCGGGGATCAGCAGCACGGCGACCACCGCGGCGAGGACGATCGCGCTGCGGCGCAGGAGGATGCGCATGTCAGTGCCAGTACTCGGCGCGGCGCCACACCATGACGGCCAGCATCAGCGGGAACATGATCACGTGCCCGGCGATCATCAGGGCGTCCCCGGACAGCACGCCGAGCCAGTACGGCGCCAGCAGGACCACGAACGGCAGGTACATCGCCGCGGACATCTCGGCGATCCGCGGCCAGGAGTGCCGCCGCAGCAGCATCGCCGCGGCCATCGCGACGCTCATGTCGGTGGCCATCACGAGCGCGTCGAGGTCGGGGCGGGCCGTCCAGGCATCCGGCCAGAGCGGGGCGAGCGCGACCATGCCGATGATCATCGCGGCGACCATTTCGACGTAGTGCGCGGCGAACCGGGTGAGTTTGCGGCCGGTGGTCCGGCCGGTTTCGGTGGTGGTCATGGGGTTCCCTCCAGGTTTGTCCTGGACGAGAATCCCGGCCCGCGGGCGTGCTGCCAGGTGCCGGAAGTCATGCCGGGGGTCATGACCCCGTCAGAGGAGACCCAGGTCCCGGGCGCGCAACGCGGCCTGGGTGCGGTCGCGGGCGCCGAGCTTGCCCAGCACGTTCGTGACGTGGTTCTTCACCGTGCCCTCGGCGAGGAACACCGCGGCGGCGATCTCCCGGTTGCTGCGGCCGTCGGCGACCAGCCGCAGCACTTCCAGCTCCCGCTCCGACAGCGGCACGACCAGCGGCTGCGGCCGGGGAGCGGTCGGCTCGGGCAGCTGCGCGAACCGCGCGACGACCTTCGCCGCGACGGACGGCTGGAGCACCGACTCGCCCCGCGCGGCGGCCAGCACGGCCTCGACCAGCCGCGCCGAGGAGACGTCCTTGAGCAGGTACCCGACCGCGCCCGCGCGCAGGGCCGCGAAGACGTCCTCGTCGTCGTCGAACGTCGTGAGCGCGATGACCTGGACGCCCGGGTGCGCCAAGCGCAGCCGCCGGGTGGCCGCGACGCCGTCGAGGACCGGCATCCGCAGGTCCATCAGGACGACGTCGGGGGTCAGCTCGGCCACCCGCGTCAGTGCTTCGTCGCCGTTGCCCGCTTCGCCGACGACGTCGATGTCGTCGCGGGTGCCCAGCAGGGTCGCGAGGGCCTCGCGGAAGAGGGCCTGGTCGTCGACCAGCAGGACCCGGACCGGGCTCACGCCGGTACCTCCATGCTCAGCGCGCACCCCTGTCCCGGGGCCGATTCGAGCGCCAGCTTCCCACCGAGGCGCGCGGCCCGTTCCCGCAGCCCCAGCAGGCCGAAGCCGGTCGTGGGCGTGCCGTCGGTGCCGGCGCCGTCGTCGCGGACCTCGACGCGGACCGCCGCGTCGGCGTAGTCCACCAGCACCTCGACGCGGCTCGCCCGGGCGTGCTTGCGGACGTTGGTCAGGCCTTCCTGGGCGGCCCGGTAGAGGGCTTCGTTCACCTCGTCCGGCAGCGGCCGTTCGACCCCGGAGACGGTCAGCGTCGCCGGGACGCCGGTCGCCGACGTCTCCTCGGCGAGCGCCTTCAGCGCTTCCGGCAAGGGCGGCACGGCGCGGGGTTCGCGCAGGGCCCGCACGGACCGCCGGACGTCGGCCAGCGCCGCTTCGGCCTGGTCCTGCGCCTTCGCGAGGACGTCGTCGGCCTTGCCGGGATCGGTCGGCAGGACCGCCCGCGCGGCCTTGACCTGCATCTGGACGACGGTCAGCGCGTGCCCGAGCCCGTCGTGGATGTCCCGGGCGACCCGGTTGCGCTCCTGCGCCGTCGCAAGCCGTTCCGCCTGCGCGGCGTAGTCCCGCAGCTTCGTGTGCGCGTCGGCGAGTTCCCCGCGGGCACGCTTCTCCCGCTGGAGCAGCTCCGTGACGACGGCCGCGAAGACCACGGACACGAGCGTGCCGAGACCTTCCTGCAGCCCGGCGCCCAGCGACATCCCGAGGTGCACGAGCGGCACCACGGCGATCACGACGGCGAGAGCGGGCAGCGGCAGCCTCAGCAGGACACACTGGCTGACCAGCACCACGAGGAAGAGCGTCGCGCCGACACCGGCGTTGATCGTGAAGATCACGAAGGCCAGCGGCAGCTGGACGACGACGTACGCGCCGGCCCAGCCGAGGTGGTCGCGCCGGCGCACCCAGCCGAAGCCGGCCGTGCCGAGCGCGGCGAAGACGGCACCCAGCACAAGCGATGCCACGGGCTCCCCGGACGCGAGGACCCCGAGCACCACGGAGAGGAAGGCGCCGCCGGTCAGCACCGCCAGAGCCCGGTTCACGGTGCCACTCTGCGGGGTCCGGCGGGCCCGGTCAACCGCCCCGCCTCCGGGAAAGCGCTGTCTGTTCGCACGGCGTCTCGGTGACCGGGCCACGTAGGGTGGAGCGGACACCGCAGTCGAGAAACGGGAGTCCGCCATCGATGTCAGTGCTCTGGGGCGTGTCCTTCGACGGAACTCCGCTGTCCGGGGTGGTGGTCGAGTTCCTCAAGACGGCGGGCCGGCTGTCCGCCCGGGGGCACCGCGTCCACCTCGACCTCGGCTACGACATCAAGGCCGACAAGGGCGCGTTCTTCCGGCCCTACCGTGACGAGGCCGCACTGCTGCCGGAATGGGTCGTGCTCGACCGGATCGACGGGGTCGAGCGGGTCCGCGGGTACGACCGGGCGTTCGTCGAGCGGGTGCTCACCGAGGTCGTCCAGCGGGAGGCCGGCGCGGCGCTGCGGCCGGAGATCGACCGGATCGCCGGCGAGCTGGCCGAGCGGATGGTCGAGACGTGGGAACGCCTCGGCGTCACCATGGTGATGGTCGAGAACGGGACCCTGCCGGAGAACCCGACCTACACCGAGGCGCTCTACCGCGCGATCGACCGGTACGGCGCGCGGCACCGGCTCGGCCGGTTCGTGTTCTGGCGCGACCACGACCTGATGTGGCAGAGCGAACCGGGGATCGCCAAGTACGGGCGGTTCCCGTACCGCGAGACGCCGGCGCCGCGGAACTCGCCGCACATCCACTACTTCGCGCTGCACGAACAAGCCCGGGCACGGACTCTCGAATGGGTGCCGGGCCTGCGTTACCTCGACGTCCTGCCGAACACGTTCCCCATCGACACCGCGAAGATCGACGCGCGCAACGCCGGCTTCAAGCGCGACCACGGGATCCCCGAGGACGTCCCGCTGCTGGCCCGGATCACGCGGATCATCCCGCAGAAGCGCGTCGACCGGGACCTGCACCTGCTGGCGCTGCTGCCGGACGCGTGGCTGTTCGTGGCCGGCGACGTCGAGGAGTCACCCGCGGAGTACGAGAGCCTCACCCGGCTGGCCGAACAGCTCGGGGTGCGCGACCGCGTCGTCTTCGGCGGCTGGCTGACGCCGTACGACACGACCACGCCCGGCCGCTACTCCGTACGCGATCTCCTGGCGCACGCGAGTGTCGTGTCCTTCCTGACCTCCTACGACTACGAGAGCTACGGCAACCCGATCAGCGAGGCGATCGCCTCCGGGACGCCGTACGTGACCAGCGGGTACGAGCTGTACAACGCCGTTTACGGCAGCAAGGGGTTCCGGGCGCCGGTGCTGGACATCCGGGCCCGCGACCTGCCGGACGCGGCGTTCGCCCGCGAGGTGGCCGAACTGATCACCGACGAAGGGAACCGAGCGGAAGTGGTGCGGGCGAACCAGGAACTCGGGCGGGCGCGCTTCGGCACCCAGGTCGTCGACGACCTGGTCGACCGGCTGTACCCGCCGCCGATGGGCGCCGGGACGCGGCTGAGCGTCGTGCTGCCGGTGTACAACGAGGCCGCGAACCTGCGGTCGGTTCTCCGGACGCTGTACGACCAGCAGGCGCTGGACAAGGAAAGCTACGAGGTCGTCCTGGTCGACAACAACTCGACCGACGACACCGTCGCGCTGGCCCGCGAGTTCGCGGCCGGGCACCCGGACCTGGCGGTCCACGTGATCCGCGAACCCGAGCAGGGTGTCTCGTGCGCCCGCCGCGCGGGCATGGACTTCGCCGCCGCCCGCAGCCGGAACCGGCCCCACACCGATCCGGCGCAACGCTTCTACCTGGTGTCCGCCGACGCCGACTGCCGGGTCGACGCGCACTGGCTGAGCGAGCTCCTGGAGGCGATGGAGACGACCAAGGCCGCGATCGGCGTCTGCGACTACTACTACAACGCGGACCACTTCACGCACCGCCCGCGGCTGTGGGACGCGATCCAGCGGACGTTGCGCTGCCGCGCCGTGACGTTCGCGCTGTTCGGCGGCTTCCCCGACGGCAAGGGCTTCGCCGTCGAACGGGACGCCTACGAGCGCGCCGGCGGCATCGAGATCTTCTACCAGCTGCAGGACGGCAAGTTCGTCAACCACCTCTCCGACGACTGGGACTTCGGGATCAAGGTCGCCAGCGGGGGAGACGCCATCACCTACGCGCCGCGCTCGCGCGTCGAGATCAACCCGCGCCGGGTCGACCACGCCATCGACGAGGTCATCACCGGCCGCGCCTACGGCTCCGGCGGCACCATCGTCATGCGCGACATCCGCCCGTCCGCGCCGGTTGCGGAGACCGACCTGACCGAGGCCGAGGCCCTGCAGGCGTGGGAGTTCTCGATCAAGGACTTCACGCCGAAGAACACGATCCTGCCGGTGCTGCTGACCCCGGCCCTGCTGGAGGACGACGCCGTCATCGGGTTCTTCGGCGCGGACCTGGCGGCACGCCTGAGCGAGCGGATCGCCGAGATCCGCGACGAGATGCGCGTCGTCGACTTCACCCCGATCCACGCGTACAAGACGCCGTCGTACCGGCTCTACTTAGAGTTCGCCGACGAGCTGTTCGCGTGCCTGCGCAAGCACGTCGGCGACGACATCGGCTACCCGCCGCCGCTGCCGCCGTGTTTCGCGGACGTCCCGCCGGAGCGGTTCGCGGAGTTCGTCCACTACTACTGCGAGGACCGCGAATCCGGGGAAGCCCACAACTACTTCGGCAACGGAGGGGTGTTCTGATGACGCTGGCCTACGAAGAAGCGATCGGCTCACTGCACGGTCTCGACCCCGCGTGGCCGCGGCCCGCGGTGCTCGACGTCCTGGAGGCGCCGGAAAACCGGCACCTCCTGGACTACGTGCAGGAAGACCCGTTCGGCGCGCACGTGTTCCCGGGCAACGTCCCCGGCTACGCGCCGGAGGACTTCCTGCGTGACCTGGACGCGCAACTGGCGTCGAGCGCGCCGATCCACCTGTGGTCCTACATCCCGACGTGCGCCTACCGCTGCCGGTTCTGCCAGTACCCGGTGGTGCTGGTGAAGGGCAAACCCGAGGTCACGTACGAGAAGGCGAAGCACTGGGTCGACCTGAACATCCGTGAGGCCCGGATGTGGCTCGACGCCGTCCCCCACCTGGCGGGCGCGGAGGTCGGCGAGTTCAACGTCTTCGGCGGGACGCCGTCGCTGCTGCCGGAACCGGAGATCCGCCGGTTGCTGGACTTCTACCGGTCCGAGTTCGGGTTCACCGCGGACACGACCATCCGGTTCGAGGGCGACCCCAGCACGTTCACGCCGTCGAAGCTCGAACTGCTGCGGGACCTGGGCTGCACCAAGTTGTCCAGCGGCGTCCAGTCGTTCGACGACCACGTCCTCGAGCTGTGCGGGCGGGAGCACTCGGCGCGGATGTGCGTCGACTTCGTCCGCAACGCCCAGAACCTCGGCTTCGAGTGGGTCAGCATCGACCTGATGTACGGCCTGCTGGACCAGACCCTCGACAGCGTCCGCCGGGACCTCGACGTCGTGCTGGAGAACGAGATCACCGCCGTCGTGTGCACCAAGCTGCACCTGGCGTCCTACAGCGACACCCGCACGGGCGTCACGGGGGAGAAACCCGCCGCGTGGCAGCTGCCGTCCTACCGGGACAAACTGGTGCGCGACGGCCATCGCTGGCCGACGCTCGGGGAGCAGTACCAGATGCGGGAGCTGCTCACCGACGGCCTGCGCGCGGCGAACTACACCGAGCACCCCACGATGTACTTCGCGCGCGACGGCCTCGGGCCGGAGAAGTGGAAGTCCATCATGGTCGACCAGGCCAAGCAGGAGGCCGAGGTCGCGATCGGGCTCGGCGGCAGTTCGAGCTGCCGCGCGTCGGAGGCGATCACCGACGTCAACTCCAAGCGCTACATCGAAACGGTGGAGGCCGGCCGGATCCCGCTGGGTTCGGCGACGCGGTTCACGCCCGAGGCCCAGGAGGCGCGGGCGGTGAAGATGGCGCTGACGACGTTGCAGCCGCTGCGCGACTCGGTGCACGGAGAGCGCTTCCCGGGACGCTCGCTGTTCGCCGAACCCTGGCTCGGGAAGTTCCGCTCCCTGGCCGATCGCGGCCTCGTCCGGCTGGATTCCGATGCAGGGGAAGTGGAATTGACCCAGACCGGAGAAGTCCTGGTGGAGGCCATCATCACGACCGAGCTCTGAGGACCGGGATCACTCCGACGGGTGACAGAAGTCTCGCGAGGACCGGTACGGGCGTGCAGCATGGGGTCAGCACCGTACGGCCGTACCGAGATCGGAGCCCAGATGACCCGAATCGTCCCGGGACCCCTGGCGAAGCTGGCCGGGGCGGGCGCGCTGGCGGCGTTCGCGTCGGTGGTCGTCGCGGCGCCGGCCCAGGCCGCTGCCGACTATTCCCACGCCGACACGAACTTCGCGGGCACACAGATCGAAGCGCACGAAGGGATCCACGGAAGCCCGCTCACCTCGCGCGCCGACGTCGCGGACCAGACCCTCGGACACGACGTGAGCGGCCACCAGGGCCCGGTCGACTGGGGCGCCGCGACCGGCGGCGGCGCGAAGTTCACCTACGTCAAGGCGACCGAGGGCACTGGGTTCGTCAACCCGCAGTACGCCCAGCAGTACGACGGCGCGCACGCCGCGGGCCTCATCCGCGGCGCGTACCACTTCGCCCGCCCGGACGTCTCGAGCGGCGCGGCGCAGGCGGACTACTTCATCGCCAACGGCGGCGGCTGGCGCGGTGACGGCACGACGCTGCCGGGCGCGCTCGACATCGAGTACAACCCGTACGGCGATCCCTGTTACGGCAAGAACCCCGCCGACATGACGGCGTGGATCGCCGATTTCACGCGCACGTACCTCGCGAAGGCCCACCGCAGCGCGCTGATCTACACCAGCACGACCTGGTGGAAGACCTGCACCGGCAACGCGAACGGGTTCGGGAACACGAACCCGCTCTGGCTGGCCCGCTACGGCCCGGAGGTCGGCGAGCTCCCGGCGGGTTGGGACAAGCAGAGCATCTGGCAGTTCGCCCGCGGCGGCGGCCTGCCGGGGGACCAGAACTACTACAACGGCCCGATCGGCCGCGTGCAGGCGCTGGCGAAGGGCCAGGCGGCCCAGGCCGCCTAGCGCGTGTGGTCTAGCGTGACCTGCGGATGACGACGTCGGGCCACGGCGGCTTGCGCAGTACGGCGAGGGTGCCGAGCGTCGCGGCCATCAGGCCGGTCATGGCCCCGATCAGCAGGACGCGGGTCGTGTCCACGGCGGCTTCCCACGTGACCGTGCCATCGTGGATCACGAACACCCCGACCGGGTGACTCACCGGGATCACGGTCGTCCCGTCCGGCGTCTCGTAGGGGTCGCCGAAGACGGTCCCGGCCGGCCTGGCCGCGTCACGCACGGCCCGCAGTTTCGCTGTCATCGGTCCATCGAACCGGAACTCGCGGCGCCGCGCCAGGCCCGGGGCGAACTCCCGTAGGCGCGGGAGAACGCCCGGCTGAAAGCGGCTTCCGAGGCGTAGCCGACGCGGGCCGCGATCCGGCCGATCGGCTCGGCCGTGCCGCGCAGCAGGCGGGCCGCGTGGTCCAGCCGCCGCCGTTGCACGTACGCCCCGGGCGGTTCGCCGACCGACTCGGCGAACCGCGCGGCGAACGCCGAGCGCGAGAGCGACGTGAGCCGGGCCAGCTCGTCGACCGGCCAGTCACGCCCGGGGTCGCGGTGGATCGCGGTGAGCGCGGGCCCGAGCGCCGGGTCCATCGCCGCGGTCAGCCAGCCGGGGTGCGCGTCGTCACCGGATGCCGCCCACGTCCGCAGCGACCGGATGAAGAGCAGGTCGAGCAGCCGCGACACCATCACCCGGGCACCGGGCTCGGGCCGGGTCACCTCGGAGAGGAGCAGATCCCGGCTCAGCGGGAGCCACGCCGCCGTCCGGGAGTCGCCGCGGATCACGATCGCCGCGGGCAGGACCCCGAGCAGGGGTGCGGCGACGACGGTCTCGACCAGGAACTCGCCGGTCACCCAGTCCGCGGCCGGCGCCGGGCGGACGACGTGCGCGTCGCCGCGGGCGACCAGTGCCATGTCGCCGTGGTCCAGCTCGACGGGCGCCTCGCCCTCGACTTCGAGGCGGACCCGCCCCGCTCCGACGAGGTGCAGTGACCGGGTCCCGGCGGGAAAGCGCTCGACGACGTCCGTGTGCCGGCGCACGTCGCCGCCCTGCAAATGGATCGCCTGCAGGACGTCGGAGAGTGCGTCCTGCTCGCCGTACGTCGGCAGCGGCGGTGAATCGGCAAAGTTTTCCGGTCTCCGGGCCATGGTTCTTGCTCGAACCTCCTCATAGGCTGTGGAGGCAGTATGCGCGAGCGGCGCCGCACGAGCGGACCCGGCGCGCCCGATCGAGGAGGAATCCCATCATGTCTGCCAAGCCGACGGTGGTGCTGGTCCACGGCTTCTGGGGCGGCGCGGCCCATTGGGCGAAGGTCATCGGGGAGCTGGACAAGCGCGGCTTCGGGGCGCTGCACGCGGTCGAGAACCCGCTGACGTCGCTGGCCGCCGACGCGGCCCGCACCCGGCAGATGGTCCAGCAGGTCGACGGCCCGGTGCTGCTGGTCGGCCACTCGTACGGCGGCGCCGTCATCACCGAGGCCGGCACGCTCCCGAACGTGACGGGCCTGGTGTACGTCGCGGCGTTCGCGCCCGACGCGGGGGAGAGCCTCGCGACGGTCAGCGAGGGCCACGACGCCCCGGGCGGCGCGAACATCGCGCCGGACTCCGACGGCTACCTGTGGATCGCGCAGGACAAGTTCCACGAGAGCTTCTGCCAGGACCTGCCCGACGACGAGGCCCGCGTCATGGCCGTCACGCAGAAGGCGCCGGTCGGCTCGACGTTCGGCGACCCGGTGACGGACCCGGCGTGGAAGCAGAAGCCGTCCTGGTACCAGGTTTCGGCCCAGGACCGGATGATCGCCCCGGACAACCAGCGCCGCATGGCCGCCCGCATCGGCGCCCGCGAAACGATCGAACTCGAGTCCGGGCACGCGTCGCTGGCGTCCCAGCCCGTCGCGATCGCCGACTTGATCGAGCGCGCAGCCGGCTGACAAGATCGGACAGGACCGCCCTCGCGCTGTTGTCCGCGCGGGGGCGGTTCCTTACTCTCGTTACTGTCACGGTTTTCGTTTCGTCCTTTGTGGACTACGGGGGTGCCTGTGCGCGGCAAGGTGGCGGTTCTGGCTGCGGTTTCGGCCCTGGCGTTCGCGGCGGCGCCGGTCGCCGCGGGAGCCGGACAGGCGTGGTTCACCTCGTGGGCCCAGTCGCAGGACGGCCGCGCGGACACCCCGTTGACTTCTCAGTCGCTCCGGATGATCACCCACCTGAGCGAAGGCGGCGACGCGATCCGCGTCCGCCTGCAGAACACGTTCGGCACGGGCCCGCTGTCCATCGGCCACGCGACGGCCGGCGTGAGCGCGGGCGGCGCGGCGGTGACCGCGCCCCGGGACCTCACCTTCGCGGGCGCCCGTGCGGTCACCGTTCCCGCCGGGGGAGAGGTCTGGAGCGACGAGCTGCGCCTGACCACGCGGCCGGACACGAACCTGGCCGTGAGCATGTCGGTACCGGGCTCGGCGGTGGTCGGCCGCCACGGCGCGGCGTTGCGCGACAACTACCTGACCGCTCCCGGTGCCGGGGACCACGCCGGCGACCCCGGCGGCTCGGCGTTCGCCCAGACGGTGGGCTCGACGTACGTGGTGAGCGCGGTGGACGTCCACAACACGGCGGTGAAGGGCACGATCGTCCCGTTCGGCAGTTCGGTGGTGGACGGAATCGGCAGCACGAACTGCGGCCCGGGGTGCACCCAGCTGGGCGCGGACCGCCGCTGGGCGGACGACCTGGCGCGCCGGGTGTCCGGTTCGGGCCTGGCCGTCGCCAATGCCGGCGTCTCGGGCACAACGAGTGCTCCGACCTGCCCCAGCATCCCGCCGGGTGTGGTCGGCCTGGACGCCGCGAGCCGCCTGGACCGCGACGTCCTGGCTCTGCACGGCGTCAAGTCGGTGATCTACTACTACGGAACGAACGACCTGGCCTACGGCTGCGACGCGACGGCGGTCCTGGACAGCTACCGGGCGGTCTTCGCCCGCCTCCGCGCGGCGGGCATCGCGGTGTACGTCACCCCGAGCACCCCGCGTCCGGGCTACAGCGACAAGAACAACCTCGATCGGCACGAGATCGCGTTGTTCGTGGAACGCTGGAACAACTGTGGTGGCCTGTGCACGGGAATCCTCGACTTCGACGAGGTCGTGAAGGACCCGCTGAAGCCGAACAGCATCAACCCGGCGTACGACAACGGGGACGGAATCCACGCGAACGCCGCGGGCCAGCAGGCACTGGCGGACTTCATCTCGATCCCGATGCTCACGGCCGGGTCGACTTCCCACACGATGGGGTGACAACGCGCGTCGCAACGGCTTGAGTGTGCCGGTGGCTGCGCAAAGTACGTCGGGTGATGAACAACTCGATGGACGACGCGGGGTGCTGCCTGCTGTCGGTGGCCTGGAACATCGCCCCGCTGCTGGAACCATCGCCGACATCCCGCCGCTCATCCCTGCGCGCGACGGTCGAGGAGACCTGCCGTGTCACCGGCCTCGGAGCCCGCTCGTGGTCGTTGCACCACGGCACAGGAACGGAGGCGGAGTACCGCCCGTTCCTCCAGCTGGCGGACGTCGCCTACGAGATCGCCACGCTGCTGCTCCTGGTAGGCGACTTCCTGGTCCCGGATCTCGAGCGCGAACACCGCCGCTGGGCGGAAATCGAGGGCTTGATGTCCCGCCTGGAGGAACTGGCGGGCTGGACGTCGTCGTTCCTGGGCTCGCTGACCTTGTCAGGCCACTCCTGACGCGCGTAAGGTCCAGCCTGACAGATTCTCTTCTGGGAGGCTCCATGACAACTGCGATCCTGGCCCACTGTTCGTTCTGCGCCCGCCCGAACACCGAGGTGAAGACCCTGGTGAGCGGCCCCGGAGTCTTCATCTGCGACGGCTGCGTCTCGTTGTGCGCAGCAGTGATCGAGGGCAAGCCGACGTCGATTGCCGCGGTGGCCCCGTGGGACCAGGACCTGACGCTGGAGGAGGTCCTGTCCCGCCTGGCCCCGGTTGCGTCTTCAGGCGCCCAGGTGCAGCAAAGCCTGACGGCGTGGGTCCGCAAAGCGCGTTCGCTGGGCGGCACGTGGACCCAGATAGGTGCGGCATTAGGAATGACCCGCCAATCGGCATGGGAACGTTTCTCCGGCGACGAGTGACGGAGTTCTGGCCGCCTAATTTATTTGCGTGTCGCGGTAGGCATCCAGGGCGCGGTCGAACTCTTCCGATGTAACCGGGTCGAGAGTGATGGCGAGCGTGAACGTGAGGTTCACGTTTTCGCCCGCGTGCAGGCGTGCTGAAAGACCGTCGAGTTCGGACAGGTACTGCTCCACCAGTGCGCGGACCTGCCGGATGGGCCCGTCCACGAACCGCGCTTCGACGTTCACGGCGTGACGCAGCGCATCGTTGGCGACGCCGGTTGCGCGAAGATCTGCCGACCAGTCGAGCAGTTCGCCGTAGATGCTGGTCAGCCGCCTGGCGAGATGTTCGATCCGTTCCGGATCACCCTCTTCCCCCGGTTTGCCGAATGCGGCGGTCTGCGCCTCGGGGGAAAGCACGCGTTCCACGTTCGAGATGATCGTGCTGATCGAAGTAAGCTTGGTGCGTAGCAGTGGAAGGCCTTCGCTGTCGTTGATCACCTTACCGTTGTGCGACGCAAACTCGATCACGTGATCCCGGTATTTCTCCTCCAGGGCGGTGATGCCCTGGAGCAGCAGGCCGCCGTAGAGAAGAAATTCCCAGCCCGGCGGGCGTTCGCTCAGCACAGTGGCAATAGCCTCGGTCGTCCGCGGCGCCCGCCCGTCGAACTTCGGCGGTCTGGCCTTGGTCCGATCGCCGAGCTTGCTGAGGATGGCATCCACGATCCCGTCAACCCCGGCGAACTCTGCGTCGATGTACCCGATGGTGGAGTGCAGGCCAGGAAGCTCGGCCTCGTCTATGCGCACCGGAAGGATGTAGGGCGCACTCTGCTGAAACGCCCGGTCCTGTGCGGCCTGTCGTTCGTAGCCGGTCCACTTCTTGCTGACGTAGTGCTGGGAGACGAAGAGAACGGCATAGCGTGCGCGACGCCCGTAGATCGCTTGTAGGAAGTCGACGAGGTTCTCGCCCCACATCTCGGACGTGCTGTCTTCGTCGAAGAAGACCTTGATGTCGTGGTCCTTGAGATGGGTCACGACCGCCCTGACAAGCTCCCGGTCCTCACCGGCGAACGACACGGCGATGTCATAGTCAAAGGTTTCGTCGTTCGTCACCGGTGCTCCCATATCGCGCGAAGCAAGGGATTTTAGTTGACTGACTCGGCCTGACCGGGAGCGGACGCCCGACCCGCCGGGCTCGACGTGCGGCCTTCGAGGCCCTCGGGCTTCTCAGGCATGAAAAAGGCCACCTCTACCTGCGTAAAGGTGGCCGATCCGGTCGGGCTGACAGGATTCGAACCTGCGACCCCTTGACCCCCAGTCAAGTGCGCTACCAAACTGCGCCACAGCCCGGACCCGCACTTCTCAGTGCGTGTGAGTACTCTAGCGCGCCCCCGGAAGGGCTCTGTAACCAGGGTGCCTTGCCCGCCTGACCTGCGGAAACCCGCGGAAACCCAGCGCGACAGGCCGGGCGGGCAAGGCGCACGCTCACGCTGGGTTGTTCGCGTGGGTCAACGTCTGCCACGCGACGAACAACGCGTTCGTCCCCGCCGGGCGCTTGCTCTCCGTCAGGGACTGCGTGTTGGCCATCGCGATGCCCAGGCGGCCGTGGAGTGCGTTGAAGCCCACTTCCGTGACCGGGCCCAGGCCTCGGTTCACGCTGCCGCCGCAGAGCCAGGACGGGACTGCAGTGCCCAGCTCGTACTTCGACTGGAAGCCCAGCGCCTGGCGTAGCCGCTCGCCGACGTCCGTGCCGTAGACGTCCTGGCCCTGGATGCGCAGGGTCTCCGCCACGTCCGCGATCGCGGCTATGCCGTAGCCCGTGTGGACGAAGTCGCGGCACGTTTCCTGGGTCAGGCCGTCCACGAACGTGCTCTGGCCCTGCCAGTAGCCCACGATTTGGTCGCGTGTGGACAGGCCGCTGCCGGGGACCGTCTTCGGCAAGGAGCCGTCAGAAGTGAGGTACACATACGCCGCGACGCGGTTGCGGTAGCGGGTTACGGCCTTGTCGAAGTTCGTCTTGTCCTCCAAGAAGACCGAGATGCCTACCGCGGCCTCCATCATGGACAGTTCCCAGTTGCCGTTGCTGTTGCTGCCGTTGATGATTTTGTTCAGGTAGACGTTGCGCAGCATCGTGCCGAAACGACCCGAATTCGGCCAACTTGTGTACGTGTACTTGATGATCTCCGCCGCGCGGGGCCAGGACGAGCCCGCCCAGCCCGTCTGCAGGGGTGCGTTGCTGTTGGTGTGGTTGGTGATCGTCGCCGACCACGCGTCCATTAGGGCTATCGACTTCTGCGCGTAGCGGGCGTCGCCCGAGATGTACCAGATCAGCGCGTCCGTGTACGCCGCGATCGCGTCTTCCCGCTCATCGGTGCAGCCGAGGTTCGGGTCCGAGTACGGGCCGCATTCGACGACCGAACGCGGTTTCGGCGTGCGCGAAAGCGATGCGTACGCACTCGCTTTGGCTTGGTCGTATGCGGCTTTCCACGGCTGGGCGCCGGCGTTCACCTGCGCCTTCACGAAGTCCAGCTGCGGACGGCTGACCAGCACACCGGGGTGCGTGAACGTGGCCGGCGCCGCGGGCGCCGGGGTGGCGATCAGGCCCAGGGCGAGCGGGACGGCGGCAGCGAGCGTGACGGCTTTCCTCCAGCGGGATGCGGACATGGCTCTCCTCGGGACGACGATGTGAGGTGGATCACCAGCGCGCTGTCCCGACAGTTTTATGGTCCAGACCACCGTCAGTCAAGAGCGGGGAAAGCCCTTCTTCGTGTCGTGAAGGAAAGAAACGCCGAAATGTTCAGCCCGCTGAACGGAAGGCGATTTCCGTTCAGCGGGCTGAATAGCCGTTCCGTTAACCGAGACCCGCGCTGACCGCGTTCATCAGCGCCCCGGTGTCACCCGACATCTCCCACGCCATCACGCCGAGCAGGCCGCGCGACTTGAGCCAGGTCGTCTTCGCCGCGATGGACCAGGCGTCGTCGAACGTCCACCACTGGCCGCCGTTGCCCGTGTAGCAGGACGTCGCGACGGCCGCGGTGTCGTGGTAGACGGTGCACCCGGGGACGCTCGCGAGGAGGTTCGAATACCCGCGCGTGCCGGCCTCCTCGGGGAACTGGCCCGGCGCCGCGCCGGTCGCCGACTGCCACTCGCCGTTCTTGCCGCCCGCCGCGACGCCCTGCCAGCCGCGGCCGTAGAACGCCAGGCCGAGCGTCAGCCGCCGTGGATCGACGCCCGCGTTCGTGTACGCGTTGATCGCCGCTTCGGCGCTGAAGTGGAAGTTGTACGGGTCGTCCGCGTCGGCGTACAGGTTGCCCTGGTGGCCGGTGCGGTTCGGCTCCCACGAGTTGTCGCTGCCCGACCCGTGGAAGTCGTACCCCTGCACGTTCGCGACGTCGAGGTAGTCGAACACCTTCGGCAGGTCCCAGCCCGCCGCGACCTTGCCCGGGTCGGCCGGGGTGAACGCGTGCAGCTGGTAGCGCTTGCCGGTGGTCGCGCCGTACGCGTCGAGCTGCGTGCGGAACTCGGCCAGCAGCGCCGTCAGGTTGTTCTTGTCGTTCGGGCTCCAGTGGTTGCCCGGGTGGCCGTCGGCGCTGCCGGGCCACTCCCAGTCGAGGTCGATGCCGTCGAAGATCCCGGCCGCGGTGCCCGGGCCGCCGGCGCCGCCGTAGGTCGCCAGATTGCCCTTGATCCACGTGTCGAGGCACGACGAGACGAACTTCTTGCGCGACGCGTCGGTGGCCGCGACGTCGGAGAAGTACTTCGAGTACGTCCAGCCGCCCAGGGAGACCAGCACCTTCAGGTTCGGGTGCTTCGCCTTGAGCTTCTTGACCTGGTTGAGGTTGCCGCGCAACGCCTCCCAGCCCGTGTCGGCCACGCCGTCGACCGACTGGGCCGCCGCGAACGGGCGTGAGTAGTCGGCCTCGGCGTCACCCGCGCCGTCACCCTGGTTCGGGTCCTGCGGGTTCGCCGTGGTGCCCTTCGTGACGCCGGAGAGGCAGGTCAGGTTCACCGGGTCGATGTTCTCGAACGCGTACAGCAGGTGCGTCAGCTTCGCCGCCGCGCCGGTCGTCTCGAGGTTCTTCACGAAGTACTGGCGCCCGTAGATGCCCCACTGCACGAAGTAGCCGACCTTCGCGTAGCCCGAGACGATGTCGCCGGTCTTGGCGGTGACGGCGGCACTCGGCGCCGACACGTTGTCGTAGCCGTCCCGGGCGCGCACGGTGAACGTGTACGAAGTGGACGGTGCCAGGCCGGTCACGACGGCGGCGGTCGTGGTGACCGTCGTCGCCAGGGTGCTCCCGCGGTAGACGTCGTAGCTGACGACGCCGGTGTTGTCGGTGGACGCGGTCCACGTGAGCGACACCGAAGTCGCATCCGCCGACGTCGAGCGCGGTCCGCCGGGCGCGGTGGGCGCCTGCGTGTCGTTCGCCGGGTTGTTGGTGGTCACCGGAAGCGCCGCGCTGGCCGGCGACGCGGTGCCCTTGGAGTCCTTGGCCTTCACGGTGAACGAGTACGCCGTGTTCGGCGTCAGCCCGCTGATCGTGGCGCTGGTCCCGGTCACCGAGGCGGCCAGGGCCGTGCCCCGGTAGACGTCGTAGCCCGTGACCGGCAGCGAGCCGGCCGTCGACGCGTTCCAGGCCAGGGCGGCCGTGGTCGTCGTCTTCGCGACCAGCCGCAGGTTCGCGGGTGCGGACGGTGGTGTGTCCGGCGACCCGTCGCAGTTGGCGTTGTCGACGCGGCACTGCGTCGGCGTCGCGGCCGCGCTGAGCCGGAACGTCGGGCTGTACGGGTAGGTGGTGCGGCCCGGTGCCAGCGTCGCGATGTAGTAGGCCGGGGTCAGCGTGACCTGGGTGCCGTTCTGCGTCACCGTGGCGTTGTCGCCGGTGCTCGCGGTGATGCCGGCGGGCAGTGTGAAGGTGATCGCCCAGTTGCTCACCGACGCGGTGCCGGAGTTGGTGACGGTGTAGGTGCCGGTCGTGCCGCTCAGGGCGAGCGAGGCGGTCAGTGACCCGGCCGCGGCGGCGGGCGGGGCCAGCGCCGCGACGCCGCCCCCGGCGATCAGGAGGGCGGCGAGCGCGGAGCGTAGTCGTGCGGGAGTGCGTCTCATGGCGGTTCTCCAAGCGACACGGAACAGACGAATGTGGTGGTCTAGACCAAAATCGAATGTAACCCGGTGCTGGGAGATCCGCGCACGCCCGAACGGCGGCAACCGTTGTCCGAACGGACTGTTAACGTCCCGAGAACGTCGCCTTGCCCGGCCCGTCCGCGAGGAACGACTTCACGGCGCCCCGCAGGTCCTCGGTCTCGAACAGCTCGGCCGCGATCGTCGTGATGTGCGCGTTGGCCTCCGGGACGCCGCCCGCGGAGAAGTGGTCCAGGACGCGCTTGGTCGCCGCGTGGGCGCAGGTCGGACCCTCGGCCAGCCGAGCCGCGAACGCCCGGGCCGCGGCGTCGAAACCCTCGTCCGGCAGGACGCGGTTGACGACGTTCCAGCGCTCCATCGTCGCCGCGTCGTAGGCGTCGCCGGTCATCACGAACTCCTTGGCGCGCCCGACGCCCGCCCGCGCGGCGAGCCGCTGGGTGCCGCCCATGGTCGGCGTCAGCCCGACCACCTTCTCGACCAGCCCGAACTTCGCCCGGGTCGCGGCCAGGATGAGGTCGCAGGCCACCGCGACCTCGAACGCCCAGGTCAGGCACAGGCCGTGCGCGGCGAACACGGTGGGGAAGGGCAGCGCGGCGATCCGGTCCGGCACCGCGAGCATCTCGTCGAACAGCACCTTCGCCTCGGCGGGCGAGCCCTGGGCGTCGAACAGCGAGACGTCCACGCCGCCGCTGACGATCTTGCCCTCGGCGCGGATCAGCAGCGCCCGGGCGGGGGCGTCTTCCAGCGAACCGATGGCCGCGGCGAGATCCGACTGCAGGGAAGCCGTGTACAGGTTCAACGGCGGCGCGTCGATGGTCAGGACGGCGAGCCCGCCGTCACGGTCGAGGCGGACCTGCTCAGTCATGCTCACCCTGCTTCTTCGGCTTCTACGATGTCGTCCCAATACTGCTGGGCGTCGGGGCGCCAGTCGACGTGTTTGTGATGGAACAGTTCCCCGGCTTTCGTCCCGCTCCACTTCGCCGGCAGGAGCTCGGCGGGCAGCTGCGGGTCGAGGAACGGGAACCGCCGCCACTCGTGGACGAGCTCGGTCTGCGCCCGCAGCACCGCCCGGCCGCCGGTCGGGTTCAGGCCGGTGAAGCGGTCGATGAAGTCCTCATAGCGGTCCTTCAGCTCGGTGAGGTCCCAGGAGCGGGCGACCATCGTCTCCTGCTCGCCGACCTCGCCGTAGGTCGAGGTGAAGGACATCGCCTGCGCCTCGAGGCCCAGCTCGGTGACGATCTGCTGGGCCTCCCGCTGACGGCTCAGGTCCGGGCTGACCCAGACGCCGGCCACCGGCGAGCCGAAACCCGCCCAGGTCAGCCGGGTGCGCAGCCGGTGGCGCAGGTCGCGCTTGGCCTCGGGCACGGACACGATCAGCATCAGCCACTGGCCGTTCCACGGAGGGGCCTCGAGGCCGAACGCGTAGATCCGGTCGGCGCCCTCGGTCAGCAGGCGGCGGCCCGGCGGCGTCAGCGACCAGCGAACCCGGCGCCCGACGCGCTCGGAGACCACCCAGCCCTCGGCGGCGGAGCGGGCCAGCGCCTGGCGCGCCGACTTCTCCTCGATGTCGAGGATGCCCAGCACCTCGACCAGCATCGACGTCCAGACCGGCTTGTCGCGGGGCAGCGCGTACTCCCCGAGCACGGTCATCAGGAGCGAACGCGCGCTCGCGTGGCTCACCTCGCGACGGCGGCTGACCGTCGGCCGTGGCGCCGACACGCGGCCTTCCCTCGCCTTCGGCCTTCGGCCGAGGGTGACCGGGGAAGCGGGCTCGCCCATTCTGTGTTCACCGACCTCACTGCTGCGGGGTATCGACAACCGAACAGGTTACCCACACTGAGTGATCAAAGCGCCACCGGACACACACAGGCGGTCCCATTGACCTTGATCTGACAGTTCACCACGGCCCCGTAGACTCGGCTACCTCATGAGCGCAACTCTCGTCGCGAAGGACCTGGCCGCGGGCCACGGCGATCGCCTCCTCTTCTCCGGTCTGGACCTGGTCGTCGCGCCCGGCGACGTCGTCGGCCTGGTCGGCGTCAACGGCGCCGGCAAGTCGACGCTGCTGCGGACCCTGGCCGGCCTGGCCACCCCGGACGACGGCGAGGTGCGGCTGAACCCGCCGACCGCCACCGTCGGGCACCTGCCGCAGGAACCGGAACGCCGGGAAGGCGAGTCGGTGCGGGCGTTCCTGGCGCGCCGCACCGGCGTCTCCGCCGCGCAGGCGGACCTCGACCGGGCCACCGATGCCCTCACCGCGGGCGAAGACGGCTCGGACGACCAGTACGCGACCGCGCTCGACCGGTGGCTCGCGCTCGGCGGCGCCGACCTCGACGACCGCGCCGGTGAGGTGGCCGCCGACCTCGGCCTGGCCGTCGACCTGGACCAGCTGATGACGTCGCTCTCGGGTGGCCAGGCCGCGCGCGCCGGGCTGGCGTCGCTGCTGCTGAGCCGCTACGACGTCTTCCTGCTCGACGAGCCGACCAACGACCTCGACCTGGACGGCCTCGCCCGGCTGGAGCGGTTCGTCACCGGCCTGCGCTCGGCGACGGTGCTGGTCAGCCACGACCGCGAGTTCCTGGCCCGCACGGTCGACCGCGTCGTCGAGCTGGATCTGGCGCAGCAGCAGGTCAACACCTACGGCGGCGGGTACGAGGCGTACCTGGAGGAGCGCGAGGTCGCGCGGCGGCACGCCCGGGAGGACTACGACGAGTTCGCCGGGACGAAGTCCGCGCTCGAGGCCCGCGGGCGGATGCAGCGCGGCTGGATGGAGAAGGGCGTCAAGAACGCCCGCCGCAAGGCACCCGACAACGACAAGATCGGCCGCAAGTTCCGCAGCGAAGCCACCGAGAAGCAGGCGTCGAAGGCGCGCCAGACCGAGCGGATGATCGAGCGCCTGGACGTCGTCGAGGAGCCGCGCAAGGAGTGGGAGCTGCGGATGGAGATCGCCGCGGCCCCGCGGGCGGGCGCGGTGGTCGCGACCCTGCGCGGCGCGGTGGTCCGGCGGGGCGGGTTCACGCTCGGGCCGGTCGACCTGCAGGTGGACTGGGCGGACAAGGTCGCCATCACCGGCGCGAACGGCGCCGGGAAGTCGACGCTGCTGGCGCTGATGCTCGGCCGGCTCGCCCCGGACGACGGCAACGCGGCGCTCGGCTCGGGCGTCGTGGTCGGCGAGGTCGACCAGGCGCGCAAGCTGTTCCTCGACGACGTCCCGCTCGCGGACGCCTTCGCGCGCGAGGTGCCGGAACTGCCCGACGCCGACGTCCGGACGCTGCTGGCGAAGTTCGGGCTGAAGGCCGCGCACGTGCTGCGGTCGGCCGCGACGCTGTCGCCGGGGGAGCGCACCCGCGCGGCGCTGGCGCTGCTGCAGGCCCGCGGCGTCAACCTGCTGGTCCTCGACGAGCCGACCAACCACCTGGACCTGCCCGCCATCGAACAGCTCGAGGCGGCGCTGGACCGCTACCCGGGCACGCTGCTGCTGGTGACGCACGACCGCCGGATGCTCGACGCGGTGCACGTCACCCGCCGCTTCGAAGTCGCCGACGGCAAGGTCCGCGAGTTGTGAACCTGCGCGAGGCGACTCGCGACGACGCCGGCTTCCTGGCCGACATGCTCGTCGAGGCGGTGAACTGGTCGCCCGAGTGGAAGCGCAAGAGCCGGCGACGGGTGCTGCGGGCGCCGAACACCGCGCACTACATCGCCGGGTGGCCGCGGGAAGGTGACCTCGGCGTGGTCGCCGAAGCGGACGGTGAACCCGTCGGCGCGGCTTGGCTGCGGTTCTTTTCGGCGGAGGATCCGGGGTACGGGTTCGTCGCGGCCGACGTCCCGGAGCTGACGATCGGCGTGGTGCCGGCGTGGCGTGGCCGGGGTGTCGGCCGGGCGCTGCTGAGGGGCGTCGAAAGCCGGGCCGTCGAGGCGGGAATCGGACGGATCGGGCTCAGCGTCGAACGGAAGAACTTCGCGCAGCGGCTGTACCTCGCGGAAGGGTACGAGATCGTTGGCGCGGGTTCCGCGGACGCCGACACCATGGTCAAGATCCTCACCTGATCCCGTACGGGCGGCCGATGTAACGGTGCCCAGTACGAAGCCGACCTACCACCCGTTCGGCGAGCGAGCGGATGGGCGGAGACATGGCGGTCGATCGGGGCGGCGTTTCGGACACCGAATCCCTGTGGCATATTTCGGGCAAGCTCGGCCCCCTTTCGATCGGCGTGGGGATCCCTTACCGGCCAGGGCTGATCGCCGACATCATCCGGGCCGAGATCGCGGACCCGCTGACCTTGCTGTTGCAGAAGGTGCTCCACACAACCGACTTCGTCGGCGGTACGCCGTCGTCGGTGCCCCGCCGGGACCGGATGCCCAAAGTGCTGGACGTCGACCAGCTCCGGGCCCGGCTCGGTCCGTCGTCCCGGCCGCCGCGGCACCCGGAACCGGTGCGCGTCACCGGCGTGTTCTCGCCCGCCGTGCTGCTCAACGCCGGCTGGTGGGAACGCGCCGGCGGCGGCTCGGACCCGGTGGGCCGCAACGGCATCCAGCAGTGGACCTACGCGGGGTTCGAGGAGTGGGCGCCGTCGTGGGACTTCACGAGCGAGGACGGGCCGGACCGGTCCCGGTTCTTCCTGGGCCAGCTCGGCCGGGGCGACGAGGCGAACTCGATCCTCGTGGTCGCGGTCGGTGAGAAGGGCCGGGCCATCCGCAGCGGGATCATGCCGATGTTCCGGGAACGCGGGGTCGGCGCGCTCAAGGCCGAGGTCACCGCGCTGCTGTGCCACCGGTCCCACCTGATGACGCGCAACCCGGCTCTGGGCGCCGCGGCCGAGCGGTGGCAGGGCGAGTTCGACTACTGCCTGCTGCTGGACTCCGAGCAGCACCGGCTCGACCCGCTGCGCGAGATCCCGGACTACTACTCCGCCTACGTCTGGCAATGCTGGTGGGCCACCGAGAACGCCCCGGAGGACCAGCCGCCGCGGCTGGGCGACTGCTACCTGCTGTGGGAGCACACGGACCTGACCAACGTAGACGCGATCGGGTACAACCTCGACAGCCTGGCGCACAAGGCCGCGTACGTCGGCGAGCGCCACGGCAAGCTCGAACTGCTGCAGAAGTCCGGCTTCCTCGTGCCCGGGGAACCGGCGCTCGGCTCGCGGGACTTCCAGCGGCTGCTCGGCGCGATCAGCGGAGACAGCCGAGGGTGATCACCTTCCGCGAGCTCACCGGCGCCGCGGACGACCTCTCCGTGCTGGCCGGGTTCCACGGGACTCTTTACGTCAGCCTGTTCCCCAATCCGGACGAACGCGAGTCGCTGGAGAACATGGCCGGCTACCTGCGGCTGAAAGGACACGGCTGGTACGGCGAGAACAACTACCACATCGTCCTCGCCTTCGACGGCGAGCTGCTGGCCGGCGCCGTGATCGCGGACTACCTGGCCGAACCCGCCGCGGGGGTGATCGAGTACCTGCTCGTTTCGCCCGACGTGCGCGGCCGCGGCGTCGGCCGGGCCCTGATGGACCACATCGAAGCGGTGCTGGCCGCCGACGCCGCCGGCGGCGGGCGCGAACTCGCCGGCGTGGTGGCCGAAATGAACGATCCCCGGGCGGTGTCGGCACTCGCCGACAACCTCGACCCGGTCGCGCGGGCCCTGATCTGGCACCGGTACGGCTACGCCGGCCTCGACTTCCCCTACCGGCAGCCCGCGCTGTCGCCGGGGCAGGCTCCGGTGACCGGGCTGATCCTGATCGGCAAACCGCTGTCGGCGGCCTGGCGGGACCGCGTCCCGGCCGCCGCGATCACCCTTGTCGTCCGGGAATACCAGCGGCTGGCCATGCGGATCGACCGTCCCGAGGACTCGCCCGAGTACCGGCGCATGGCCGCGCACCTGAGCGCGCGGGACGACGTCGGCCGGCTGCCCCTGGACCGCTACACCGGTCGCGAGGCCGCCCGGCCGCTCGACGTCCACGCGGTGACCGGCCCGGACGACCCGGACTTCGCCCGCACCCTGGCGGTCTACCGGGACGCGTTCCCGCCCGGACCCACCGCCGTCGGCGAGGACGGGTTCCGGCACGCGGTCGCCGAGCCGGATTACCACCTGTGGGCGTTGCGCGCGGAGCCGACCGAGCCGGAGCCGTCGGGGATGGCGTCGTTCCACACGCTGACCGCGGTCGCGCTGCTGGGCTACGTCGCGTTCGCGGCCCCCCTCCGCGGTTCGGGCCGGTTCCCGGCGCTCGTCGCCCGGCTCGAACAGCGGCTGCTCGCCGACCGGCCCGAGATCCGCGGCTGGTACGCCGAAATCGGCCCCGGCACCGACGGCGCCCCGTTCCTCCGCGTCGGCTGCCGCGAACTGGCCGTCGACTACCGGCAGCCCGCCCTCGGCCCGGGCGAGGACGTGCCGTGCCGCCTGTTCTTCAAACCCCCCGGCCGGATCTACGGCCCGCCGGAGTTGTCCGGGCCGGACTTGCTGACCGACCTCGCCGAGGTGCTGTCGACCGTGTACGGCGTGGCCGCGCCGCGGGAACACCCGAGCCACCGCCGGATCGCCGGGACGCTGACCGACGGCGTTGTGCCGCTGCGCTAGCCCGTTGTTGCGCCGCCGGTTCCTCGGTCTGCCGCGGCCCTCGTGAGTGTTTAGGGCGGTTAGAACCGCCCTAAACACTCACGACCAGCCGCGGCAGACCGCTCACCGGCGCCTCGCCACGAAGTCGCCGACAGCGCCACTCGTCTCAGGGCCGGTCGGTGAGGTACCCGCCCATGGTCGTGAAGTAGTCGCCCGCCGCCGACTCGGTGCCGTCCGCGGTGCGGACTCGCTCCACCAGCAGACCGGGGGACCGGCCGCGGCGGGCGGCCGGGCCGGCGACGATCACCACGCCGTCGTCCTCCTTGATGAAGATGCGGCCCGGCGTTCCGCCGTAGTTCCCGCGCGACACCGACGCCTTCGTGATCCGCAGCTCTTCGCCGCGGTGGTAGGCGAACGCGTTCGGGTACGGGTCGGACTGGGCGCGCACCAGCCGCTCGATGTCCTCCACCGGCCACGTCCAGTCGATGAGGCTGTCGCGCGCGGCGCGTTTGTGGAAGAAGCTCGCCTTCGAGCGGTCCTGCGGCACCGGCGTGTAGCCGGTCTCGATCAGCCGGATCGCCTCGGCGGTGATCGGCGCGATGAGGTCCACCGTGCGGTGGAACAGGTCCGTCGTCGTGTCGGCCGGGCCGACCGGGATCGCGCGCTGCAGGACGATGTCGCCCGCGTCCAGCTCGCCGTCCATCATGTGGGCGGTGACGCCGACCTCGGGCTCGCCGTTGACCAGCGCCCAGATCAGCGGGGAGAACCCGGCGTAGGAGGGCAGCAGCGAGTCGTGGATGTTGAGGGTGCCGTGGCGGGGCAGGTCGAAGATCTCCGGCGGCAGCCACGTGCGCCAGTTGTTCGCCACGATCAGGTCGAGCTCGGCCGTCTTCAGCTCGGCCAGCAGCTCGTCGTCGTCCGGGCGGTTGCGCAGCAGGACGCGGATGCCGTTGGCCTCGGCGAGGTCGGCGACGGAGTCGGCCCAGATCCGCTCGTACGCGTGGTCGCTCTTCGGGTGGGTGACCACGAGCGCGACCTCGTGGCCCGCGTCGATGAGCGCTTGGAGGGTCCGGTGCCCCCAGGTCTGGTAGCCGAACATCGCCACGCGCATTCGAGAATGCCTTTCCGTAGTCGGGGGACGAACATCACCACGAACGTACTAGGCGAGGCTCGCCTAAGTTAGGTTAGGGTTCCCTGAACGTTACCGGAGTGTGCGAGGGAGCGACATGACTGCAGAGGCCGGCGAACAGGTTCCGATCTACGACGTCGTCGGGGTGGGCTTCGGACCTTCGAACCTGGCCCTGGCGATCGCGCTGGCCGAGCACAACGCCGGCTCGGAGGAGCCGGTGACCGCGCACTTCCTGGAGCGCCAGCCCCGCTTCGGCTGGCACCGCGGGATGCTGATCGACACCGCGACGATGCAGGTCTCCTTCCTCAAGGACCTGGTCACCATGCGGAACCCGACCAGCGACTTCAGCTTCCTCAACTACCTGCACGCGTCGGGCCGGCTGGTGGACTTCATCAACCACAAGAACCTGTTCCCGCTGCGGGTCGAGTTCCACGACTACTTCGAGTGGGCGGCCGCGAAGGTCGACGACGTCGTCTCGTACGGCACCGAAGTGGTGTCCGTGAAGCCGGTCTACGACGGCGAAGAGGTCGAGTTCTTCGACGTCGAGATCTCCGACGGCACCTCCCTGCGGGCCCGGAACCTGGTCATGGGCACCGGGTTGCGGGCGCAGCTGCCCGAAGGTGTCACCGCGGGCGAGCGCATCTGGCACAACAGCGAGCTGCTCTTCCGCGTCGAACGCCTGCGCGGCACCGAGCCGAAGCGGTTCGTCGTGGTCGGCGCCGGGCAGAGCGCCGCCGAAGTCGCGGCCCTGCTGCACGACGAGTTCCCGGACACCGAGATCTGCGCGGTGTTCGCGCGCTACGGCTACAGCCCGGCCGACGACAGCTCGTTCGCCAACCGGATCTTCGACCCGGAGGCCGTCGACCAGTTCTACGGCGCGGGCGAGCCGGTCAAGGACCGCCTGATGCGCTACCACGGCGCGACGAACTACTCGGCCGTCGACGTCGAGCTGATCGACGAGCTCTACCGGCGCGTCTACCGCGAGAAGGTGCTGGGCGTGGAGCGGCTGCGGCTGTTCAACGTCTCCCGCCCGGTCGAGGTGACCGAGTCCGCCGCGGCCGTCTCGGCGACGGTCGAGTCGCTCACGACGGGCGAGCGCACGGTGCTGGAGGCCGACGCCGTCGTCTACGCGACCGGCTACCGCCCCGCCGACCCGACGCCGCTGCTCGGCGAGCTGGGCCCGCGGTGCGGCCGCGACGAAGAAGGCCGGCTGCGCGTCGAGCGCGACTACCGGATCACGACGGAACCCGCCCTGCGCGGCGGCATCTACCTGCAGGGCGGGACCGAGCACACACACGGCATCACGTCGTCGCTGCTGTCGAACACCGCGGTGCGGGTCGGCGAGATCCTGCAGTCCATTGTGGACCGCCGGGTGGTCGCGGCGCCGGAGGGGGAGTACGCGGTCAGCGCGCGGTGAGCTGCTCGCGGAGGATGTCGCTGTGCCCGGCGTGCCGGGCGAAGTCCTCGATCAGCAGCAGGTAGACGAACCGGAGGTTGACCTCGCCGAGGACGTCGTGCGTCCAGGTGTCGTCGAGTTCGAAGCGGGCCGCGATTTCGCGTGAGCGTGCGCCGGCCCGTTCGAACTCGGCGATCACGTCGTCGAGGGTTTCGCTTTCGGCGACGACGAAACTGGCGTCGCCGGGGGTCGTGGGCCCGTCGCAGTCGGCCTCGTCGAGGCCCAGCAGCAGGAGCTGGAACCAGCGGCGTTCGGCCATCGCGGCGTGCTTGACGAGGCCGATCGGAGTGGTCGGGGACGCGACGAGGCGCGTCCGGACGTCGGTGTCGGACAGGCCGCGCGCGGTGTCGGCGACCGCGCGGCGGGTGCGGTCCATCGTCGCCTCCAGCAGGAGACGTTCGGGACCGGTGGTGATTTCGGGCAGCACGAACACGGGTTGGCCTTCCTGGAGGGGAGTGGCCGGACGGTCCTCGGGGACGTGACGTCCGGAACCGAGGAGGGGCCAGAACACGCCGAGGCTAGCGCGCCGGCCGCCGTCCTGTCACCCGGGAATCCCTGAAAGCCGTGAAGGCCTCCTTACCGGCCATAGGAGCCGGGAAGGAGGCCTTCACGGCTTTCAGGAGAGCGGCGCCGGGTGGTGCCGGCTGATCGGGATCACCATCGGCGTGCCGCTGATCGGGTCCGGGGTCACCTGGCAGCGGACGTCGAAGACCTCCTCGACCAGCTCCTCGGTGATCACCTCGACCGGCTTGCCCGCCGCCACGATCCGGCCGGCCTTCATCGCGATCACGTGGTCGGCGTAGCGGCACGCTTGCGGGAGGTCGTGCAGCACCATCACCACCGTCCGGCCCTCGTCGCGGTTGAGGTCGACGACCAGGTCCAGCACGTCGATCTGGTGCGCCAGGTCGAGGTAGGTCGTCGGCTCGTCCAGCAGCAGCACCGGTGTGCCCTGCGCGACGGCCATCGCGATCCACGCGCGCTGGCGCTGCCCGCCGGACAGTTCGTCGACCGGACGGTCGGCGAGGTCGGTCAGTTCGGTCGCCTCCAGTGCGGCCCGCACCGCGCCTTCGTCCGAAGTGGACCATTGACGCCACCAGCTCTGGTGCGGCGCGCGGCCGCGGCCGACGAGGTCGGCCACCGTCATGCCCTCCGGTGCCACCGGGGACTGCGGGAGGATGCCGAGGCGCTGGGCGACTTCGCGGGTCGGGAGGTCGTGGATCGACCGGCCGTCGAGGTAGACCCCGCCCGCCTTCGGCGTCAGCAGCCGGGCGAGGGTGCGCAGCAGCGTGGACTTCCCGCAGGCGTTCGCGCCGATGATCGCGGTGATCTCACCCGGCGGGATGTCGAGGTCGAGGCCGTCGATGACCACCCGGTCGTCGTAGGCGACCCGGAGCTGCTCCACCCGCAGCGAGGGGGCGTCGGATGTCATGTGTCAGCCTCCGGAACCGGAACGGTTGGCCCTGGCCAGCAGCCAGAGCAGGAGCGGGGCGCCGAGGACGCCGGTGACGATGCCGACCGGCAGCGCCGACGCGGTGATCTCGCGGGCGATGATGTCGCTGCCCAGCACCACGACCGCGCCGGTGAGCGCGGACGCCGTGATCGGCGGCGACGAGAGCCGCGCGAGCCGTTGCGCGATCTGCGGCGCCGTCAGCGCGACGAACGAGATCGGACCCGCCGACGCCGTCGCGAACGCGACCAGCCCGGCGCCGGACAGCAGCAGGCCCAGCCGCACCGGCTGCACCGGCGTGCCGAGCCCGGCCGCGACCTCGTCGCCCAGCAGCAGCGTGCTCATCCACCGCGACAACGCCAGGACCACCGGCAGCAGCACGCACAGCGCGCACAGCAACGGGATGACGTGCTCCCAGCCGCGGTTGGCGAGGTTGCCGACCATCCAGCCGATCGCCGCCTGCGCCTCGGTGATCTGCGCCTTGCTGAGCAGGTAGTCGGTCAGGCTGGTGCACATCGCGAAGATCCCGATGCCCACCAGCAGGATCCGGTAGCCGGTGGTGCCGCGCCGCCAGGCGAGCGCGTACACCAGCACCGCCGTGAACAGCCCGCCGAACAGGCCGAGCGTCGTCGTGCCGAGGCCGCCGCCGAAGCCGAACGAGATCCCGGCGACCACGGCGGTGGCGGCGCCCGCGTTGACGCCGATCATGTCCGGGCTGGCCAGCGGGTTGCGCGTGATGGTCTGGAACACCGCGCCGGACGCGCCGAACGCGATCCCCGCCAGCAGCCCGGTGAGGGCGCGGGGCAGCCGCAGTTCCTGCACGATGTAGCCGTTCCCGCTGTCGCTGCCGCCGAAGAGCCCGGACAGGACGTCGGACACGCTCATCGGGACGTCGCCGATCGTCATGCCGACGCAGAACAGCACGAACGTCAGCACGGCGAGGACGAGGCAGACGATCAGCAGCCGGGGCCGGAACCGGCCGGACACCGGCGGTGTCGTGAGCCGGAAGGTGCGCCGCGCCTGGAGCAAGGCCATGTCAGGACTCCACGAGCTTGCGCCGGCGGACGAGGTAGATGAAGAAGGGCGCGCCGAGGAACGCGACGATCACGCCGGCGCGGATCTCGCTGGGCCGCGCCAGGATCCGGCCGAGGATGTCGGCGGCCAGCAGCAGACTCGGTGCGACCACGGCGGTGTAGGGCAGCAGCCAGCGGTGGTCCGGGCCGATGACGAACCGCACCGCGTGCGGGACGATCAGGCCGAGGAACACGATCGGCCCGGCGACGGCGACGGCCGCGCCGGTCAGCAGGGTGATCGCGAGCGCGCCGCGCAGCCGCAGCGGGCCCAGCTTCCGGCCGAGCGAGATCGCGACGTCGTCACCGAGGGCGAGGCTGTTGAGCGCCGGTCCGCTCGCGATCGCCAGCACCACGCCGATGACGAGGAACGGCAGGACCTGCAGCAGCGCGGAGCTGTCCACCCCGGCGAGCGAGCCGGCCGACCAGAAGCGGTAGCGGTTGAGGGCCACCGGGTCCGACAGCACCATCGCGCTGGTGAACGACGCGAGCAATGCCGTGACGGCGGCCCCGGCGAGGGCGAGTTTGACCGGGCTCGACCCGGCCCGGCCGCGCGTGCCGAGGAAGTAGACGACGGTCGTCGCGGCCAGCGCGCCGGCGAAGGCGAACCAGATGTAGCCGTAGGCGGAGCTGATGCCGAGCACGGTGATCGAGAACACGATGGCGAACGCGGCCCCGGCGCTGACGCCGAGCAGGCCCGGGTCGGCCAGCGGGTTGCGGGTCAGCGCCTGCATCACGCAGCCGGCGAGCCCGAGACCGGCGCCCACCAGCACCGCGAGGAGCGTGCGCGGCATCCGGACACTGTGGATGATCACGGCGTCGGCGGAGCCGTCGTTGTGCCACAGCACCTGCCAGACGGCGCCGAACGAGATCTCCTTCGAACCCAGCCAGACGCTCAGCAGGCACAGCAGGACCAGGACCGCGAGGGCGGCGAGGAAACCGATCGCGCGGCCCGTGTGTGGCGGGCGTCGCGTGAGAGCGATACCTCCGGGGTCTGTTCGCACCGCACCTCCGACTGGTACCAATTTTAGGTAAGGCTAACCGATGGTACAGGAGTGCATCCTCACCCTCGGTTTGTTAGGTTCACCTAAGTTCGCACCCCGTTCGGGGTGCCCTCAGCAGCGGGAGGCTGGTCTACCGGTGAGCAACGGTGACGCTGTGCAGCAGGTCGTAGACCTCGGGTTCTGGCGTGATCGCCTCGCGTCGGCGCCGAAGGAACTGCCGCTGCCGGTCGACCGGCCCCACCCCGCGGAGCCGGCCCCGCCCCGGGATCGGCTGACGCGGGAGCTGCCGTTGTCGCTGGGTGACGACGCCGACCTGATCGTGCTGTCGGCCTTCGTCGTCCTGCTGCACCGGTACGCCGGCACGGCCGACGTGGTGCTCGGCATCGGCTCCCTCGTGCCGCTGCGCGTCGACCTGGGCGGCTCACCCGGCTTCGACGAGGTCGCCGCGCGCGTGCGGACGGCCCGCGAGGAGGCCTTGGCGCACGAGGTGCCGTTCGACGACCTGGTCGGCGACCTGCAGCCGGAGCGCGGCCGGGGCGGCTCGGTGCTGGTCAACGTCGGCTTCGCCGCCGAGACGACCCTGCCGCTGGATCTTGTGGTGCACCTGGGCGACGGCGTCCTCGAAGCGCGGTACCGCGGTGACGTCCTCGACGAATCCACTGTGGACCGGATGCTCGGCCACCTGCACCACCTCCTGGTGGCCGCCCTGGAACGTCCACAGTGGCCGGTCGCGCGGCTGGACCTGGTGCCGGAGCCCGAACTGCGCCGGATGCTCGAAGAGTGGAACGACACCGACCTCGACACGCCGCCGGCGACGCTGCCGGAACTGTTCGCCGCCCGCGTCCGCGAGGCGCCCGGCTCGGTCGCGCTGGTCTTCGAGGACGTCGAGATCACCTACGCCGAACTCGACGAACGGGCGAACCGGCTCGCCCACGTCCTGATCGGCCGTGGCGCCGGGCCCGAGCGGGTGGTCGCGCTGGCCGTGCCGCGGTCGGTCGAGATGATTGTGGCGGAACTGGCCGTGCTCAAGGCAGGCGCCGCCTACCTGCCGCTCGACCAGGACTACCCGGCCGAGCGGATCACCTTCATGGTCGCCGACGCCGGTCCGGTGTGCGTCGTGACCACGAGTGAGCTGGCCGACCGGTTCGACGGCGACGTCCTGCTGCTCGACGAGATCTCCCTGGACGACGCGCCGGCGACCGACCCGGGCGCGGCGATCGTCCCGGCCAACGCGGCCTACGTCATTTACACCTCCGGCTCCACTGGACGGCCCAAGGGCGTCATCGTGTCCCACGCGGGTGTCGCGAAGCTCGTCGCGACGCAGTCGCAGAGGTTCGGCGTGGGCCCGCGGAGCCGGGTGCTGCAGTTCGCGTCGCCGAGTTTCGACGTCGCCTTTTGGGACCTCTGCCTGGGACTGCTCTCCGGCGGACGGCTGGTGGTCGTCCCGGCCGAACGGCGCGTCCCCGGCCCGGAGCTGGCCGACTACGCGCGCGAGCACGGCGTCGACTTCATGATCCTCCCGCCCGCGCTGCTCGCGGAGTTCCCCGAGGACTGCGACCTGCCGCGCGACAGCGTCCTGCTGGCCGGCACCGAACGCGTGTCGCCGGAGCTGGTCCGACGCTGGGCGCCGGGACGGCGGATGTTCAACGCCTACGGCCCGACCGAAGCGACCACCAACTCGACGCTCGGGCTCTGCGACCCGGAGAGCACGCCGGGCTCGGCCGTGCCGATCGGCGTCCCGGACCCCGGCACCCGCGCGTACGTGCTCGACGCGTTCCTCGCGCCGGTCCCGGTCGGCGTGGTGGGGGAGCTGTACCTCGCGGGATCCGGCTTGGCGCGTGGCTATCTGGGCCGCGCCGGGCTGACGTCGGAGCGGTTCGTGGCCGACCCGTTCGGGTCCGGCGGGCGGCTCTACCGCACCGGTGACCTGGTGAAGTGGCTGCCGGATGGCCGTCTGGTGTTCCTGGGCCGGGCCGACGACCAGGTCAAGATCCGCGGCTACCGCATCGAACTCGGCGAGATCGAGTCCGTGCTGGCCGAGCACCCGCGCGTCGCCCAGTCCGTCGTCGTCGCGCAGGACGGACACCTATACGCCTACGCCGTGCCGGTCCCGGACCGTGCGGCCGAGCAGGGCCACGTCGCCGAGTGGCGCGACGTCCACGAGGAGATGCTCGCCGGCTCCACCGGCATCGAGGAGAACTTCGCCGGCTGGAACTCCAGCTACGACGGCTCCGACCTGCCCCTCGACGAGATGCGCGAGTGGCACGCGGCGACGATCGAGCGCATCCGCGCGCTGCGGCCGAAGCGGGTCCTGGAGATCGGCGTCGGCAGCGGGCTCATCCTCTCCCGGATCGCCCCGGACGCCGAAACCTACTGGGGCGTCGACCTTTCCGAGAGCGCCGTCGAGAACGTGCGGCGCGAGGTCGCCGCGATGCCGGAACTGGCGGGCAAGGTCCACCTCGCCGCACGTCCCGCGCACGACCTCGGCGAACTGCCGGACGAGCCGTTCGACACGGTGATCGTCAACTCGGTCGCCCAGTACTTCCCGAGCGCGGACTACCTCGCCGAAGTCGTCCGGACCGCCGCCGGGCTCCTCGCCCCGGGCGGCACGATCTTCCTCGGCGACATCCGCAACCTCCGCTCCTTGCGCGCGTTCCGGACGGCCGTCGAGCTGCGGCACGACCGCGGTGACGTCGCCGCCGTGGACCAGGCGATCGCCCGCGAAGGCGAGCTCGTCCTCGATCCGGACTTCTTCCCGGCCCTGGCCCGGAGTCTCGACGGCTTCGACGATGTCGACCTGTGGGTCAAGCGCGGTGACGCGCACAACGAGCTGACCCGGCACCGCTACGACGTCGTCCTGCGCAAGGCGCCCCGGCCATCGCCGGTCGAAGAGCAGATCATCGCATTCGGCGATCTCGCTGCGGTGGAAGGGTTCCTGACCGCCGAGACGCCGGAGCGGCTGCGCGTCACCGGCGTCCCGGACGCGCGGCTCGCCGGCGAACTCGCCGCGGTTCGCGCCCTCGACGAAGGTGACCCGGCGGCGGTGCGGGCCCTGGACGTGCGTGACGGCGTCGACCCGGAGGACCTGCACCGGCTCGCCGAGCGGGCCGGCTACCGCGTCGCAGTCGCGCCCGCCGCGGCCGGGGAGCTGGAGGCCGTCTTCAGCCGGTCCACACCGGACGCGGCCTACCGGCCGGTGCGGAGCACGGGTGCCCCGGCGTCGTACGCCAACAACCCGGCCGCCCGGCGCGAGACCGGCGCGCTGGTGGCGTCGCTGCGGTCGCACGTGCGGGACCGGCTGCCGCAGTACATGGTGCCGACGGCGTTCGTCGTGCTCGACAAGCTGCCGGTGCTGGCCTCCGGCAAGCTCGACCGCAAGGCCCTCCCGGCGCCGGAGCGGTTCACCGCCGGGCCGGGCCGCGCGCCTCGCAACCCCGTCGAGCAGCTGCTGTGCGAGCTGTTCGCGGACGTCCTCGGCGTGCCGCGGGTCGGGCCGGATGACGACTTCTTCGCCCTCGGCGGACACTCCCTGATGGCGACCCGGCTGATCCAGCGCATCCGCGCGGCCGTCGGCGCCGACATCCCGGTGCGCGCGGTGTTCGACGCGCCGACCGTGGCCGCCCTCGCTGACCTCCTGGCCGGTGCCGCGTCGGGCACCGAACGGCGTCCGCTCGAACGCTTCGAGGACCGGCCGGAGCGGCTCCCGCTGTCGTTCGCGCAGCAGCGGCTCTGGTTCCTGCACGGCCTCGAAGGCGGCTCGGCGACCTACAACGTCCCGCTCGTCATGCGGTTGTCCGGCGAACTGGACGTCGAGGCGCTGCAGGCTGCCCTGCACGACGTGCTCGGCCGCCACGAAGCCCTGCGGACGGTGTTCCCGGTCGCGGACAACGTGGCCTACCAGCACGTCCTGCCCGACGGCGAGGTCGACCTGGCAGTCCGGACGGTCGCCGAGTCCGCGGTGGACTCCACTGTGGACGCTCTCGTGCGCGAGGTCTTCGATCTCGGCGCCGGGGTGCCGGTCCGCGCCGAGCTGCTGACGATCGACTCGCGGCGCCACGTCCTGGTGCTCGTCATCCACCACATCGCCGCCGACGGCTGGTCGCTGTCGCCGCTGTGGCGGGACATCGCCACGGCGTACGGCGCCCGCCGCCAGGGCGAGGCTCCGCAGTGGACGCCGTTGCCGGTCCAGTACGCCGACTACACCCTCTGGCAACGCGAACTCCTCGCCACCGAAGAAGCCGCCCAGCTCGGCTACTGGCGCGCGACCCTCGACGGCCTGCCCGAGCGGATCAGCCTCCCGCTCGACCGGCCGCACCCGGCCGTGTCCGCCTACCGCGGCGAGTTCTTCACCTTCGCCTGGGACGCCGGACTCCAAACCGGACTCGGCGACCTCGCGCGAGCGTGCGGCGCCAGCCCGTTCATGGTCGTCCACGCGGGCCTGACCGCGCTGCTCTCGCGGCTCGGCGGCGGCACCGACATCCCGATCGGCACGCCCATCGCCGGCCGGTCCGACCAGGCCCTCGACGACCTCGTCGGGTTCTTCGTCAACACGCTCGTCCTGCGCGTCGACACCGGCGGCGACCCGACGTTCCGCGACCTCGTCGCGCGGGTCCGGGAGCGCAGCCTCGACGCGTACGCCCATCAAGACGTCCCGTTCGAGCGCCTGGTCGAGGCACTGAACCCGGCACGGTCGCTGGCGCACCACCCGCTGTTCCAGACCATGCTCGCCTGGCAGAACACGCCCGGTTCCGGCGTCGAACTGCCCGGGCTGACGGTGACCGAGCAGCCCGTCGGCACCGGCACCGCGAAGTTCGACCTCTGGTTCTCCCTCACCGAGCACGCCGACGGCATCACCGGCCAGGCCGAGTTCAACGCCGAGGTCTTCGACCGTTCCACTGTGGACGCGCTCCTGGCACGCCTGGAAGTCCTGCTGCGCCAGGTGGTCTCGGCCCCGGACCGCCGTCTCGGGTCCCTGGACGTGCTCACCGAGGCGGAGCGCGACGGGCTGGACGCCGTCTGGTCCGGCGCCGTCGAGGACGTCCCCTCGGTCACCGTGCCCGAGCTGTTCGCCGCGCAGGTCGCGCGGACGCCGGACCACCCGGCACTGGTCTTCGAGGACGACCGGCTCACCTACGCCGAGCTGGACGCCGCGTCGAACCGCCTGGCCCAGGCCCTCGTCGCACGCGGCGCGGGACCCGAGAAGGTGGTCGCGCTCGCACTCCCGCGCTCGACGCACCTGGTGACGGCCATCCTCGCCGTGCTCAAGGCGGGGGCGGCCTACCTGCCGCTCGACCCCGGGTACCCGGCCGAGCGGATCGCCTTCATGCTCGAAGACGCCCAGCCGACCTTGGTACTGGCCACGACGGAGACCGCGCTCCCCGGCGCGTTGCTGCTGGACGAGCCGGTGACGGCGGCCGGGTTCCCGGCCAAGGCCCCGGACGTCGTACTCCGGCCCGAGAACCCGGCTTACGTCATCTACACCTCCGGCTCGACCGGCCGGCCCAAGGGGGTTGTCGTGCCGCACGCGGGCATCGTCAACCGACTCTTGTGGATGCAGGACGAGTACCGCCTGACCGGCGACGACCGGGTGCTGCAGAAGACGCCGTCCAGCTTCGATGTCTCGGTCTGTGAGTTCCTCTGGCCGCTGCTCACCGGCGCCACCGAGGTCGTGGCCCGGCCCGACGGCCACAAGGACCCGGCCTACCTCGCGCGGCTGATCCGCGAGCACGACGTCACGACCGTCCACTTCGTCCCGTCGATGCTTCAGGTCTTCCTGCAGGAGCCCACCGCGGCGGAGTGCACGAGCCTGCGGCGGGTGCTGTGCAGTGGTGAGGCGCTGCCGCCCGAGGCCGTCGCGCGGTTCGGGCAGGTCCTGGACGCCGAGCTGCACAATCTCTACGGCCCGACCGAAGCCTCCGTCGACGTGACGTCCTGGCGCACCTCGCCCGACGAAACGACCGTCCCGATCGGACGTCCGGTGTGGAACACCCGCACGTACGTCCTCGACGCGGCACTGCGCCCGGTCCCGCCGGGCACACCCGGTGAGCTGTACCTCGCCGGAGTCCAGCTTGCCCGCGGTTACCTCGGCCGTCCAGGGTTGAGTGCGGAGCGGTTCGTCGCCTCGCCGTTCGAGCCGGGGGAGCGGATGTACCGCACCGGTGACGTCGCCCGGTTCCGCGCCGACGGCGTGTGCGAGTTCCTCGGCCGCGGCGACGAGCAGATCAAGATCCGAGGCTTCCGCGTGGAGCCGGGCGAGATCGCCGCGACGCTGGCCGCGCACGACGACGTCGCGCACGCGGTCGTCGTCGCCCGGGAAGATCGCCCCGGGGACGTCCGGCTCGTCGGATACGTCGTGCCCGCCGAGACTCCCGCATCGGCCACGGACGAGACCGAGCAGGTCGGCGAGTGGCGCGAGCTGTACGACTCGATGTACTCCGGCGCCACCGACGACTTCGAAGGCTGGAACTCCAGCTACACCGGCGAGCCGATTCCGCGGGACGAGATGCGGGAGTGGCGCGACGCCATCGTCACGCGCATCCGCGAGACGCGGCCGCGGCGTGTCCTCGAGCTGGGCGTCGGCACCGGCCTGCTGCTGACCGACCTGGCCCCGCACTGCGAGTCCTATTGGGGCACGGACTTCTCCGCCGAGGTGATCGCCTCGCTGGGCCGCCGGGTCGCGGCAGATCCGGCGCTCGCGGACCGCGTCGAGCTGCGGACCGGCGACGCCGCCGACGTCGCAGGCCTCCCGGCCGGGTACTTCGACACGATCGTGCTGAACTCGGTCGTCCAGTACTTCCCGAGCGGGACGTACCTCCTCGACGTGCTGCGTAAGGCTGTCGGCCTCCTCGCGCCGGGCGGGACCGTCTTCGTCGGTGACGTCCGCGACCTGCGTCAGGTCCGGGCGTTCCACACCGAGGTTGCCCGGCAGCGCGGGGGAGACGTCGAACAGGCTCTCCTGCGGGAGAAGGAACTCCTCGTCGCACCGGAGTTCTTCGCTGGGCTGGAGGGCGTCACCGCGGACATCCGCGTCAAGCGCGGCCGTGGCGTCAACGAACTCACCCAGTTCCGCTACGACGTCGTCCTCCACACGTCACCGGTCGAGGCACCGGCGGTCAAGACGCTGACGTGGGGCACGGATGTGTCCTCAGTGGACGACGTCGTGCTCGACGGTGCTGTCCGGATCAACGGCGTGCCGAACGGCCGCGTCACCGACGGCGTCAACCCGCAGGACTGGTACGACCTGGGCGACGCTCACGGCTACACCACGGCCGTCACCTGGTCGGCCGAAGGCGACGGCTCGGTCGACGTCCTGTTCACGACCGGCTCGGTCGCCGGCGCCTTCCGGCCGGGACGCGAACCGCTGCTGTCCTACACCGGCAACCCCGGGCGCTTCCGCCGGATCAGCACGCTGTCCGCGGACCTGCGCGCGTTGGCCGCCGAAAGCCTGCCCGAGCACATGGTGCCGTCGGCGATCGTCGTGCTCGACGCGCTCCCGGTGACGGCCAACGGCAAGCTCGACCGCCGCGCCCTGCCCTCTCCCGACCCCGTGGCGCCGACGTCCGACCGCGAGCCGCGCACGCCCGTCGAGCGGCAGCTGTGCGAGCTGTTCGCCGACGTCCTCGGTCTCCCGCGGGTCGGCCCGGACGACAGCTTCTTCACCCTCGGTGGCCACTCCCTGCTGGCCACCCGGCTCATCGCCCGCATCCGCGCGACCCTGAACGCGGAGCTGGAAGTCCGCTCGGTGTTCGAGACGCCGACGGCGGCGGGCCTGGCCGAGCTGATCTCCGTCGGCGGCGGACCCGCCCGGCCGCCGCTGGTCCCCGTGGAGCAGCCGGCACTGGTCCCGCTGTCGGGCGCCCAGCAGCGGCTGTGGTTCCTGCACCACCTCGAAGGCCCGTCCGCGACCTACAACGTGCCGTTGATCATGCGTCTGGCCGGCGACCTCGACGTCGAGGCGTTGCGGGCCGCACTGTCCGATGTGGTCGCCCGGCACGAAGCCCTGCGGACCCGCTTCCCGCAGCACGACGGCGTCCCGTACCAGGACATCCTCCCGGCAGGCGAAGTCGATCTGCCGGTGCGCGAGGTCACCGACCTCGACAGCGCCCTGACCGGTCTCGTCCGGGGCTCGTTCAACCTCGAACAGCACGCGCCGATGCGCGCGGAACTGCTGCGCCTGGCCGACGGCGAGCACGTGCTGGCCCTCGTGTTCCACCACATCGCCTCCGACGGCTGGTCGATGGCACCGCTGTGGCGCGACATCGCCACCGCCTACACCGCCCGCCGCTCGGGCGAGCGTCCGCAGTGGACGCCGTTGCCGGTGCAGTACGCCGACTACACCCTGTGGCAACAGGATCTGCTCGGCCGCGAGGACGACCCGGACTCCGTCCTCACCGCCCAGCTCGACTACTGGCGCGACACCCTCGACGGCCTGCCCGACCGGATCGAGCTGCCCCTCGACCGGCCGCACCCGGCGACCGCGACCTTCCGCGGCGAACTGCACACCTTCACCTGGGACGCCGGTCTCCACGCCGGACTGTCCACTTTGGCGCGCGAGTGCGGCGCCAGTGTGTTCATGGTCGTGCACGCCGCCCTCGCCGCGCTGCTGACCCGGCTCGGCGCGGGCCCGGACGTCCCGATCGGCTCACCCATCGCCGGCCGCACCGACCAGGCCCTCGACGATCTCGTCGGGTTCTTCGTCAACACCTTGGTGCTGCGCGTCGACACCGGCGGGGAGCCGACGTTCCGCGACCTCGTCGGCCGCGTCCGGGAACGCAACCTCGACGCGTACGCCCACCAGGACGTCCCGTTCGAGCGTCTGGTCGAAGTGCTCAATCCGGCCCGCTCGCTGTCGTACCACCCGCTGTTCCAGGTGATGATCGCCGGGCAGAACAACACCCGCGCCGAGGTCACCCTGCCCGGCCTGACCGTCACCGAGATCCCGGTGACCACCGGGACGTCCAAGTTCGACCTCTCGATCTCGCTCACCGAGCGGGAAGCCGGGATCGCCGGTGTCCTGGAGTTCAACGCGGACGTCTTCGACCACCCGGGCGCCGACGCCATCCTGCGTCGCCTCGAAGTGCTGCTGCGCGCGGCCCTGGCCGAGCCGGACCGCGCGGTCGGCGCCCTGGACCTCTTGGCGGGCGACGAGCGCGACCTGGTGCTGACCCGCTGGGCGGGCAGCCTCGAACCGGCGGGCACCGAGACGTTCCCCGGGATGTTCGCGCGCCGGGTGGCCGAGGCCCCGGACGCCGTGGCGCTCGTCTTCGAGGACGTCGAGCTGACCTACGCCGACCTCGACGCGCGAGCCAACCAGCTCGCCCACCTGCTGATCGAACGCGGCGCCGGGCTCGAGAAGGTCGTCGCGCTGGCGGTGCCGCGGTCGGTCGAGATGATCGTCGCGGAGCTGGCCGTGCTCAAGGCCGGTGCCGCCTACCTGCCGATCGACGTCGACTACCCGGGCGACCGGATCGCGTTCATGGTCTCCGACGCCGCGCCGGTGTGCGTGGTGACCACCCGCGAGATCGACGGCAAGCTGCCCGCCGACGTCCCGCGCGTGCTCCTGGACGACTTGCCCACGATGTCCACTGTGGACCCGGCCGTGCCGGTCACGCCGGAGAACGCGGCCTACGTCATCTACACGTCCGGCTCATCCGGGCGTCCCAAGGGTGTCGTGCTGCAGCACTCGGGTGTCGCGAAGCTGGTGGCGACCCAGAAGGAGCGGTTCGGGATCGGACCGCACAGCCGGGTGCTGCAGTTCGCGTCGCCGAGCTTCGACGTCGCGTTCTGGGACCTGTGCCTCGGCCTGCTCTCCGGCGGCCGCCTGATCGTCGTCCCGGCCGAGCGCCGGGTCGCCGGGCCCGCGCTGACCGAGTACGCCCATGAGCACGGCGCGGACTTCATGATCCTCCCGCCCGCGCTGCTCGACGCGATGCCGGAGGACTGTGACCTGCCGCGCGACAGCGTCCTGCTCGCGGGCACCGAGCGCGTGTCGCCGGAGCTGGTCCGACGCTGGGCGCCGGGACGGCGGATGTTCAACGCCTACGGCCCGACCGAGGCGACCACCAACTCGACGCTCGGCGAGAGCGACCCGGTCGCACTCGCCGACGCGACCGTCGTGCCCATCGGCATCCCCGACCCCGGGACCCGCACGTACGTCCTCGACGCCGGACTGCGGCCGGTCCCGCCGGGTGTGGTGGGGGAGCTGTACCTCGCCGGCTCGGGCCTGGCCCGCGGCTACCTGGGCCGCGCCGGGCTGACGTCGGAGCGGTTCGTGGCCGACCCGTTCAGCTCCGGCGGGCGGCTCTACCGCACCGGTGACCTGGTGAAATGGCTGCCGGACGGCCGGCTCGTGTTCCTGGGCCGCGCCGACGACCAGGTCAAGATCCGCGGCTACCGCATCGAACCGGGCGAGATCGAAGCCGTCATCACCGAGCACCCGACCGTCGCGCAGTCCGTCGTGCTCGCCCAGGACGGGCGGCTCATCGCCTACGCCGTCCCGGCCGCAAGCCGCGACGAAGAAGCCGAGCTGGATCACGTCGGCGAGTGGCGTGAACTGCACGAGAACGTCTTCGACGACGCCGCGTCCGGGGGTTTCGAAGAGAACTTCACCGGCTGGAACTCCAGCTACGACGGCTCGGAGATCCCCCTCGGCGAGATGCGCGAGTGGCACGCGGCGACGATCGAACGCATCCAGTCCCTGCGGCCGAAGCGCGTGCTCGAAATCGGCGTCGGGTCCGGCCTGATCCTCTCTCGGATCGCGCCGGACGCCGAGGCGTACTGGGGCGTCGACCTGTCCGAGAAGGCGATCGCCAACCTGCGCCGCGAGCTGGCCGGCCGGCCCGACCTGGCGGGCAAGGTGCACGTCGCGGCCCGGCCGGCGCACGACCTCGGCGAACTGCCGGACGAGCCGTTCGACACGGTGATCATCAACTCCGTGGCGCAGTACTTCCCGAGCATCGACTACCTCGCCGAGGTCATCCGGACCGCCGCCGCGCGCGTCCGGCCCGGCGGCGTGCTCTTCCTGGGCGACATCCGGAACCTGCGGTCGCTGCGGGCGTTCCGCACGGCGACCGAACTTCGGCACGGCCGGCGGACCACCGCCGCGGTCGACCAGGCGATCGCCCGTGACGGCGAACTCGTCCTCGACCCGGACTTCTTCGCGGTTCTTGCTCGGAGCCTGGACGGCTTCGAGGACGTCGACCTGTGGTTCAAGCGCGGCCAGGCACACAACGAGCTGACCCGGCACCGCTACGACGTCGTCCTGCGGAAGGCGCCGAAACCGGCCCCGGTTGACGAGGACGCCGTCACGTTCGAGTCCGTGGCCGAGCTGGAGCGGCTCCTGACCGAGCGCCCCGCGCGGCTGCGCGTCACCGGGGTGCCGAACGCCCGCCTGTCCGGTGAGCTGACCGCCGTCGCCGCGCTGGCTTCGGGGGATGTGGACGCCGCGTTGTCCGCTTTGGACGGTGAGCCGTCCGGAGTGGACCCCGAGACGCTGCAGGCACTGGGTGCGAAGCTGGGCTACCGGGTGTACCCGACCGTCGCCGCGCAGGAAGGTGCGCTGGAGGTCGTGTTCACCACCGGCGACCCGATCCGGATCCACCGCGCCCGACCGGTCCGGGCCGCGCTCGGCACGCTCGGCAACCACCCGGCCGGACAACGCGACACGAGCGCGCTGGTGACGGCGTTGCGGGCGCACGTCCGCGACCGGCTGCCGCAGTACATGGTGCCGTCGGCGTTCGTCGTGCTCGACCGGCTGCCGCTGCTCGCCTCCGGCAAGCTCGACCGCCGCGCCCTCCCGAGCCCGGACAAGCAGGAAGTCACGGCCGGACGCGCCCCGCGCACCCCGGTGGAGGAAGTCCTGTGCGGGCTCTTCGCCGAGGTCCTGGACGCGGCCTCGATCGGCGTCGACGACGACTTCTTCGCCCTCGGCGGGCACTCGCTGATGGCAACCCGTCTCGTCGCCCGGGTGCGCGCGGTGTTCGGCGTCGAGCTGCAGGTGCGGTCGGTGTTCGAGACGCCGACCGTGGCCGGGCTCGCCGCCTTGCTGTCCACCATGGACTCGTCGGTGGCCCGGCCCGCCCTGGTGCGCGCCGACCCGCGGCCGGACGCCCTGCCGTTGTCGTTCGCCCAGCAGCGGCTGTGGTTCCTGCACCGCCTGGAGGGCCCGTCGGCGACGTACAACATGCCGACCGCGGTCCGGCTCACCGGCGACCTCGACGTCTCGGCGTTGCAGACCGCACTGTCCGATGTGGTCGAACGCCACGAAGCCCTGCGGACCGTGTTCCCGGAGGTCGACGGCGAGGCCCGGCAGCAGGTCCTCGAAGGTGTCACCATCCCGCTGCACACCCGCGAGGTCACCGAAGCCACCCTTGCCGACGCGGTGTCCGAAGTGGCCCGCACCGTGTTCGAGCTGGAATCGGAAGTCCCGCTGCGCGCGGAACTGCTGCGTCTGAGTGCTCGCGAGCACGTCCTGGTACTGGTGTTCCACCACATCGCCTCGGACGGCTGGTCGACCGCGCCGCTGTGGCGCGACCTCGCCACCGCCTACACCGCCCGCCGCGCCGGCGAGCGTCCCGAGTGGACGCCGTTGCCGGTGCAGTACGCGGACTACACGCTGTGGCAGCGCGACGTCCTCGGCGAGCAGGTCATCGAACCGCAGCTGGCCTACTGGCGCGAAGCCCTCGCGGACCTGCCGGAACGCATCGACCTGCCGACCGACCGGCCCCACCCGGCGGAAGCCTCCTACCAGGGCGAACAGTTCTCGTTCGGCTGGGACGCCGACCTCCACAGTGGACTCGTCGAGCTCGCTCGTGCCTGCGGCGCCAGCGTGTTCATGGTCGTGCACGCCGGCCTCACCGCCGTCCTCACGCGACTCGGCGCGGGCACCGACGTCCCGATCGGCACGTCCATCGCCGGCCGCACGGACCAGGCGCTCGACGACCTCGTCGGGTTCTTCGTCAACACCCTGGTGCTGCGCGTCGGCACCGACGGCGACCCGTCGTTCCGCGACATGGTCGCCCGGGTGCGCGACCGCAGCCTGGACGCCTACGCGCACCAGGACGTCCCGTTCGAACGCCTGGTGGAGGCGCTCAACCCGACCCGTTCGCTGGCGTACGCGCCGCTGTTCCAGACGATGCTCGCTTGGCAGAACAATGCCGTCGCCGACCTCGCCCTGCCCGGTCTGACCGTCGAAGAGGAACCGGTCCGCACCGGCACCGCCCGCGCCGACCTGACGCTTTTTGTCGGCGAGCGGCCCGGCAACCAGACCGGCATCCGCGGTACGGCGGAGTACAACAGCGACGTCTTCGACCGCGCGAGCGTCGAAGCGCTCCTGGGGCGGCTCCGCGCGTTGCTGCGCGTGGTCGTCGCCGACCCGGACACCCGGATCGGCTCGATCGACGTGCTCACCGACGCCGAACACGAGCAGCTCGGCCAGGCCGAGATCGACACGCCGCTCCCAGCCGAGACGCCGGCCGGGCTGTTCGCCGCCCAGGTGGCCCGGACCCCGGACGCCACGGCACTGATCTTCGGCACGCAACACTTGACCTACGCCGACCTGGACGCCCGGGCGACGGCTTTCGCCCGGGCACTGCTCTCGCGGGGCGCCGGGCCCGAGCGGGTCGTGGCCGTCGCGCTCCCGCGGTCGGTCGAGCTGGTGACCGCGCTCCTGGCGGTCCTGAAGACCGGCGCCGCCTACCTCCCGCTGGACCTGAATCACCCGGCCGAGCGCGTCGAGCTGATGCTCACCGAGGCCGCACCGCACCTGGTCATCGCCCACGAAGGGTTCGGCGACCGCCTGGTCCGGCCGGACGAGACCGCGCAGGAACCGGCCGCCTGGCCGGAGATCAGGCCGGAGAACCCGGCGTACGTGATCTTCACGTCCGGCTCGACCGGACGGCCGAAGGCGGTCGCGGGCACCCAGCGGGCGCTGGCCAACCGCCTGCACTGGGGCCGGGATCTCGCCCCGGGCGTGCGCGTGGCGAAGAGCGCATTGACGTTCATCGACGGCTCGACCGAGCTGCTCGGCGGGCTCGTCGCGGGCGACCCGGTGGTCCTCGCCGACGACGTGACGGCCACCGACGCGCACGCCCTCGCCGAACTGGTACGCAGCAGCGGCGCCCAGGTGCTGACCGTCGTCCCCAGCCTGCTCGACACCTTCGTGGAAGACGTGGAAGACACCGCCGTCGATTCGGTCACGACGTGGATCACCAGTGGTGAACCGCTTTCCGCGGCCCTCGCCGCGAAGGTGGCCCGGCGCTGGCCGTCGGCGAACCTGGTGAACCTGTACGGCTGTTCGGAGGTCGCGGGCGACAGTCTGGCGCAGGTCTGCGGGCCCGTGGCCATCGGACGGCCCGTCGCGAACACCCGCGCGTACGTCCTCGACGCCGCCCTGCGACCGGTGCCGCCGGGCGTGCGCGGCGAGCTGTACCTGGCCGGCGCCGGGCTCGCCCGGGGCTACCTCGGCCGTCCGGCGCTGACCGCGGAGCGGTTCGTGGCCTCGCCGTTCGAGCCGGGGGAGCGGATGTACCGAACGGGCGACCTGGTCCGGCGACGTCCGGACGGCGCGCTGGAGTTCCTCGGCCGCGCCGACCAGCAGATCAAGATCCGCGGCTTCCGCGTCGAGCCGGGCGAGGTCGAAGCCGTGCTGACGGCCGACCCGTCGGTCGCTCGCGCGGTCGTCATCGCCCGCGAGAACCGCCTGGTCGCCTACGTCGTGGGCGACCGCCCCGACCCGGTGGCGCTGCGGACGCTGGTCGCCGCGCGGCTGCCGGAGTACCTCGTGCCCTCGGTGATCGTCGTGCTGCCGGAACTGCCGGTGAACGCCCACGGCAAGCTCGACCGCCGCGCGCTTCCGGCACCCGAGGCGCGCGCCACCGGGCGTGCCCCGCGAACCCCGGCGGAGCAGGCGTTGTGCGAGCTGTTCGCCGACGTCCTCGGCGTCGGATCGGTCGGTCCCGACGACGGCTTCTTCACCCTCGGCGGGCACTCGCTGCTGGCGACGCGCCTGGTCAGCCGCATCCGCGCGCTGCTCGGCGTCGAGGTGCCGATCCGCGCGGTGTTCGACGCGCCGACCCCGGCCCGCCTCGCCGAGCTGCTCGATCCCGGCCGCAGCAGCCGTCCGGCGCTGGTGCCGGTTCAGCGGCCGGAGGTCCTGCCGCTGTCGTTCGCCCAGCAGCGGCTGTGGTTCCTCGACCGGCTGGATGGCCTGTCCGCGACCTACAACATCCCGTGGGCGTGGGAACTGACCGGCCCGGTCGACGCCGACGCGCTGCGGGCGGCGCTCGGGGACGTCGTGGCCCGCCACGAGATCCTCCGGACGGTCCTCGCCGAGGACCACGGCACGCCCCACCAGATCGTGCTGAGCCCCGGCGACGAGCGCGCCCGCCCGGTGCTGGTCACCGAGACGGTGACCGAGGCGGACCTCGCCGACCGGGTCGTCGCGGCGGCGTCGTACTGCTTCACCCTCGACGCCGAGATCCCGGTGCGGGCCACGCTCGTCTCCGCCGGGCCGGAGCGGCACGTGTTCGTGCTGCTGGTGCACCACATCGCGGGCGACGGCTGGTCGCTCCCGCCGTTGAAGCGGGACCTCGGTACCGCGTATGCCGCGCGTCTGCGCGGTGAGCGTCCACAGTGGACGCCGTTGCCGGTGCAGTACGCCGACTACACGCTGTGGCAGCGGGAGATGTTCGGCCGCGCCGACGACCCGGACAGCCTGATCGGCCGCCAGGCGGCGTTCTGGCGCGACACCCTGGCCGGCATTCCGGACGAGCTGGCGCTCCCGGCGGACCGGCCTCGCCCGGCACGCTCGACCAACCGCGGCGCGGCGGTGCCGTTCACCGTGCCCGGCGAGGTGCACCGCGGCCTGCGGGACCTCGCCAACGGCAGCGACACCAGCACGTTCATGGTGCTGCAGGCGACGCTCGCCGCGTTGCTGACCCGGCTCGGCGCGGGCACCGACATCCCGCTCGGCACCCCGGTGGCCGGCCGGATGGACCACGCCCTGGAGGATCTGGCCGGGTTCTTCGTCAACACGCTCGTGCTGCGCACCGACACCGGCGGCGACCCGACGTTCCGCCAGCTCCTGGCGCGGGTCCGCGAGGCCGACCTGGCCGCGTACGCCCACCAGGACCTGCCGTTCGAGCACCTCGTCGAGCTGCTCAACCCGGCCCGGTCCCTGGCCCGGCACCCGCTGTTCCAGGTCATGCTCGCGGTCTACCACTCGGGCTCCGAGCCGGAAGAGCTGCTCGGGCTCGACGCGGCCTACCGCGACACCGGTCTGCGGCAGGCGAAGTTCGACCTGTCGTTCGACCTGGTCGAAACGCCTGACGGCATCGAGGGTGACCTCGAGTTCAGCCTCGACCTGTTCGACGAGCCGACCGCCCGGACGCTCACCGAGCGCCTGGTGCGGCTGATGCGCGCGGTCGTCGCCGACCCGGACCGGCCGCTGAGCCGCATCGACGTCCTGGAACCTCTTGAGCGGCAACGGATCCTCGGCGAGTGGGGCACCGGCGCGCCGCTGACCACAGCGGCGCCGACCGTCGTCGACCGGCTGGCCGCGCAGGTGGCGGCGACCCCGGACGCGACCGCGCTGAGCGACGCGCACGAGAGCGTCACCTTCCGCGAGTTCGCCGCGCGGACCGACCGGCTGGCTCGCTGGCTGACGTCGCACGGCGCCGGGCCGGAGCAGGTGGTGGCCCTGGTGCTGCCGCGGTCGGCGGCGGTCGTCGAGGCGATCTTCGGCGTGTTCAAGTCGGGCGCGGCGTACCTGCCGGTGGACCCGGACCAGCCGCAAGACCGGATCGCGGCGGTCCTCGCCGACTCCGGCGCGGCGCTGGTCCTGACCAGCCGTGCGCTGGCCGCGCCGGTGCCGGGGGCGTTGTTCGTCGAGGACTTGCTTGAGGACATTGTGGACAGTGCGGCCCAGGTGATCCCGCCGGCACCGGCGAACCCGGCGTACGTGCTCTACACATCCGGCTCCACGGGCAAGCCCAAGGGCGTCGTCATCCCGCACTCCGGTCTGGTGAACCTGTTCCACAGCCACCGCGAGACGCTCTACCGCCCGGCGGTCGCCGCGGCGAGCGGGCGGCGGCTGCGGGTCGGGCACGCGTGGGCGTTCTTCTTCGACGCGTCCTGGCAGCCCCAGCTGTGGATGCTGGACGGCCACGAAGTGCACGTCGTCGACGACGACACCCGCCGTGACCCGGACCGGCTGGCCGCGGTGGTGCGCGAGCGCGGGCTCGACTTCCTCGAGCTGACGCCGTCGCACTTCGCGCAGCTGGCCGCGGCCGGCGTCGTCGAGGACGGTTCGTGTGCCCTGAGCGTGGTCGGCGTGGGCGGCGAGGCGGTTTCCCAGTCGCTGTGGGAAGAGCTGCGGTCGTTCCCGGGCACCGAGGCGTACAACCTGTACGGCCCGACGGAGGCCACAGTGGACGCTCTGGTCGGCCGGGTCACGGACAGCGAGCGGCCGGTGGTCGGCCGTCCGGTGCACAACGCCCGGGCGTACGTCCTCGACGGCGGTCTCACCCCGGTCCCGGCCGGCGTCCCCGGCGAGCTGTACCTGGCCGGCGCCGGGCTGGCCCGCGGCTACCACGACCGGCCCGCGCTGACCGCGGACCGGTTCGTCGCGGACCCGTTCGGGCCGCCGGGGGAGCGGATGTACCGCACCGGCGACCTGGTGCGCTGGCGGCCGGACGGGCAGCTCGAGTACCTCGGCCGCACCGACGACCAGGTGAAGATCCGCGGCTTCCGGATCGAGCCGGGCGAGATCGAGACGGCTCTCGCACGGCATTCCGGGGTCGACCAGGCGCTCGTGATCGTCCGCGAGGACCGGCCGGGGGACAAGCGGCTGGTCGCGTACACGACACCGGCGTCAGGGGATCCGCGGCGGCTGCGGGAGTTCGTGGCCCGCGCGCTGCCGGAGTACATGGTGCCCGCGGCGATCGTCCCGCTGGACGCGTTCCCCGTGACGCGCAACGGGAAGCTCGACAAGACGGCCCTGCCGGTGCCGGAGCTGGAGGCTCGCGGCCGGGCCCCCGAAACGCCGCTGGAGAAGACCCTCTGCGAAGTGTTCGCGGAGGTCCTGGACGTCGACGCCGTGGGCGCCGACGACGACCTGTTCACCCTCGGCGGCCATTCGATGCTGCTCGTGGTCCTGCGCAACCGGATCACCGAGCGGACCGGGACCGAGCTCCCGATCGCCGAGTTCTTCCGTACCCCCACCGCAGCCGGGCTTGCCGCCCTGCTGACCGAAACGCAAGGAAACCGATGCAGCGCACCCTGATGAACGCCAAGATCCACCGCGCCACGGTCACCCAGGCCGACCTGCACTACGTCGGATCCCTGACCATCGACGCCGATCTGATGGCGGCCGCGGACATCGTCGAGGGCGAGCAGGTCCAGATCGTCGACATCACCAACGGCGCCCGGCTGGAGACCTACGCGATCACCGGCGAGCCCGGCACGGGCGTGATCGGGATCAACGGCGCGGCCGCGCACCTGGTGCACCCCGGCGACCTGGTCATCATCATCACCTACGCCCAGGTCGAAGAGGCCGAGCGTGCCGCGCACCGGCCGCGAGTGGTGCACGTCGACGCCGACAACCGGCAGGTCCACCTGGGACACGACCCGGCCGAGCCGGTTCCCGGCGCGCAAGCCCAGCTGTCCGGTCGGAATTGACGCAGGTGGGCGTGGACACAGGTAGGCCCCGGCGGTTGCGTTAGACAGGCTCGCCTAAATAAGGTGTGCCTACCCTAAAGTTTTGGCGAGAGGTTCTCATGTCCGTGTTTCAAGGCGGTGCCGGGCTCAGCCGGCGTGGATTCCTGATCGGCACCGGCGGTCTCGCCGCGGCCGCCGCGCTCACCGCGTGCGGCAGCAGTGACGACAAGCCGGCGGCCGCCGCCTCCGGGCCGTGGGAGTTCACCGACGACCGCAACCAGAAGGCGGCGCGCGACCAGCGGCCGTCCCGGGTCGTGGCCTACGCCAGCTCGGCCGCCGCCCTGTGGGACTACGGCGTCCGCCCGATCGGCGTCTTCGGCCCGCAGAAGACCGCCGACGGCGCCAAGGAGATCCAGGCCGGCAACATCGACCTGAACGCCGTCACCTCGATCGGCAACGCGTGGGACGACTTCAGCATGGAGAAGTTCGCCGCGTTGAAGCCGGACCTGGTCGTCACCGGGCTCACCGGCACCAAGCCGACCGACCTGTGGGTGCTGAAGGACGACCTCGGCCCCAAGGTCCAGGCGATCGCGCCGATCGTCGCGCTCTCGGAGTACAAGGTCACGCTGCCGAAGGTGATCGAACGCTACGAGCAGCTCGCCGTCGCCCTCGGCGGTGACGCGAACTCCGACGCGATCAAGAAGGGCAAGGACGACTTCCAGAAGGCGTCCGACGACCTGAAGGCCGCGATCAAGTCCAAGCCCGGTCTGAAGGTGCTCGTGGTGTCCAGCGACAAGGACAACCTCTACGTCTGCAAGCCGGAGTTCTTCGCCGACCTCGCGTACTACCGCGACCTGGGCCTGGACATCATCAACGGCGCCGGCGCGGACGATTACTTCGAGACGCTCAGCTGGGAGCAGGCCGGCAAGTACCCGGCCGACCTGATCCTCAGCGACAGCCGCACCTTCGCGTTGTCGCGCCAGCAGCTGGCCGCGATCCCGACGTGGGCGCAGCTGCCCGCGGTCAAGGCGAACCAGCTCGCCGACTGGTCGACCGAGCCGCGGTTCAACCCGGTGCTCGCGGCCCCGGTCATCCAGAAGCTGGCCGAAGTCGTGAAGGGCGCCCGTACCGACATCACCGCCTGAGGAGGCGCACCATGACCAACCCGTTCGAAGACCCCGAAGGCACGTACCTGGTCCTCGTGAACGCCGAGAACCAGCACAGCCTGTGGCCCGAGTTCGTCGACGTCCCGGCCGGCTGGACGACCGCGTTCGGCCCCGCGGCCCGCCAGGCCTGCCTGGACCACGTGGAAGCGAACTGGACGGACATGCGCCCGAAGTCCCTGGCCGACGCCATGGACGCTTGACCCTTCCCCGCAACGACACGCCGGGAGCCGCTGGGCTCCCGGCGTGTCGTCTTCCTGTCAGCGCAGCACGCGGTAGGTCAGGTGCGTGACGGAGCCCGCCGCGCGCACTTCCACCTGCTCGAGGTTCAGCGGCGGGACGCCGTCGAACAGCCGGGTGCCGGCGCCGAGCGTGAACGGCGCGACGTGGATCCTCAGCTCGTCGATCAGGCCCGCGGCGAGGTATTGGTTGACGGTGGTCGCGCCACCGTGGATGGAGATGCTCCCGTCCCCGGCCGCTTCGCGGGCGCGCTCGAACGCGGCATCGATGCCGTCGGTGACGAAGTGGAAAGTGGTCCCGCCCGCCATCGGCTGTGGATCGCGCGGGTGGTGCGTGAGCACGAAGACCGGGCCGTGGTACGGCGGGTCGTCACCCCACCAGCCCTGCCACGGCCGGTCCCACTCGCCGCGCACCGGGCCGAACATGTTGCGCCCCATGATGAACGCCTTCGCCGTCAGCATCCTGGCGAACTCGGCCGGGTGCGCTTCGGGACCTTCGGAGAACCAGGCGTGCAGCTTGTCGCCCCAGCCGTCGCCGCCGTCGTCGCCGAACGGGCGCTCCTCGGTCTGGTTGAGCCCGGCCGCGAACCCGTCGACCGAGATCGTGAGGTCGCACGTCACCGTGCCGTCCGCTGTGGTCATCGCTCTCTCTTCCGTTGCGTGAACACCAGCATGGGCGAGCGGACGCATGACGTCCAATGCCAAAATGGGACTGGACTCATTGATATTCTTGATGAATGCTCAACCTGGTCCACCTCAGGGTCCTGGCCGCGGTGGCCCGGCACGAATCGGTCACCGAAGCCGCGCGTGAGCTGCACTATTCGCAGCCATCGGTGAGCCACCACCTGGCCCGGCTGGAGGTGACCACCGGCGTCAAGCTCGTCCAGCGGGTCGGCCGGGGAATCCGGCTGACACCGGAAGGGCGGCTGCTGGCCGACCGGGCCGCTGAGATCGTCGGACGGGTCGAGGCGGCGACCACCGAGCTGGCCGCCCAGGCCGGGCTGCAGGCCGGAAAGGTCCGTCTGGCCGCCAACGCCTCCGCGCTCGGCACCATCGTGCCGGCGGCGGCCGGCTTGCTGGCCCGGGCCCACCCGGGACTCGAGCTGAGCCTCTTCGACCGGCACCCGGTCGAGGCGCGGCAACTGCTGAGGCACGGCGAGATCGACGTCGCCCTCGTCTTCGGCCACGGCGACGTTCCGGTGCCGGAGGAGGGTTTCCGGCTCCGGCACCTCGCTGACGACACGATCCACCTCGTCAGCCGCCACCCCGGCGACAGTCTCGCGAACCACCGCGACTCCGCCTGGATCGGCGGGTGTGACCAGTGCCGAGCCGAGCTGGACGCCGTGTGCCGCCGGGAGGACTTCACCCCGCGGATCGGCTCGTTCAGCGACGACATGGTCGTCGTGCAGTCCCTGGTCGCCGCCGGGATCGGGGTCGCCATCCTGCCTGGCCTCGCGCTGCGGGCGCACCGCCGGGCGGACGTCCACACGACCGAGCTCACCGGGTTCCGCCGCCGGATCCACGCCGCGACCTACGGCGACCCGCCCGACCCGCCGGCCGTCGCCGCTGTCCTGGACGCGCTGACCGAAGCCGCCGTGACAACCGCCTGACAACCGCCTGACGGGCGTCGTCAGGCGCGCTGGCCGGACCAGGCCGCCCAGAGCTTGGCGTACTGGCCGTCCGCGGCGACCAGCTCGTCGTGGGTGCCCGACTCGACGACCGCGCCCGCGTCCAGGACCACGATCCGGTCGGACGCCGCCGCCTGAGTCAGGCGGTGGGCGACGACCAGCGCGGTACGGCCTTCGAGGGCCGCCGCGGCCGCCGACTCCAGGACGCGGGAGCCCGCGCTGCCCGCCTCCGCCGTGGCCTCGTCGAGGATCGCGATCGGCGGGTCGGCCAGCACCAGGCGGACCAGGGCGAGCTGCTGGGCCTGCGTCACCGTCAGCTGGTGGCCGCCTTCGCCGACGACCGTCGCGAGGCCCTCCGGCAGCGCTTCCGCCCAGGACAGCGCCCCGACCTTGGTCAGCGCGGTCCGCAGGTCGTCGTCGGACGCCGACGGCCGCGCCAGGCGCAGGTCCTCGGCCAGCGGCCCGGCGAAGACGTGGACCTCCTGGCTGATCAAGGCCACCGTGCGGCGCGTGGCCTCCGGGCCCAGCTCGTCCAGGGCGACACCGCCGAGCGTGACCGAGCCGGAGCCCGGCCGGTGGATGCCGGCGATCAGCTTGGCCAGCGTCGTCTTCCCGGCGCCGCTCGCGCCGACCAGCGCCACCCGCTCGCCGGGCGCGACGTCCAGGTCGATCCCCCGCAGCACCGGATGACCGTCCACATAGGAGTATCCGATGTCCGACGTCTTCACCGACGCGTCGACCGGGCGCGCCGGCCGCGCGGGCCGGGCCTCGGGCGGCAGGTCGGCGACGCCGATCAGGCGCGCGAGGCTGGCCGCGGCCGCCTGCGCGTCGTCGACCAGGGCCAGGGCGGTGGTGATCGGCCCGAACAGGCTGTGGAAGTACAGAGCCGCGGCCGTCGCGACGCCGACCGTGACCGCGTCCGCCCCGACCAGCAGGAACCCCATCGCCAGGATCGCCGACAGCCCGACGAACTCGGCGAGGTTGAGCCGCGCGTAGAACCGCGTCACCAGGCGGATCCCGCGCAGCGCCAGCTCGACCGCGCTGTCGGAGCGCTTGCGCACCCGCTCGATGTGCGCGTCGCCCATGCTGAACGCGCGGACCGTCTTCGCGCCGCCGATGGTGTCCAGCAACTGCTGCTGTTGCGCGCCGACCGCCTCGCGCTGGCTGGCGTACAACGGCTTCGCGCGCGGCACGTACCAGCGCACCGTCCACAGCTGGATCGGCACGGCGATCAGCGCGGCCAGGAAGAACCGCCAGTCGAGCACGGCCAGCGCGCCGAGGGTGAGCACCACCGTCAGCACCGAACGGCCCAGCTCGGGCAGCGCTTCCCGGACGCCTTCCGCGACCACCGAGACGTCGTTCGTCACGCGCGCGGTGAGGTCGCCGGACCCGGCGCGTTCCAGCTGTTCGAGCGGCAGCCCGAGGGCCCGCTCGACGAAGCGTTCCCGCAGCTCGGCCAGGATCGTCTCGCCGAGGCGGGACACCATCGACACACCGAGCGCGGTCGTGACGGCCTGCGCCAGCGCGACGAGCACCAGCGCGACCACCGGCGTCACGATCTCGCTCGCCGGCTGCTTCGACGCGACGAGGTCGACGACCCGGCCGAGCAGGGGAGCGGTGAGCAGGCCGATCGCGGTGGCCACGACCAGCGTGGTGAACGCGGCCGCGGCGCGGCCCTTGGCCCGGCCGAGCAGCTCGCCGACGACGGCGCGGATGCGCGGGCCGTCGGCCACGGGGAGGAGTTCCCGGGTCATGACAGCACCGCCGCCCGGTAGTCGGCCCGGCCGGCCAGCTCGGCATGACTGCCCTGGCAGGCGATGCGCCCGTCGTCGAGCAGCACGACCCGGTCGGTCGCGGCGAGCAGGGCCGGGCTGGTGGTCACGAGGATGGTCGTGCGGCCGCGCCGCAGCTGCGCCAGGCCCGCGGCGATGCGGGCCTCGGTGACGGTGTCGACGGCGGTCGTCGGGTCGTGCAGCACGAGCACGGGCGCGTCGACGGCCAGCGCTCGCGCGAGGGCGACGCGCTGGCGTTGCCCGCCGGACAGTGATCTCCCGCGTTCGCTGACGGCGGTCGCGACGCCGTCGGGCAGCGCGCTGGCCACCTCGTCGACGGCGGCCGCGGACATCGCCTCGGCCACGCGGAGCCCGGGTGCGACGTTCTCGGCGACGGTGCCCGCGAACAGGTCCGCGTCGTGCGCGGCGACCAGCACGACCTCCCGGACCCGGCTCGGGTCCACAGTGGACAGGTCGACCGAGTCGATCGACACCGAGCCGGTGGCCGGGTCGGCGGCGCGGCCGAGGCAGTCGAGCAGGTCGGTCGCGGCGGCCGGGTCGGTGGCGACCACGCCGAGCAGTTCCCCAGGCCGGGCTTCGAAGTCGACGTCGCGCAGCGCGCCCCGGCTCAGCGCGGACAGCCGCACGTGCCCGGGCGCCGGGACCGGCAGAGTCGCGGTGCCTTCGCCGACCGCGGCCGGCGCGTTGAGCACGTCGGCGATCCGCCCGGCCGACGCGCGGCCCTGGGCGAGTTCGCCGTTGACCCACGAGAAGATCGAGAACGGCGTGATCAGGTACTGGGCGAGCCCGACCGCGGCGACCAGGTCGCCGATGGTGATGTCGCCCGCCGCGGCGAGGTTGCCGCCGACCAGCGCGACCAGCGCGATGAAGATGCCGGTGAGCGCGAGCAGCGCGCCGTTGTGCCAGGCCTGGGCGCGGGCCGCCTTGAGCGTCGCCTTCAGCGAGTCCTGGCTGGTCCGGCGGTAGCGGTCAACGGCCGCGCGCTCGGCGCCGACACCCTTGAGCACACGCAGGCCGGCGACGAGGTCCGTCGCGATCCCGGACGCGAACGCGGACCGCTCCTGCTCGGCTTCGCTGCGGCGCTCGAGGGGCTTCCCGATGAGGTGCGCGAGGTAGAGCATCGGCGGCGTGCCGAGCAGGACCAGCAGGCCGAGCGGGATCGACATGGTGAGCAGCACGACGGCGCTGACCAGCAGCCCGGCCAGCCCGGCGACGCCGAAGGGCAGCACGCCGTTGAGCTGGCCGACGCGCTTCGCGTCCGACGTCCCGATGCTCACCAGTTCACCCGCGAGGTTGCCGGCTTCGGCGCCGCCGCCGGGGTGCAGCACCCGGCGGCCGAGGTCGAGGCGCAGTTCGTGGGCGGCGCGTTCGGCGGCGCGCTCGCCGGAGCGGGCACCGAGCCGGTAGCTCGTCGACAGGCCGGCGAAGAGCACGCCCAGCACCGCCAGCCAGAGGAGCAGGGTCCAGACCGAGCCGCCCGCGACGGCCTGGTCGATCACGACGCCGATCACCACCGGGACCAGCGCCTCACCGCCCTGGTGGCATGCGGTCAGCAGCGACGCGAGCGCCACCGACCTGCGTTGCCCGGCGATCGAACGGCGGAGGACTTCCCGTCCGGTCGTGCTCACCCGCGCCTCCCTGTCCTGTCGTGGGATAGGTAAGGCTAGTCTAAGTAAATCACTTGCGGGGAAACGGTCGCGTTCGTCTCAGTTCGCGGCCGCGACGGGGTCGGTGGCCGGTTCGCCGAACCGGGCCAGCGCGAGCGCGGCGGCCACGGCCAGTACGAACCCGGCGATCGCGATCAAAGCAAACCCGGGCCGGGTGCGGTCGCCGAGCGCGAGCACCCCGACCAGTGACGGGAACACCGTCTCGCCGAGCACCATCATCGCGGTCGACGTCGTGACGCTGCCGCGCTGCAACGCCGTCGCGTAGAACAGCATCGCCATCCCGCCCGCCGCCGCGACGGTGTAGGTCGCCGGGTCGGTGAGCAGGTCGAGCGGCGCGAGGCTGGGGATGATCCGCCCGGCGATCGCGACGACGCCGAAGCACAGCCCGGCGACCAGGCCCAGCGCCGGCGTCCGCACCCGGCGGTTCGCCTTCCCGGCGACGATCCCGGCCCCGGCCAGCACCACGACCGCGCCGATCAGCACCAGCCGGAACCCGAGCCCGACGGGGTCCGAGCCCTCGCTTTCGGCGGCCGCGCCGAGCAGCCCGAGGCCGGCGCACACGACGACGATCGCGCCCCACTCCCGTTTGCCCAGCCGGACGCCGAGGAACCGCGCGGCGACGGCGGTCACGGCGAGGCTGGCGGCGAGCGCGGCCTGCACGACGAACAGCGGCAGCACGTGCAGCGCGACGATCTGCGCGACGAATCCGAGGACGTCCAGCGACAGGCCGACCACGAACTTCCACTGGCCGAGCACGCGGACGAGCAGTTTCGGGTCGACGCCGTCGGCCCCGGTGTCGGTCGCCCGCGCGGCGACCGACTGCATCACCGAAGCGACGCCGTACGCGCACGCGGCGCCCAAGGCGCAGAGGAGTCCCCACCACATGTCGCCCACCCTATGACCGCCGCGGCTCGGGGCGCTGTGCGTGGGGTTCGCCGGATCTCATGATCACGAGTCTGGCACGGCCCCCGGAAAATGTCGGACCCTCGCGCTAGGTTGCGGTCATGTCGAACACGAGTTCGAAAACGTGCCGGTCCTGGCCCGCTCGCCTGGCCTGGGACGAACTGCGCCTGCAGCTGGACTTCCTGCAGTTCCTCCGCGCCACGGCGGTGAACAAGGTCGCCGGGCTGAGCGGCGCGGCCGCCGCGGCGACACCGCTGCCGACGTCACCGCGGATGAGCGCGCTGGGTGTCCTGAAGCACCTGACAGCGGTCGAGCGCTGGTGGCTGGCCATCGAGGCGGGCGGCGCGGACCTGCCGTCGCTGTGGGCGGGCACCCCGGATCCGAGCTGGGACCTGACCGAGGACGACACACCGGCGTCGGTGGTCGCGGCGTACAAGGCGGAGTGGGGCCGGGTGGAGAAGGCGCTGAGCGGCCTCGGCCCCGACGACCGCACGCGGCGGCGGTCGGAGTTCACGGTGCGGTGGGTGCTGGCACACGTCATCCAGGAGACGGCGCGGCACGTGGGGCACCTGGACGTCCTGCGCGAGCTGGCCGATGGCGAGGTGGGCGAGTGAAAGTCGGATGACGTGCGGCGTCGAGCGAGGGTGAAGCGGGCGAGTGGAACCCGGGGCACGGTAGCGGCCGACGAGAGGGAGGTCGGGGAATGAAACCGGCTGACCCGCCGGCGCTGGGCGATGGTGAAGGGCGAGTGGAACCCGGGGCGCGGGACCGTGCCGAGGAGGGGGTGGGCGAGTGAAAATCGGGTGACACGCGGGTTAGCGTGGGTGCGTGGCCGTCGTCGCGGAGTACCGCCGATTTACCGGCCCCCTGGCCCTTCACCGGTGCCAGTGGGGTTTCGGTGCCACGTCCGCGATCGGCCGCGCCTGACGGCTCGGCATGATCAGTGCGGCTTGATCCGTTCGGTGTGCTGAGTGGTCACGGTTGATCGCGCTGCTTGAGCGGATCAGTTGTCCCGTCGCGCCCTTCGGGTGATCGAGGCGAGTTGCGAGCGCGTGGAGATGTGCCGGCCTCACCGGGTGTCCGGGCCAGGGGAGCAGCCGTCACTTGTCGCCCCGCTCATCTCGGAGGTCCCGTCATGCCCACCACTCTCACCCCCGCCCAGCTCACCCGGGACCTCGCCGTCCGGGATCTGACCGATCCGGCCGCCGGGCCGCACGCGATCCAGCTCGTCGTCGACCGCGCCGTCGACGCGCTTGCCGGAGAGAGCGCCGTCCGGCGGTGGCCGGGCGATCGGGGTGGTCACCGTCGCCGACAACTACGACAACCTCGGCTACGACCCGGCCGACGTCAGCCGCGACGCGCGCTACACCCGCTACCTCGACGCGGATCGTATGTTGCGCAGCCACTCCAGTGCTTTGATCCCGGCGGCGTTGCGGGCGCTGGCCGCGAACCCGGCCGGCGACGTCCTGCTCGTCTGCCCGGGTGTCGTCTACCGGCGCGACAGCATCGACCGGCTGCACAGCGGCACGCCGCACCAGCTCGACCTGTGGCGGATCACGCGCCGCCCAATGGGCCGGGCCGACCTCGAAGAACAGGTCGGCGCACTGCTCGGCGCGCTCCTCCCGGGCCGCCGGTGGCGGCTGGACGACCGGCGGCATCCGTACACAGTGGACGGTGCGCAGCTCGACGTCGAGCACGACGGCGCCTGGGTGGAGGTCGCCGAATGCGGACTGGCCGCGCCCGCGGTGCTGGCCCGCGCCGGGCTCGGCGACGGCTGGTCGGGGCTCGCCCTCGGACTGGGCCTCGACCGGATGCTGATGCTGCTCAAGGGCATCCCGGACATCCGGCTGCTGCGCTCGGTCGAACCCGCGGTCGCCGCGCAGCTGCTCGACCTCGAGCCGTACCGCCCGGTGTCGCTGCTGCCGCCGGTCCGCCGCGACCTCTCGATCGCCGTCGGGGCGGACGACCTCGCGGAAGACCTCGGCGACCGCGTCCGCGACGCGCTGGGTCCGGACGCGGACGTCGTCGAGTCGGTCGAGATCCTGCGGGAGACGCCGTGCGCGGACCTGCCACCGCAGGCACTGGCACGCCTGGGTGCCGGCAGAGACCAGAAGAACCTGCTGGTACGGCTGGTACTCCGCCCGATGGGCTCGACGCTTTCGGATGCCGAGGCCAACGTCCTGCGTGACCGCGTCCACGCCGCCCTGCACCGGGGCGGCGTCCACCAGTGGGCCGCGGAGCGACCCCGTAGGGTGGGCCCATGACGGATCGGCTCTACTTCCGGCAGCTCCTGGCCGGCCGCGACTTCGCGGTCGGGGACCCGGTGGCGACGCAGATGGTGAACTTCGCCTACCTGATCGGCGACCGCGAGACCGGCGACGCGGTGATCGTCGACCCGGCCTACGCCGTGCGGGATCTGCTGGACGTGCTCGCGGCGGACGGGATGCGGCTCACCGGGGTGCTCGCCACCCACCACCACCCGGACCACGTCGGCGGCGAGATGATGGGCTTCTCACTGCCCGGGATCGCCGAGCTGCTCGCCGTCGAGCAGGTGCCGATCCACGTCAACGGCGCCGAGACCGAGTGGGTGCGGCGGGTCACCGGCGTGTCGGCGACCGACCTGCGCGCGCACGACCACGACGACGTCCTCGAGGTCGGCTCCATCCCGATCCGGCTGCTGCACACGCCCGGGCACACACCGGGCAGCCAGTGCTTCCTCGTCGAGGACAAGCTCGTCTCCGGTGACACGCTGTTCCTCGAAGGCTGCGGCCGCACCGACTTCCCCGGCGGGGACGCCGAGGAGATCTACCGCAGCCTGCAGGCCCTCGCCGGGCTGGCCGGCGACCCGGTCGTCTACCCGGGCCACCAGTACTCGGCCGAAGCGTCGGCCGCGCTTTCGGACGTCAAGCGCACCAACTTCGTCTACCGGCCGCGCTCGCTCGACGAGTGGAAGGTCATGTTCGGCGGCTGATCGCCGTTCCACCCACTGATACGACCGGATTTCACGGACTGGGAGCCGGTGTCCACGGATTGACTTCACCCGTTCGTGGCTCGAAGCTCGGGACCATGCATCACGGCGCACTCCTCGTCGCCCGCCTGCACGTCGACCTCCGACGGCAGGCGAGCGCGGCGTGTCCGCTCGCCTGATTCCGCGCTGAAGCCCGAACACCGAAGTCCCCGGGAGAAATCCGTGTCGATTTCCACCACGGGCGTGCTGGCGCGCGCCGAACCGGCCGTCGAACGGCCACCCCGCAAGATCCGGCGCCGGATCGACCTGCGCCGGTGGATCAGCCCGGTGGTGCTCGTCGCCGTCTGGCAGATCGCCAGCGGCACCGGCCTGCTGCCGCCCGACAAGCTCAGTTCCCCGTGGACGGTCCTGCAGGCCGGCGTGGAAGTGGCGCGCAGCGGCGAACTCGGCGACGCGTTCGTCGTGTCGCTCGGCCGCGTCGGCGCGGGGTTCGCCATCGGCGCGATCGTCGGGGTCGTCCTCGGCATCGTCTCCGGGCTGTCGCGCTGGGGCGAAGCGCTCGTCGACCCGCCGGTGCAGATGCTGCGCACGCTGCCGTTCCTCGGCCTGATCCCGCTGTTCATCCTGTGGTTCGGCATCGGCGAGGAGACGAAGATCGTGCTGGTCGCGCTCGGCGTGGCCTTCCCGCTCTACCTGAACGTCCACTCGGGAATCCGCGGCGCGGACCCGAACCTCGTGGAAGCCTCGCGGGCGCTCGGGTTCAGCCGCGCGGAACGGCTCTGGCACGTCGTGCTGCCCGGCGCGCTCCCGCAGGCGCTCGTCGGGCTGCGGCAGTCGCTCGGCCTGGCGTGGCTCGCGCTGATCGTCGGCGAAACCGTCAACGCCGACGCCGGTGTCGGCTACCTCATCAACAACGCGCGGGAGTTCCTGCGCACCGACGTCGTGGTCGTCGGCCTCATCCTCTACGCCCTGCTCGGCCTGGTCACCGACGCGCTGGTCCGGCTGCTGGAACGGAAGGTGCTGCGGTGGCGAACCCGGTAGCGGACGTCGCGAACCTGACCAAGCGGTTCGGTGACCGGACCGTCCTCAATGGACTCGACCTGACCATCGGCCGCGGCGAGTTCGTCGCCCTGCTGGGCCGCAGCGGCTCCGGCAAGTCGACGCTGCTGCGGGTGCTGGCGGGCCTCGATGGTGCCGTCGAAGGGCAGGCCGACGTCCACGGCACCGTCTCGGTCGCCTTCCAGCAGCCGCGGCTGCTGCCGTGGCGGAAGGTCTGGCGCAACGTCGTGCTCGGCCTGCGGCAGGACGGCGTCTCGAAGTCGCGCAACCGCGCGCTGGCCGACAAAGCGCTGGCCGAGGTGCACCTCGGTGAGCACGCCGACGACTGGCCGCTGACCCTCTCCGGTGGCGAGGCCCAGCGCGTGTCGCTGGCCCGTGCCCTGGTGCGCGAGCCGGACCTGCTGCTGCTCGACGAGCCCTTCGGCGCCCTCGACGCGCTCACCCGGATCGCCATGCACCGGCTGGTCGAAGACCTCTGGCGCCGGCACCGGCCGGGGGTGCTGCTGGTGACCCACGACGTCGACGAGGCCCTCCTGCTCGCCGACCGGGTCCTGGTCCTGGACAGCGGCCGCATCGTCGCCGAACACCGGCCGGGCGGCTCCCGGCCGCGCAACCCCGCCGACCACATCGACGTCCGCCGCCGCGTGCTGGCGGACCTGGGAGTGACCGAAGATGCGTCTGTATAAGGTAATCGCGGCCGTCGCGGCGGCGCTGGCGGTGGCCGGGTGCGGCTCGGCCACCGGTGCGAACCCCGGACCGGCCGCCGTGCCGCCGCCGGTGAGCGCGGCCGACCTGGCGAAGGTGACGCTCAAGGTGGGCGACCAGAAAGGCGGCGTGAAGTCGCTGCTCACCGCCGCGAAGGGGCTCGACAACCTGCCGTACAAGATCGAGTGGTCGACGTTCACCTCCGGCCCGCCGCTGCTCGAAGCGGCGTCGGCGGGCGCGATCGACATCGGCCGCGTCGGCAACACGCCGCCGATCTTCGCCGCCGCCGCGAAGGCGAAGATCGCCGTCGTGAGCGTCTCGAAGAGCAACGTCGAGCGCGAGGCGATCCTGGTCCCGGACGACTCACCGTTGAAGGACGTCGCGTCCCTGAAGGGCAAGACGGTCGGCGTCGCGAAGGGCAGCTCCGCCCACGGTCAGCTGCTGAACACGCTGCACAACGCCGGACTGTCGACCAAGGACATCAAGGTGACGTTCCTGCAGCCGGCCGAGGCCTACGCCGCGTTCACCCAGCACACGATCGACGCGTGGGCGATCTGGGACCCCTACACCGCGCAGGCCCAGATCGAGGCCAAGGCGCGGGTGCTGGCCGACGGCCGGGGCGCCTCCAACGGCCTGAGCTTCCAGACCGCGAGCACCGCGGCGCTGGCCGACCCCGGCAAGAACTCGGCCATCCGGGACTTCGTGGTCCGCGTGGTCAAGGCGCAGAAGTGGGCCGACGCGCACCGTCCGGAGTGGGCGGCGGCGTGGGCCAAGGAGACCGGGCTGAAGCTCGACGTGGCGCAGAAAGCCGTCGACGCGGGCCGGGACCTGCCGACTCCGCTGGACGACTCGATCGTGCAATCGGAGCAACAGCTCGCGGACGCCTTCACCGACGACAAGACTCTGCCGGGGAAGGTGGACTTCGCCGCGTACGCCGACCGGCGGTTCGGTCCGGACCTGGAGACAGCTAGGAGTATCGGATGAGCATCAGGCTGCACTGGTTCCTGCCCACCAGCGGCGACGGCCGCACGATCGTGGAACGCTTCCACGCCAACCGGTCCGCCGGTCCGGCGGCGCAGCGCGACCCCGATCTCGACTACCTCGCCCAGGTGGCCCGCGCGGCCGAGCGGCAGGGTTTCGAAGGCGTGCTGACGCCGACCGGCACGTGGTGCGAGGACGCCTGGCTCTCCACCGCAGCGCTGATCCGCGAGACGACCAAGCTGAAGTTCCTGGTCGCCTTCCGCCCGGGCGTCATCTCGCCGACGCTGGCCGCGCAGATGGCGGGCACGTTCCAGCGCCTGTCGAACGGCCGGGTGCTGCTGAACATCGTCACCGGCGGCGACGCGGTCGAGCAGCGCCGGTTCGGTGACTGGCACGACCACGACGCCCGGTACGCGCGCACCGACGAGTTCCTGACGATCGTCCGCGGCGTGTGGTCCGGGAAGCCGTTCACCTTCGAAGGCGAGCACCTGAAGGTCGAGGGTGCGACGACTTTGGCCGCGCCGGACCCGGTGCCGCCGATCTACTTCGGCGGCTCGTCCCCGGCCGCGCTGCCGGTCGCCGCGAAGCACGCCGACGTCTACCTGACCTGGGGCGAGCCGCCCGCGCAGGTGGCGGAGAAGATCGCCAAGGTGCGCGCGCTGGCGGGCGACCGGGACGTCCGGTTCGGCGTCCGGCTGCACACGATCTCGCGCGACACGTCGGCCGAGGCGTGGGCGGAGGCGCAGAAGCTGCTCGACGCGCTGAGCCCGGAGCAGGTCGCGAAGGCCCAGGCGCAGCTGGCCGCCAGCGAGTCCGTCGGGCAGCAGCGGATGGTCGCGCTGCACGGCGGCCGCACCGACGGTGGCGTCCGCGGCCTGGAGATCCACCCGAACCTGTGGGCCGGCGTCGGCCTGGTCCGCGGCGGCGCGGGCACCGCGCTGGTCGGGAGCCACAGCGAGGTCGCCGACCTGATCGAGGAGTACCACTCGGTCGGCGTCAGCGAGTTCGTGCTGTCCGGCTACCCGCACCTGGAGGAGGCGTACTGGTTCGGCGACGGCGTCCGGCCGGAGCTGGCCCGGCGCGGCCTGCTGGCCGGCGTCCCGGCGCTGCACCGGCCGTCCCACCCCGAACGCAACGTCGCCGCGCTTTAGGCGCTACCGGAGCCAGCCCCTAGCTCCAGCTGGTCGAGGCGTAGACGACGATGTTGTCGCGGTAGGAGCGTTTGGCCGCGTCGAAACTGCCGCCGCAGGTGATCAGCCGCAGGGCGCTGCCCGGCGCGGGCCCGTAGACCGCGTCGGTGGGGAAGGCGTTCTTCGGGTAGCGCTGGACGCGGTCCACGACGAACCGCGTCTCCTGGCCGTCGGACCGGGTGACGAACACTTCGTCGCCGCCCTTCAGCTCGCGCAGCCGGAAGAACGGCGCCGGGCCGGCCCGCGAGTCGACGTGCGCGGCGATCACCGCGGGGCCGGGGTCGCCCGGCACCGGGCCGGCGGCGTACCAGCCGACGTCCTCGAACTTCGCGGGCGCCTCGAGCTGGTGGTCGGGGCCGAGCCCGAGCGGGACGAGCGCGGGCGCGTCGACGGCGATCGCCGGGATCCGCAAGTGCACCGGATGTACTTCGGCCGCCGTCGGCAGCGGCTGCGGCCCGGCCGCGGCCGCCGGGGTGGAGGACGACGTCACCGTCGGCGGCGGGGTGGCCGGAGCCGCCGTCGAGCAGCCCGCGGCCACCAGCACCGCGACGAGCACTACGCCCAGGTCAGCGCGCACGAGCCGCCCGGCGCCGCCGCAGCACGGGCCACGCCGCGAGCGCGGCCAGGAGTGCCACAGCCGACGCCGCCGGCCAGAACGGCGTGCCGGTCGAGACCGGCGCCGTACCGCCACCGCCGGTCTCGACGCCGAACTTCGGCGGGTCGGGCAGCGACGCGCCGTCGGAGATCGCGTTCGCCTTGAGCGCCCCGCCGTCCTCGGTGACCAGCAGGGTCGTGGACGTCCCGGCCTTCACGTCGACGTCGGCCGTCGACTTCACCGAGCCGCCGCTCAGCTGCAGCGGCCAGCGTCCCTGCGGGACTTCGACGTAGTTCGACGTCATGCCGTACGCCGCGTCCTTGGCGATCGCCATGCCCTGCGGGCCGTCGACACTGACCGGCGCGATGGCCGCGGACCCTTCGACGACGCGGACCCGGCCCTGGCCCGGCCCGGGCGGGGTCAGGTCGTCGGTGACGAGCTGGCCGTGCAGCGTGCCGTCCGGGCCGTTCGCGAAGACCAGCAGGGAGTAGGCGTTGCGCTCGGCGACGTCGATGGTGGCCGACAGCGCGGGCGGGGTGGTCGAGGCGGCGTCGGCCGCGCGCATCGAGAGGGTGTACTTGCCGGGGGCGAGCGACGAGTACGGGGTGACCGCGCCGTAGCCGGCCTTGCGGATGACTACCTTCTCGGCCTGCCCGAACGGCGCGAAGTAGATGTCCACGGGCGGCACCTTCGGGGAGAGGTGCCCGACCCGGATCCAGCCGACACCGGGACCCGGCGTGGTCGCGGCGGCCGACGCGGGCAGGGGCGTCAGCGCGCCGGTCAGCAGGGCCGCGGCGATCAGCCCGGCGGGTCTGAGCAGGAGCCTGGTGCGCATGACGGGACCTTTCGGGGGTTCTAGGGAGAGGAGAACGGGACCAGCAGTCCCGAGGGTGCGAACAACGGGTAGGTGACGAGCACACCGTCGCGGGTCCGGGCGACGGATGCGGGGCGGAACAGGTCGCGCTGGCCGGTGTAGAACGCGGCCACGCCGTCCTCGCCGCCGGTGAACTGCACGCGGCGGCGGGGCTGTCCGGCGGATTCTTCGCCGGGTACTTCGGGGAACGCCGTGATCCGCACCGGCTGCAGGGCGGCCAGCGCGGCGATCGTGGCGATCAGCCGGGGGTCGACGCGGCCCGCGCGCAGTACGGCGGCGGCGTCCTGGCTGAGGGCGATCCGGGTGGACGCGGCCAGCGCGGCCCCGGCGTGGGCCCGGGCCGAGTCCTCGGTCGACGCGCCCGGGTCGGCCGGCGGCAGGTCGAGGCGGGAGACCGTCACGCGCTGGTCGCCGGAGCCGAACAACGCGACCGTCCCGGCGTCGGTCAAGGCGCCGTCGAGGGCGGGGTAGCGCTGCCGGAGGCCGGTGGCGTCCCCGGTGAAGACCGCCCACTCGGCGGTCGGGCAGACGGCCGCGCAGGCGGCGGGCGCGGCCATCATGCCGGTGGGCCAGCCCGCGTTCGCGAACTCGGCCCAGGCTGCGTCGTCGACGAGCAGCCGGGCACCGGAAGCGTTGTCCCGCAACCATCCCTGCGCGTCGGTCAGCGGCCCGCTGCGGTCGGGGGACGGCTTCAGCCCGGTGAACCCGTACGCCCAGCCGACGCCGACCACCAGGACGAAGACGGTGCCGGCGACGACGAGCCCGGTCCGGCCGCCGGCCCGGGCGTGGTGCGCGGCCCGGCGTTGCCGGGTGAGGACCTGGGCGACCCCGGCCACCAGCAGCGGGGTCACCGGCAGCAGGAGCGCGAGCACCGCCGTGTCGGGCACCCCCGGGACGAGCAGCATCCCGACGAGCAGCAGGCCGGACACGGCGAACGGCCGCAGCGCGGCGACCGCGAGCGCGGCGACGAGCGCGAAGCTCGACAGCACCGCCCACGCCGGGTCCAGGGCCACCCAGTCGGCGACGGTCGGGTGCCCCGCGGCGGCGAGATGGGGCCGCAGCACGGCGGCGGCCGGGCCGAACGCGACGCCCAGCCCGAGGTTGAGCAGCACGGCCACCAGCGCGGCCCGGGTCGGCGACCGGCGCACGAGCAGCCAGCCGGCGGCGGGCAGCAGGAACAGCGCCAGGGGAGAGGTGAGCACGGCCGCCAGCAGGCACACCGCGGCCAGGACGTCGTGGCGGACCTTGGCTTCGGGGGTGGTGATCAGCACGAGCGCGCCCAGTGCCCACACGGCCGCCAGGTGCTCGACGACGACCAGCCGCTGCAGCCCCAGCGCCAGGGGTGACACCGCGACCAGCAGCACCGCCGCGGTGGCGGCCCAGCGCGTCAGGCCGAGGCGGCGGGCCAGGAACCAGAGCAGGATCGTGCCGACGACCGCGGCCACGAGCATCGTCTCGCGGACCGCCGCCAGCGCCGTGGCCGAGCGGCCGAACGCGTCGGAGACCATCGTGTAGGCGGACAGCTGCAGCCAGCCGAACCGGCTGAGCCCGGCGCCACCGGCGTCGGTGAAGGGCGTGAGGTGGCCGAGCGCGTAGGCGTGCGCGACGGTCGCCGCTTCGGACGGCAGAGCCGGCGCGGCCGCGGCCAGGTAGAGCACGCGCAGGCCGCCGGCCAGGGCCAGCAACGCGAGCACGATGTCGAGGGACAGCAGGCGGTGCGCGGCCGAGGGGCGCGCGCCGGGCTGCTCGGAGAGGGTCGCGGGGGAGCGGCCCGAGAACGTCGTCCCCCAGCTGTGCTGGGCCATTGGACGGATCGTAGCCGCTGCGGATCACCCGTCCAGCTCGGGAGGGTCACGTCATCCGGACGGCCTAGAGATCGTCTTGATGATCAAAAACCCTTGTGCGGCAGGATTATTTCCGACTGTCCGGAGTGGATCCGGAAAGCGTCCGGGTCAACGCGAGTGCGACCGTGCGGACGGCGGGGGCAACCCGTTCGGTCCGCATCCGGTTGGCCCAGCCCGAAATCGACACGGCCGCCACCGCGACGCCGCGCGCGTCGAGCAGCGGGCTGGCCGCGCACACGACGCCGACCCCCGATTCCTCCCGCTCCAACGCGATCCCGTCTTCGCGGATCCGGGTGAGCTGGCGCCGGAGCAGCCCGGGCGCGGTGATCGTTTTCGGGCTCATCCGGGGTAATCCGGCGTCGATGACCTGACTCACGACGGATTCCGCGGAAAACGCGAGGATCGCCTTGCCGACGCCGGTGGCGTGCGCGGGAAACCGGCCGCCGATGCGCGACGGCAGGGTCGGCGCGTCCGGCCCGCGCAGGACGTCGAGGTAGACGACTTCGGTGCCTTCCAGGATCGCGAGGTGGACGGTGTTGCGCGTCGCCTCGCGCAGATCCGCGAGGTACGGGCGGGCCGCTTCGACGAGTCCTCTGCGGGGTGAAGCCAGTTGGCCGATTTCGAACAGTCGCAGCCCGAGTCGGACGGCGCCGTCTTCGCGCGTCAGCAGACCGGTCTCGGCGAGGTGGCCGACGAGCCGGTGCACGGTCGTCTTCGCCAGCCCGGTCCGGCGGGCCAGCTCGGACACGCCGAGTGACTCGTCGCCCGGCCGGAAGGCCTCGAGGAGCGCGGCGAGGCGGGCCGCGACGAGACCGTCGCCGCTCGCGCCGTCGTTCCGCCCAGCGGTACGCATGGGTTGAGTGTGCCCGATCTTCGCGGGACTGTCAGCCGGCGGAGGTGAGGCCGGTGGCGTCAGCGGGCCAGGTCGTCGGCGCCGAGCACGAGTTTCACGCAGTGGGCGACGAGCCGCTCGCGCGAGACCTTCAGCGAGCCGTCGAGGTAGGCGATGAAGACGTTGCTCAGCGCGCCCACCAGCCCGACGGCGACCAGCTGCCGTTCGGTCTCGTCGCCGCGGGAGAGCTGTTCGCCGACGACGGCGGCGAACACCGGCAGCAGGTGCAGGCCGCGCCGGGTGAGCGCGGGGTCGGTCAGCGGGGCGAGCAGCAGGATCCGGCCCTTGCGGGGGTCGTCGACGATCAGCTCGACGAACGCGCGCACGGCGTTCTCGGCCCGCAGCGTCGGGTTCGGCGCGTCCCGCACGGCGTCGACGAGGGCCTGGCGCGCCTGTTCGCCGACGTGCTCGTAGACCGCCGCGACGAGCTCCTCGCGGTCGGCGAAGCTCTCGTAGAAGTAGCGCTCGGTGAGCTTCGCGCGCCGGCAGACCGCGCGCACGCTGGTGGCGGCCGAGCCTTCGGTGCCCAGCAGCGCGAGGCCCGCGGCGACGAGCTGCTCGCGCCGGAGCGCCTTCCGGTCGTCCAGTGTCGTGCCCGCCCAGGTCCGGCCCGGCATACCCGCTCCTCGGTTGACTACATCTGTTGTCAGATCCTAGCCTGACAACAGCCGTAGTCAGTTGAGACTCGACGAGGAGCCGCCGATGCCTAAACGCTTTGAGGGGGTCCGGGTGGCGAAGCCCCCGGCTCGGGGCGGAGCCCCGAATGTCACAGAGCCGCTGGGCCCCGACTCGCTGACCTGGAAGTACTTCGGCGACTGGCGTGGCCTGCTGATCGCGCTGTGGGCCGGGTCGATGCAGAACATGCACCCGGGCCTGGGCGCGGGCGTCGAGCAGCACTCGCGGTTCTTCGAGGAGCGCTGGCAGCGCCTCTTCCGCTCGCTCTACCCGATCGGCGGGGTCGTCTACGACGGCCCGCGCGCGCACCGGACCGCGCTGGAGGTCCGCGGCTACCACGACCGGATCAAGGGGATCGACGCGCGCGGCCGCCGGTACCATGCGCTCGACCCCGACACCTACTACTGGGCGCACTCGACGTTCTTCGTCAGCACGATCCTCATCGCCGACCACTTCATGGGCGGCATCGGCGAGGCGGAGAAGCGGCGGCTGTTCGACGAGCACGTCACCTGGTGGCGGATGTACGACATGAGCATGCGGCCGGTGCCGGAGAGCTGGGAGGACTTCCAGCGCTACTGGAAGCACATGTGCACCGAGGTCCTGGAGGACAACAAGGCCACCCGGGACGTCCTCGACCTCGCCGGAATCGCGAAGCCGCCGTTCCTGCCCTGGCTGCCGGACGCGCTCTGGCGGCCGGTGAGCGTGCTGGTCGCGCGCACCTTCGCCTGGCTGACGACCGGGCTGTACGACCGCGAGATCCGCGACCTGCTCGGCCTGCGCTGGTCCGACCGCGACGCGCGCCGCCACCGTCGGGTGGGGAAGCTGATCAACGCCGTGTTCCAGCTCGTCCCGCACGACCGCCGCTACCACCCGCGGGCCCGGGCCGGCTGGCGCCGCGTCCGCGGCGAGGTGGCTCCGGACGCCGCCGTGGTCGAGACTCCACCCAGGAACCTGCCGCCGCTGTCCGAGCGTGGCAAACCGGAGCACTACGCGCCGAACATCTAGGAGGATTCGTGAAGCTGGGATTCCACGTCGGGTACTGGGGCAGCGGGCCGACCCCGGGTGCGCTGGAGGCGGTCCTCAAGGCCGAGGAGCTCGGCTTCGACTCGGTGTGGACGGCGGAGGCCTACGGCTCGGACGCGTTCACGCCGCTGGCCTGGTGGGGCTCGTCCACGAGCCGGATCCGACTCGGCACCAACATCGTCCAGATGGCCGCGCGCACGCCGACCGCGACGGCGATGAGCGCGCTGACCCTGGACCACCTGTCGGGCGGCCGGTTCGTGCTCGGGCTCGGCGCGTCCGGTCCGCAGGTCGTCGAAGGCTGGTACGGCCAGCCGTACCCGAAACCCCTCGCGCGGACCCGGGAGTACGTCGACATCGTGCGGCAGGTGCTGGCCCGCGAGGCGCCGGTGACGCTGGACGGGCAGCACTTCCAGCTCCCGCTGAAGGGCGGGGCCGGGCTGGGCAAGCCGCTCAAGCCGACGGTGCACCCGCTGCGGGCCGACGTCCCCATCCACCTCGCCGCGGAGGGCCCGAAGAACGTCGCCCTCGCCGCCGAGATCTGCGACGGCTGGCTCCCGCTGTTCTTTTCGCCCAAGAGCAACGACTTCTACAAGGCGGCACTCGAAGAGGGCTTCGCGCGACCGGGCGCGCGGCGCACACTGGAGACGTTCGAGGTGCCCGCGTCGGTCCCGGTGATCGTCCACGACGACGTCGAGGAGGCGGCGAGCTGGATCAAGCCTTCGCTGGCGCTCTACATCGGCGGCATGGGCGCGAAGAGCGTGAACTTCCACCACGACGTCTTCGCGCGGCTGGGCTACGAGGACGTTGCGGACAAGGTCCAGGAGCTGTACCTCGCGGGCCGCAAGGAAGAAGCCGTCGCCGCGATCCCGACGTCGCTCGTCGAGGACACCTCCCTGGTCGGCCCGCCGGCGAAGATCCGCGAAGAACTGAAGGCGTGGGAGGACACCGTGGTCACCCAGCTGCTGCTGCGCGGGGACGCGGCGACCCTGGAGAAGATCGCCGAAGCCCTGGGCTGACCTGCGAATCGACGGCGCCCGGGCGGCTTGACGGCACTTTTGTCGGGTTGCCCGGGTGGCCGGGGTCACGTACGGTCCGCAACTAACGCGAAAGTCGTTCACGTTAGTCGGGAGACCGTATGCGGGTGAGTCGTCGTCACGTCCTGGCCGGAGCAGCTGCCCTGCCCTTCGCCGCCGCCGTGGCCAGACCCGCCGCGGCCGCCGAGACCGCGCTCCGGGTCGGCGTCGGGATCGGCGACGTCACCGGGCCCGCCGCCGAGAACGGCATGATGGGCTACTCGATGCCGCAGCAGCAGACGGCCGGCATCCACCTGCGGACCCGGGCCCGCGCGTACATCGTGGACGACGGGACCAGGCGGATCGTCTTCGTCACCGCCGAACTCGGCGCGTTGTTCCAGTCGGTCCACCAGGGCGTCCTGCGTGAACTCGCACGGAAGTACGGGAACACCTACACCGAACAGAACGTGCTGCTCAACGCCACCCACACGCACTCCGCGTGCGGCGGCGACTCGCACTACGCCGCCTACGACCTGTCGATCCTCGGGTTCCAGCAGCAGACCTACGACGCCGTCGTCGCCGGGATCGTCGAGGCCGTCGGCCACGCCCACGACAACCTGAAGCCGGGTGAACTCAGTCTCGGCCGCACCGAGCTGACCGAGGCCAGCGCGAACCGCTCGCGCGTCGCCTTCGAGCTCAACCCGGACAAGGGCCACTTCCCGCTCTCGATCGACCCGGCCGTCACCGTGCTGCGGTTCCGCCAAAGCGGCAAGGACGTCGGCGCGATCACCTGGTTCGCCACGCACGGCACGTCGATGAGCAACGGCAACCACCTCATCAGCAGCGACAACAAGGGATACGCCGCCTACACGTGGGAGCACGACCACGCCGGCGTCCGCTACCTCGACGGCCCGCCCGGGTTCGTCGCCGCGTTCGCCCAGACCAACTCCGGCGACATGACGCCGAACCTCAACCTCCAGCCGGGCACGCCCGAGACGGAGTTCCAGAACACCCAGCGCATCGGCGAACTCCAGTTCCAGGCGGCGAAACGCGCGTTCGACGCGGCGAACGAGTCCGTGACCGGCGGCGTCGACCACCGGATGACCTACGTGGACATGTCCGCCGTCGACGTCGACCCGAAGTTCACCCCGGACGGCCGTCCACACCGGACTTGCACCGCGGCCATCGGCGTCTCGATGCTGGCCGGCAGCACCGAAGACGGGCCGGGCCTGCCGCTGCCCGAAGGCGTCAAGAACCCGTTCATCGACTGGCTCGGCGGCATCGACGCGCCGATCCCGCAGGCCCTCGCGGACGCGCAGGCGCCGAAGGTCGTCGCGGTGCCGTTCGGCGCGATGAAGCCGTATCCGTGGGCGCCCGAGGTGCTGCCGCTGCAGATCGTCCGGATCGGGCCGCTGCACCTGGTCGCCGGGCCCGCCGAGTACACGATCGTCGCCGGGCTGCGGATCCGGCAGACCGTCGCCGCGGAACTCGGCGTCCCGCTGGAGAACGTCCTCATGCAGGGCTACTCCAACGCCTACAGCCAATACGTGACGACGCCGGAGGAGTACGACTCACAGCAGTACGAAGGCGCGTCGACCCTCTTCGGCCGCAACACGCTCCCCGCCTACCAGCAGGAGTTCGGCAAGCTCGCCGCCGCGATGAAGGCCGGCGCTCCGGTCCCGCACGGGCCGGTCCCGCGCGACCTGCGCGGCAAACTGGTCAACTTCCAGCCCGGCGTCGTCTTCGACAGCGCGCCGCTGCTGAAGAGCTTCGGCGACATCGTCACCGACGCGAAGAGCAGCTACCGGCGCGGCGAGGAGGTGTCGGTCGCGTTCGTGACCGGCCACCCGAAGAACGACCTGCGCCGCGACGGCACCTTCCTGGAGATCCAGCAGTACCTGGACGGCCGCTGGGTCCGCTACGCCGACGACGGCGACTGGGCCACGAAGTTCCGCTGGACCCGGACGTTCGTGTCCGAGTCACGCGCCGAGGTCACCTGGGACATCCCGGCGAACACGCCGGTCGGGAAGTTCCGCGTCGTCCACTTCGGAGCGTGGAAGCACGGCCTGACCGGCGCCATCGCCCAGCTCAGCGGGACCTCCCGCGCCTTCGTCGTCTCCTGAACCTCCGGAAAGGACCCAGCGTGCGCAGGACCGCCATTCTCGCCGCCGTCGTCACGACCGCACTCGCTCTCCTCACCGCGCCCGCTCACGCCGCGCCCGCGAGCGTGTCCGTCCTGAGCTTCAACCTGTGGCAGCTGCCGTGGATCGCCAACCCGAACACGTCGGACAAACAAGCGCGGGCCGAAGCCGCCGAGCGCGTCATCCGGGCCCGGGCCGCGGACGTCGTCGTGCTCGAAGAGGCCTTCAGCGCCCAGGCCGAAAGCCTGCGCGACCGGCTCGTCGACGCTTATCCGTTCCAGACGCCGCTGGTCGGGCAGTCCTGCTCGACGTCGCCGGGCTGGACGTCGGTGAGCGGCAACTGCTCGAACTCGCCGATCGTCGTCAACGGCGGCGTCACGGTGCTGAGCAGGTACCCGATCACCGAGAAGCACCAGCTCGTCTACCGCAGCTCCTACTCCGGCACCGCCGACTACCTGGCCAACAAGGGCGCGGCGCTGGTCCGGATCTTCGCCCACGGCAAGGCGCTCTGGCTGGCCGGCACGCACCTGCAGGCCGACGAGGCTCCCGACACCCTGCCGAAGGCGCACCAGATCCGGATGGCGCAGCTCGGCGAACTGCGCGACCTCGCCGCCGCACACGCCCCGGCCGCGGACCCGGTGGCCATCGCCGGCGACCTCAACATCGAGTACTGGGCCGGGCAGGGCCGCCGTGACACCCTGGGCCGCTCCCAGTCCGAGCAAGGCGAGGCCGTGCTCGGCGGGACGCTGCGGACGGCCGGCGCGGGGGAGTACAGCTTCGACGCCGTCACCAACCCGGACGCGGCGAAGTCCGTCCCGGCGACCTACCGCGATTCGCTGGACTACGTCGGCTCGCTGCGACGCGCCGAGGTCGGCCCGGTACAGCTGGTGCATTACGACGGTGGCACGATTCCCTCCGACCACTACCCGGTGCTGGCCGAGATCCACTACTGATCGCCTCATCGGATTTCTCTTCGAGGAGGACCATGACGACGCTGTCCGGCCGGACGCGGTTCAGGTATTCGCTCGGCTCGTTCGTCACCGGGTCCTTCGGCACGGTCCCCGGCCTGATCCTGGTCAAGTACCTCACCGACACGATGGCCGTGCCCGCCGCGGCGGCGGGCGTCATCGTGTTCGTCCCGAAGGCCTGGGACGTGCTGTTCAACCCGATCGCCGGGCGGATGTCCGACGCGAACCTGCTGAAGACCGGCAGCCGGCGCCGGTTCCTGCTGATCGGCGGCATCGGCGTCTCGATCCTCTTCGCTCTGATGTTCGCCCACCCGGGCTTCGGTTCGCCGTTGCCGGACGCGCTGTACGTGGCGATCCTGTTCACCGCCTGCGCGACCGCGTACGCGGTGTTCCAGGTGCCGTTCAACGCGCTGCCGGCCGAGCTGACCGAGTCCGCCGACGAGCGGACGAAGCTCACCAGCGTGCGCATCGGCGTCCTGGCCGTGACGATCCTGATCTGCGGCGGCGGCGCCCCGGCGATCACCTCCGGCATCGGCGGGGTCGCCGGCTACCGCGTGATGGCCATCGTGATCGGGCTGATCGTGCTGGCCGCGACGCTGCTGGTGTACTTCGGGCTCAAGGACGCGCCGGTCGGGTCCCTGCGGCCGAACACGGTCAGCTTCAAGGACCTCTCGCGGACCATCGCGCGGTGGCGCCCGTTCCGCTGGCTGCTCGGCACGTACTTCATCCAGGCCCTCGGGATCGGCACGGTCCTGGCGGCCATCCCGTTCTTCGCCCAGCGCATCCTGGGCAGCGAGGGTTACGGCACGGTGATCTTCGTGATCTTCGTCGGCCCGGCGCTGCTGACGATGCCGCTGTGGCCGCGCCTGGGCGCCCGCGTCGGCAAGCTCAACGGCTTCCGCATCGCGACGGCGGCGTTCGCGATCGGCCTGCTGGGCCTGATCCTCGCCCAGTCGCTGCCGCTCGTGATCATCCTCGTGTTCGTCGCGCTCTGCGGCGTCGGCTACGCGGGGATCTCGGTGTTCCCGCTGGCCATCCTGCCGGACCTGATCACCGCCGAGGAGGAACGCACCGGCGAGACCCGCGCGGGGATCGCGGCCGGCGTGTGGACCGCGGGCGAGACGCTCGGCCTCGCGCTGGGCGCCGGGCTGTGGAGCGCGATCCTGGCGTTCGGCGGGTACGTGTCGAGCACCGACGCGACGACCGACCAGCCGCACAGCGCGATCGTCGCGATCCTGCTCGGCTCGTCGATCATCCCGGGCGTGCTGATCGCGCTGGCCCTGCCGCTGCTGCGGCGCTCGGTACTGGAGCCGCGCCATGAACCCGCCTGAGGACGTCCTCGCGTCGCTGCGGGAGCTGCGCGCGGGTGACCTCCCGACGCACGGCGGCCGCACGCTGGCCTACGTCTACGACAGCGGTCTGTCCGAAGTGGACTCCCTGGGGGCCGCCGCGCACGCGCTGGCGTCGTCGGCCAACGGCCTCGACCCGACGGCGTTCCCCAGCCTGCTGCGGATGGAGAACGACCTCGTCGCGGCGGCGTCCCGGCTGCTCGGCGACGTCCCGGGTGTAGTCGGTTCGGTGACGTCAGGCGGCACGGAGTCGTGTCTGCTCTCGGTGCTGGCCGCGCGCGACGCGCACCCGGAGATCGCCGCGCCGTCGATCGTGCTGCCGACCACCGCGCACGCGGCGTTCCACAAGGCCGCGCACCTGTTCGGGCTGCGCCGGATCGACGTCCCGGTCGACCCGGTGACGTTCCGCGCGGACCCGGCCGCGATGGCCGCGGCGATCGACGACTCGACGGTCCTGGTGGTGGCGAGCGCGCCGTCGTACGCGCACGGCGTCCTCGACCCGATCCCCGAGATCGCGGCGGCCGCTCTTGAGCGTGGCGTCCGGATGCACGTCGACGCCTGCATCGGCGGCTGGGTGCTGCCGTACTTCGCCCGCCTCGGTGCCGACGTCCCGCCGTTCGACTTCCGCGTCCCCGGGGTCACGAGTATTTCGGTGGACCTGCACAAGTACGCGTACTGCCCGAAGGGGACGTCGGTGCTGCTGCACGCGTCGGCGGAGTTGCGCCGGACGCACTACTTCGCGAGCGCGGGTTGGCCGGGCTACACGATGCTGAACACGACGATCCAGAGCACCCGCTCCGGCGGCCCGCTGGCGGCGGCGTGGGCGGTGGTCCGCCACCTCGGCGAAGACGGCTACCTGAGCCTGGCTTCCTCGACCCGCGAAGCCGTTTCGCGGATCAGGGCCGGTGTCGCCGAAATCGAGGGCCTGCGGATCCTCGGTGACCCGGTGTCGACGCTGATCGCGTTCACCGGCGACGACGGTTTCGACCTGTTCACGGTGGCCGACGAGATGAAGACCCGCGGCTGGTACGTCCAGCCGCAGTTCGCGCACCTGACGTCCCCGGCGAACCTGCACCTCACGGTCACGGCGGCGAACCACGGCAGCGAAAAGGAATTCCTCACGGACCTCGCGGCGTCGGTGGACGCGGCCCGCGCGTCAGGCCCGGTGGTGATCGACCCGGCGGTGGCGGAGTTCGTCGCGGCCCTCGACCCGGCAACCTTGACGTCGGAACAGTTCGCAGGCCTGCTGGCGGCAGCGGGCCTAGGCGGCGCCTCAGGCCTCCCGGACCGCATGGCGCCGATCAACGCGCTCCTCGCGACGGCACCCGCCCCGCTACGTGAGCGCCTCCTCCTGGAGTTCCTGGGCGCCCTCTACACGCCGTGAAAGCCGTGAAGGCCTCCTTCCCGGCCATAAGAGCCGGTAAGGAGGCCTTCACGGCTTTGGGCTACTGGTTGCGGGAGGCCAGGCCGGCGGGGGCCGATTTGACCGCGGCGACGATGGCGTCGGCCAGGGCCAGGGCGTCTTCTTCCGTCAGTTCCAGGGCGACGCGGGCCGAGGCGCCCAGGTCCGGGTTGCGGAAGTCGATGTTGACCGTGTGCGCGTACGGCGCGTGGACCGGGTGGTCGACGTAGACCGTGCCCTCGTTCAGGCGGAACCAGCCGCGGGCGCCCTTGCCGCTGCCTTCGAGGGCGAACTTCTCGGTGAGGTAGGTGCACATGGCGGGTCCTCTCAGGCGCTGAGCGTGCGGGCGTAGAAGTCGAGGATGCGTTCCCAGCCGTCCTTCGCGGCTTCGGGCCGGTAGCTCGGGCGGTCGACGGCGAAGAACGCGTGGCCGGCGTCGGCGTACGTGTGGAACTCGTGCTCCTTGCCGAGCTTCTCCAGCTCGGCCGCCAGCACGGCGACCTCGTCCGGGCTCGGGAACTTGTCGTCGGCGCCGAAGATGCCCAGCAGCGGGCAGGACAGCTCCGAAGCCTTGCCCAGCAACGGCTTCATGAACTTCATGGCCTCCGGCGGGTCGTTGACGACGAACGCGCCGTAGCAGTCCACCGCCGCGTCGACCTCGATCGAGCAGCCGACGAGGAACGCCTGCCGCCCGCCGGAGCAGTGCCCGATGACCCCGACGCGGCCGTTCGCGTTCTCCAGGGCCTTCAGGTAGTCGGCCGCGCCGGAGACGTCGCCGACGAGGCGGTCGTCCGGGACGCCGCCGGCCGCGCGGACCGTGGCGGCCGCGTCGTCGGGGTCCGCGCCCGGGGCCTCGCGGGCGTAGAGGTTGGGGCAGATCGCGTTGTAGCCCTCGGCGGCGAAGCGGCGCACCATCTCCTTCGTCGACGCGTCGTAGCCGGGCATGTGGTGGATCACCACGACCCCGCCGCGCGTCGCGGCGTCGGTGGGCCTGGCCGCGTAGGCCTCGATCTCGTCGCCGCTGTTCCCGGTGATGGTGACGGTTCCGGCGATGAGTTCGTCGGTCATCGGTTCTCCTTAACTGCATCTGCGGTCGGGTGGAAGTAACGGGCGCCGCGCGACGCCGAGGCGATCGCGGCGACGACGGCCATCACCGCCGCCGCGGTGAACACGATCACGAGGCCGTGGTGGAACGGCCCGGAGATCAGCTGCGGGAAGAAGTCCCCGCCGGTGAGCGTCGCCCGGTCGCCGGGCGCGAGTCCGGCCAGGACGTCCGGGCCGAGCAGGTGCCCCACCGGGTTGCTGCCGAGGAACGCCGCGAAGAGCGTGCTCACCGGCGGCAGCTGGGCGACGCCGTCGGCGACGTTCGCGGCGACGCCGTGGGCCTGCAGGCCGCTGGTGAGCGTCTGCGGCAGCGAGCCGGCGAGGCCGGCGATCATCAGCGAGAAGAACACACCGATCGACAGCGACGTCCCGGAGTTCTGGAACGTCGCCCGCATGCCGGAGGCGACGCCGCGTTGTTCGGTCGGGACACTGCTCATGATCGCCGAGGTGTTCGGCGCCGAGAACATGCCCTGGCCGATGCCGCTGACCACGAGCAGCGCGGCGAACGCCGGGTACGGGAAGTTCACCGGCAGCGCCAGCAGGCCCAGGAACGCCGCCGCGACCAGCAGCAGGCCGCCGGTGGAGAACAGCCGGGCGCCGAACCGGTCGGACAGGTACCCGGACACCGGGCCGGCCAGGAGGAAGCCGACCGTCAGCGGCAGCATGTAGATGCCCGCCCACAACGGCGTCCGCTCGTAGTCGTAGCCGTGCAGCGGCAACCAGATGCCCTGCAGCCAGATGATGAGCATGAACTGCATGCCGCCGCGGGCCACCGACGTCAGCAACGCGGCGATGTTGCCCGCGGCGAACGCGCGGATCCGGAACAGCCCGAGGTGGAACATCGGCGCGACGACCCGGGTCTCGATGAGGCCGAACGTCACGAGCAGCAGCACGCCGGCGCCGATGCCGCCCAGCACCAGCGGGTTGCCCCAGCCGGTCGCGGCGCCGCCGTAGGGCTGGATGCCGTACGTGATGGCGGCCAGCAGGAGCGCGGTCCCGGCGGCGAAGGTGATGTTGCCGCCCCAGTCGACCTTCGCGCGCTTCGGCGTGCCGACCTCGCGGAGGCTGCGGATCGACCAGATCGTGCCGAGCAGCCCGAACGGGACGCTCACCCAGAACACCGCGCGCCAGTCGATCTCGGCGAGCAGCCCGCCGACCACCAGCCCGAGGAACTGCCCGGCCAGCGCGGTGATCTGGTTGACACCCAGCGCCATGCCGCGTTGCTCGGTGGGGAAGGCGTCGGTGAGGATGGCCGCGGAGTTGGCCGTCAGCATCGAGCCGCCGACGGCTTGCACCACCCGCCAGCCGATCAGCCACAGCGCGCCGCCGCCGGCGTGGAACGGGTCGAACGACAACGCCACCGACGCGACGCTGAAGACGACGAAGCCGAGGTTGTACATCTTGACCCGGCCGAACATGTCGCCGAGCCGCCCGAGCGTCACCACCAGCACGGCCTGCACGAGCAGGTAGCCGAGGATCATCCAGAGCAGGTAGCCGATGTTGCCCGGGGCGAGCGGGTCGAGGCCGATGCCGCGGAAGATCGCGGGCAGCGAGATGATCACGATCGAGCCGTCGAGCGCCGACATCAGCACGCCGAGCGTGGTGTTGGAGAGCGCGACCCACTTGTAGCGGTTCGGCGTTCCGGTGCCCGTCACAGGGCGTCCGCCAGCCGCTCGACCAGCGGGATCGCCGCGATCAGCTTGCGCTGCTCGGCCGGGGTGAACCGCTCGGCCAGCGCGGTGGCCATCCGCTCGGTGGTCACCGACCGCCGGTCGGTGAGCAGCTGGACGCCGGCGTCGGTCACCGACATGAGGACCTTGCGGCCGTCGCTGTCGTCCTTGCGGCGCACGACGAGCCCGCGCTCGACCAGCCCGGCGAGCGTCACGCCCATGGCCTGCGGCTTGACCCGTTCGAGGTCGGCGAGGCACCCCGGCGTGGCCGGGCCTTCCCGGTCGAGCCGCGAGAGCACCGAACGTTCGGGCAGGGTCAGTTCGCCGACGACGTACCCCTGGCGCAGCCGCCGGACCAGCCGGCCCAGGGCGACGCGCAGGTCGGTGCTCGCCTGGAGCAGCTCCTCGTCCGTCACATTCGTCAACCTAGACTGATAAACCTGGGTTGATCAACTCGGACCTATCGGGTGAGGTGGGAGCTTTCGCCCGGTCGGCGCGGTCACCCGGTGTTAGCGTCCGAAGTGGACATATGCAGCAGAGCGCATCACCGGAGGAACGCCCGATGACCATCCCGCACGTCGAGCACGCAGGCCACGACCACGTCCACGGCGAAGGCTGCGGCCACGCGGCGGTCCCGCACGGCGACCACGTGGACTACGCGCACGAGGGGCACCTGCACCGCGCGCACGACGGGCACTTCGACGAGTGCGAGATCGCCGGCCACGTCCCGCACGCGGGCCACGACCACACCCACGGCGAAGGCTGCGGCCACGTCGCGGTCCCGCACGGCGAGCACGTCGACTACCTCCACGACGGCCACCGCCACGCGCCGCACGAAGACCACTACGACGACCACTGACGCACCCGCCGCGCCCGTCCCGTCGTGAGTGTTCAGGGCGGTTAGAACCGCCCTAAACACTCACGACAAGCCGCGGCAGACCGGCTCAGTGGCCGTGGAGGGGTTCCCAGTCCGGGAACGGGTCCGGGCCGCTCGCGACGTCACCCAGGCACGCCCGCAGCGCGCCCAGCAGCGCCTCACCCGCCAGGTCGACGCCGATGAACACCAGTTCCTGCCGCGGCTCCTCCGCCACGCCTTGCGGCTCGAACCGCGCCACCGTCCCAGCTTGGGACCAGAGCCCGGTCACCCCGGGCCGGGACGCCAGCGTGAAGAACCCCTTGGAACGCAACACCGTCCCGAACTCGCCGGAGTCCAGCCGCCGGGCGACGAAGTCCCACAGGCGCGCCGGGTCGAAGGCCCGGGACGCGCGGAACACGACGCTCGAGATGCCGTACTCCTCGGTCTCCGGCACGTGGTCGCCGTTCAGCTCGGCGACCCAGCCCGGCGCCTCCTGTGCGCGCAGGACGTCGTAGCGGCCCGTGCCGAACACCCGCTCCAGCGGCACCTTCCCGAAGCTGCCGGTCACGACGTCGGCCGCCGGGTTGAGCCGCCGGAGCACCGCGACCAGCAGCGCCGCGTCGTCCGGTGAGACGAGGTCGGTCTTGTTCAGCAGCAGCACATCCGCGAACTCGACCTGGTCCATCAGCAGGTCGCTCACCGTCCGCTCGTCGCCCGGGTACTGGTCCAGCCGGCGCTCCACGAGGGAGTCTCCGGCCGCCAGTTCCCGGGCGAAGTTCGCCGCGTCCACCACTGTCACCATGGTGTCCAGGCGAGCGAGGGCGTCCAGGAACGTGAACGTCGCGGCCACCGGCATCGGCTCGGAGATCCCGCTCGACTCGATGAGCACGTGGTCGAAGCGGTCGTCCGCGCAGAGCGCTGCCACCTCCTCCAGGAGGTCCTCCCGCAGGGTGCAACAGATGCACCCGTTGGTCAGTTCCACCAGACGCTCCTGCGAGCGCACGAGCGCGGCGTCGATGTTCACCTCGCTCATGTCGTTGACGATCACCGCGACCCGCAGGCCCTCGCGGTTGGCGAGGATGTGGTTGAGCAACGTCGTCTTGCCCGCTCCCAGGAAGCCCGAGAGCACGGTGACCGGGACGCTCACGAGTGGAAGTGGCGGATCAGCCGGCGGGGGACGAGCTGCGTCTCGCCGTCGACCTTGATCGGCACCAGATCCGGGACCGCGGCTTTCCACTGCGACCGCCGGGCACGGGTGTTGCTGCGCGACTTCCTGCGCTTGGGGACGGCCATCAGCGCGTACCCCGCTTCCCGTAACGGCGGTGGAACTTCTCGACCTGGCCGGCGCTGTCCATGATCCGCTGGGTGCCGGTCCAGAACGGGTGCGACCACGAGCTGATGTCGACCTGCACCAGCGGGTACGTCTGCCCGTCGGACCACTCGATCGTCTTGTCCGACGTGGCGGTGGAGCGGGTCAGGAACGCGTCGCCGGTGGACGAGTCCTTGAAGACCACGGGGTGGTAGTCGGGGTGGATGCCTGGTTTCACTGGTCTTCCTTTCGGTTCGCCGCGGTCGCGTCGTGCCGCGCCGGGTCGGTTTCGGTGTCTTCGCAGGGTTCTTCGTGCCAGTCGCCGAACGGATCGGGATAGCGCTCCCACGCCTCGGGGCCGGCTCTCAGTTCCTCGTCGGTCAGTAGAGCGCCGCGCAGGGCCGCGTCGATCTCGTCGGGCGTTGTCTGGTCCGTCACCACGACCAGCTCCTGCGCGCGGTCGCCGTGCACGGGGTGCCAGCGCAGGGACGCCAGGGTGCGGCGCTCGGGGGAGACGTCCGTCCACTCCGGACCCTCCGGCGAGGCGAGCCACGGCCCGGCGTGCCCGATGCCGAGCCCGCCGCCGGCCGACTCGATCCAGAACGCGACGTCCGGCTGGCTGGCCACCCAAGCGCGGCCGCGGGTGCGGACGACGCCGTCGAGCAGGACGTCGAGCGCGTCGTGCAGCCGCTGCGGGTGGAACGGCCGCTCGGCGGTGAAGGTGACCAGCCCGATGCCGCAATCCGCGTGCAGCGGCGGCTGGCCGCGCAGCAGGGCGCCGTGCATGTCGGTGACCTCGCCGCGGCGCGCGCCGGCCGGGACGGCGTCGAGCACGCTGTGCCCGTCCACCCGGCTCAGCTCGACCCGCGGGGTCGACGGCGCGACGCGGTCGAGGACGGCGGACGCCTTGGCCGCGCCCCACGCGTCGGTCGCCGCGCCGGCCAGCACGAGGACGTCGGCGAACTCGACCTGGGAGAGCGCCACCTGGGCGACGGTCCGGTCGTCCTCCGGGCTGGCCTGCAGGTTGCGCTCGGCCAGGGCGTCGTCGCCGGTCGCGTCGGCGAGCCAGGTCGCGCAGTCGACGACCGTGAGCACGGCGCGCAGGTCGACGTCGTCGTGCACCGGGTGGTCGCCGACCAGGACGTTGCGGATCGCCCAGCTCACCGGCTCGGGCTCCATGGCCTCGTCGAGCCGGACGACGATCCGCCGCACCTGCGGCATCCGGGCGAGGTGCCGCAGCAGCGGGAGCAGGTCCTCGCGCAGGGTGCAGGACACGCAGCCGTGCGCCAGTTCGAGGACGGTCAGCTGGTCGCGCTGCTCGAGCCGCAGGCGGCGGCGGACGACGCCGGAGTGGATGTCGCGCAGGTCGTGGTGGACGACGGCGGTCCCGGGCTCGGCGACGCGCAGCAGCTCGGCGAGCGTGGCGTTCGCGCCCGGGGCGAGGCCGCTGACGAGGACGAGCGGGACGCGGGGATCAGGGGTCACAAGAGCTCCAGGAATACGGGCCGGGTACGGTGCGTAGAGTAGATGAAAACGACAACCACTATCAACTTGGGAGGGTCCGTGTCCGCCGTGTGCCAGGTCACCGGCCGCAAGCCGGGGTACGGCAAGCAGGTCTCGCACTCGCACCGCCGCACGTCCCGGCGCTGGGAACCGAACCTGCAGAACCGCCGCTACTTCGTGCCCGGCGAGCGCCGCTGGGTGCGGCTGCGCGTCTCCGTCAAGGGGATGAAGACGATCGACAAGCGCGGGATCGAGGCCGTCGTGGCCGAACTGAAGGCGAAAGGGATGAAGTTCTGATGGCGAAGAGCACCGACATCCGGCCGGTCGTCAAGCTGCGGTCGACCGCGGGGACCGGCTACACGTACGTCACGAAGAAGAACCGCCGCAACAACCCGGACCGGATGGTCCTGCGCAAGTACGACCCGGTCGCGCGCGAGCACGTCGAGTTCAAGGAAGAGCGCTGATGGCGAAGAAGTCGAAGATCGCGAAGAACGAGCAGCGAAAGGTGATCGCGGCGCGGTACGTCGAACGCCGTCGAGCGCTGAAGGCCGTCATCGCCTCGCCGTCGGCGTCCGCCGAGGACAAGGGAGCGGCGGTCGTCGCGCTGCAGAAGCTGCCGCGCGACGCGAGCCCGACGCGGATCCGCAACCGGGACACGGCCGACGGCCGCCCGCGCGGGTACCTGCGCAAGTTCGGGCTGTCACGGGTGAAGATGCGCCAGGCCGCCCACCACGGTGAGCTGCCCGGCGTCACGAAGTCGAGCTGGTGAGCCGGATGCCGAAGCCGACCCGGGACCGCCCGGTCAAGCGCAAGGTGAACTTGCTGCACGCCCACCGGATCACGCTTGTCGACTGGAAGGACGTCGACCTGCTGCGGAAGTTCGTCTCCGACCGCGGCAAGATCCGGGCCCGCCGGGTGACGGGGTTGACGCCGCAGCAACAGAAACAGGTCGCCACGGCGATCAAGAACGCGCGGGAGATGGCCCTGCTGCCGTATCCGGCAGCGGGACGCGCCAGCTGAAAACCAGGTGCGCGCGGCTGGGCGGGCGCGCGATCATGAGCCTGCGAAAGGGGGCGTCGCACCGGATGTCCTGACACCAGGAGGTCCGCACGTGCACGCCCAGCTCACGGTCACGCCCGCCCAGCTGCCCGAAGTCCTGCTCACCGCCGCCGTCGTGCGGCCGGTGTTCCTGTGGGGCGCGCCGGGCATCGGGAAGTCTTCCCTGGTCCGGGAATTCGCGGCGTCGCTCGGCCTCGACTGCGTCTCGCTGCTCGGCACCCAGCTCGCGCCCGAGGACCTGATCGGCGTCCCGCAGATCGTCGACGGCCGCAGCCGGTTCTGCCCGCCGGAGCAGATCGCCCGCGACGAGCCGTACTGCTTGTTCCTGGACGAGCTGAACGCCGCCGCGCCCGACGTCCAGAAGGCGTTCTACTCGCTCATCCTCGACCGCCGCATCGGCTCGTACGAGCTGCCGGCGGGCTCGGTCGTGATCGGCGCCGGCAACCGCGCCACCGACCAGGCCCTCGCGCGCCCGATGGCGTCCGCGCTGGTCAACCGGCTCGTCCACGTGCACCTGCGCGCCTCGCCCGCCGACTGGCTGACCTGGGCGATGAGCCACGACATCCACCCTTCGGTCGTCGAGTACCTGACCCAGCGCCCGGACCACCTGTGGAGCCCGCCGCCGAAGACCGAAGAGCCCTTCTCGACGCCGCGGTCCTGGCACATGCTGTCGGACCTGCTGCACTCGTACGGCGACGCCGCCGACGACGAGACGATCGCGCTGCTGGCCTACGCCACGCTCACCCCGCAGCACGCCGGCTCGTTCCGCGCGTACCTCAAGGTGGCCCGGCACGCCTTCGACCTCGAAGCCATCGTCAAGGGGGACGCCCGCTGGCCCGCCGAGCCCGGCGACCGGGACCTGCTGTACTTCCTCGCCGAGACGTTCCGCGCGCGGCTGGTCAAGGACCTGCCCGCGGACAAGCGGCACGCGTCGGCCGCGGTGCGCCAGTTCGCGTTCCGCGCGAAGAGCCTGCTCGTCGAGCTGGCCGAGATCTCCCTCGAGATGGCCCAGCTGGTCATCGCCGACGACGAGGCGGGCCACCCTCGGCTGCCGTCGTGGTTCCTCGTCGAGGCCGCCCGCGACCTGCCCCGGCTCGTGGACGCGCGCGCGTGAGCGGCGCGCAGGCCGAGGCCAAGCGCCGCGAACGGCGGGCCAAGGCGATCGACGCCGGCTGGGCCCTGGCCCGCGAGCACACCGTGCTCGACCACCTGACGCGCGGTGCGAGCCTCGACAAGGAGAGCCTGACCGGCGTCGGCGGCTGGGCCGTCGTCAGCGACCGCGGGGTGATCACGGCCAACCGCGCCCGCGACGCCGTGCCCGCGGAGTGGGCGTGGGTGTTCGCGCACCTGCTGCTGCACCTCGGCCTCGGCCACCTCGACGAAGAGACGCTGACCGACGCCGAGACCGTCACCCCCGTCCGGGAGATCGACGCGTCGTACGGCGCCGCGTGCTGTGTGGCCGTCCACCGGTTCGCCGAGGCGGTCCACGTCGGCGAACCCATCGTGCTGCTCCCGGAACTCCCGGGTGGCGACGAGTTCTCCTTGACCCGCGCGTGGCGCGAAACCGGCGTCCCCGGGCCGTTCACGGGGCTCGGCACCGGCGGCGCGCGGCCGTGCCTGCGGCTCGGACCACCGCCGAGCCGCTGGCACCTCCGATACAACGGGAAGCCCGAGCCGTGGACCGAGCGGTTCGCCCGCGGGCTGATCGCGTCGGCCACCGACGCGATGGAACGCGCCGCGGACGCGCGCGGGCAGACCCGCCACCGGCGGACGCTGGGGGAGTGGGACCGCGCGCTGGAGTGGTTCGTCTCGTCGTTCCCGCTGCTCGGCGCGCTGGCCGCGGGCTTCACCCTGATCGCCGACGCCGAGGTCGTCCGGGCCTGGGACATCGCCGTGGCCGCGGTCGACGCCGAGCACGGCGAGATCTACGTCAACCCGCACGCGGCCCTGACCGCGCCGGAATGGCGGTTCGTGCTGGCGCACGAGATGCTGCACGCCGCGCTGCGCCACGACCGCCGCGCGCTCGGGCGCGACCCGTACCTGTGGAACGTCGCCTGCGACTACGTGATCAACGGCTGGCTGGTCGCGATGGCCGTCGGCGAACTGCCCGAGGGCACGCTGCACGACCCGCAGCTGACCGGCCTGTCGGCCGAGTCGGTGTACGACACGCTCACGACCGACCTCCGGCGCGCCCGCAAGCTGCAGACTCTCGGTGGCCGCGAGGCCGGGGACGTCCTGGGCGGCTGGCTGTCCGAGCCCGACGCCGCGCAGCGCCGGTCGTCGCGCCGCGGTGAGCCCCGGCCCATGCCGTGGACGGACCGCGTCCACGGCGTCGACCTCGACGAGTTCTACCGCCGCGGGCTCACCCAGGGGCTGGAATACCACCACAACCAGGGCCGCGGCCTGCTGCCGGCCGGGCTGGAGCAGGAGATCCGGGCCCTCGAGCACCCGCCGCTGCCGTGGGACGCCCAGCTGGCACGCTGGTTCGACGAGCACGTCCGCGTCGAGCTGCCGGTGCGCAGCTACGCCCGGGCGTCACGCCGCCAGACGTCGACGCCGGACATCCCGCGCCCGGGCAAGGTGCGGCCCGAGCAGCTGGACAAGCGCGCCACCTTCGGCGTCGTGCTGGACACGTCCGGCTCGATGAACGCCGAGCTGCTCGGCAAGGCGCTGGGCGCGATCGCCTCCTACGCGATGGCCCGCGACGTCCCGGCCGCGCGGGTGGTGTTCTGCGACGCCGTCGCCTACGACGCCGGGTATCTCGCCGTCGAGGACATCGCCGGCCGCGTCAAGGTGCGCGGCCGCGGTGGCACGATCCTGCAGCCCGGCGTCGACCTGCTCCAGCGCGCGCCGGACTTCCCACCGGACGGGCCGATCCTGATCATCACCGACGCGCGGTGCGACCACGTGCGGCCGCGGCGCGAGCACGCGTACCTGGTGCCCCGCGGCGCGCGGCTGCCGTTCCCCGCGCGCGGGCCGGTGTTCCGGGTTTCGTGAGAGCCTCACCCCATGAGTGACGAGGAGTTCACGCCGGAGATGCTGGCGCTGTGGGCCAAGATCTTCAGGTTCGCGCGCGAGGGCCGGACCGCGGAGCTGGCCGCGTACGTCGACCGGGGAATCCCGGCCAACCTCACCAACGACAGCGGCGACACCCTGGTCATGCTGGCCGCCTACCACGGCCACGCCGACACGGTGACCGCCCTGATCGAACGCGGCGCCGACCCGAACCGTCAGAACGACCGCGGCCAGAGCCCGCTGGCGGGCGCCGTCTTCAAGAACGAGCCGGACGTCGTGCGCGCCCTGCTCGACGGCGGCGCCGAGCCGGGCGCGGGGCAGCCGTCGGCGCTCGACACGGCGAAGATGTTCGGCAACACCGACCTGCTGGCCCTGCTCGAACGGTGACTCTTCGCACGCCTGGCTGGTGCGGCGCCGGTGCCTTAATAAACTCCCGCCCATGGACGACCCGCACTACCTCTCCGGCCTCCAGCTGACCGGCCGCCGCGTCGTGATGTTCGGCGGCGGTTCCGTGGCCCAGCGCCGGCTGCCCCGGCTCATCCGCGCGGGCGCGCGCGTGGAACTGGTGTCCCCGCACACGACGCCGTCGGTGCAGGGCATGGTGGACGCGGGTGAGCTCGTGTGGCATGAACGCCGTTACGAAGAGGGCGACCTCCGCGACGCGTGGTACGCGCTGGCCTGCACCGACGACGCCGAGGTCAACGCGGCGATCTGCGCCGAGGCCGAGCGCGAGCGCGTGTTCTGCGTCCGCGCCGACGAGGGTGAGTCCGGCAGCGCCGTGACCCCGGCGTCCGGCCGCCACGGCGGGCTGCTGTTCGGCGTGCTCTCGGGCGGTGAGCCCCTGCGGTCCGCGGCGGTCCGGGACTCGATCCTGGACGGCCTGCACGCGGGCACGGTCGAAGACGGCCGCCGCCCGCACCCGGACGGCACGCTCCCCGGCGTCGCGCTGGTCGGCGGCGGCCCCGGCGACCCGGAACTGATCACCGTCCGCGGCCGCCGGCTGCTCTCGCGCGCGGACGTCGTGGTCGTCGACCGCCTGGCGCCCCGCGAGCTGCTCGACGAACTCGCGCCCGAGGTGGAGATCGTCGACGCGGCGAAGATCCCGTACGGCCGCGCGGCCAGCCAGGACGTCATCAACAGCACGCTCATCGAGCGGGCCAAGGATGGCAAGTTCGTCGTCCGCCTCAAGGGCGGCGACCCGTACCTGTTCGGCCGCGGCTTCGAGGAGGTGCTGGCCTGCGCCGAGGCCGGCGTCCCGGTGACGATGGTCCCGGGCATCACGAGCGCGTTCGCGGTCCCCGCGGTGGCGGACGTCCCGGTGACCCACCGCGGCGTCGCGCACGAGGTCGTGGTGGTCTCGGGTCACGTCGCCCCGGGGGACGACCGGTCGCTGGTCGACTGGGACCTGCTGGCGCGGATGCGCGGCACGATCGTGCTGATGATGGGCGTCGAGCGGCTCCCGCAGTTCGCCAAGGCCCTGCTGGACGGCGGCCGCCCGGCCGACACCCCGGTGGCGATCGTCGAAGACGGCACGATGCGCACCCAGCGCGCCCTGCGGTCCACTTTGGACACGGTGGTCACCGACGCGGCGGCTTCGGGAGTCCGGCCGCCCGCGGTGATCGTGATCGGCCCGGTCGCGGGTCTGGCCCAGCCTCAGTCCTCGTAGCAGGTCGCGGCGAAGTCGCGGATCGCGTCCGACAGCCGGGTCGGGTCGAACCTCAGCTCCACCGGGCTGCGGGCCTGGACGAACTCCGCGTCCGGCATGTCGACGGCGAGGGTGTCCGCGTCGCCGAACGGGTGGATCGGGTCACCCTGGTGGCCGATCACCAGCGCGCGGGTCGTGATCTTGCGGCGGACCGACTTCGGCGGCGCGATCCGGCTGAACAGGACTCCGTGCAGCAGGGCCGCCATCGGGGCCGGGCGCTGGGAGAGCGTGTCGGTGACGACGTCGACCCACTGGTTGCCGTGCGGGACCAGGGACGCCGCGAGCGCCACCGCCTGCACCGTCACCGGCAGGAACCGGGCGGCCATCAGCAGCGGGGCGAACGTGACCAGCCCCGCGACGATCGCGTTGTCCAATACCGGCATCTCGACGATCAGCCCGAGGCACCGCTCGGGCGCCGACACCGCGACCTCCAGGGAGACGTTCGCCCCCAGCGAGGTCCCGCCGATCACGGCGGAGGAGACCTCCAGGTGGTCCAGCAGGGCCAGGGTCTGCTCGGCGAACGACGGCATCGAGTACAGCCACGACTCGGTCGGCCGGTCCGAGTCGCCGTGGCCGAGCAGGTCGAGGGTGACCACCCGGAACCCGGCGCGGGCCAGCCGCCGGGCCAGGGGCGCGTGCATCCGGCGGGTGAGCATGATGCCGTGGGTCAGGACGACGACCTTGTCGCCGCTGCCGAACTCGGTGTACCAGAGGCGGTGCCCCTCGTGGTCGAACGAGCCGGTCAGCTCGATCGGCCGCGACGCTCGCCGCGCGGGCGGGGCCGGGGGCTCCGGCTCGATCAGGGTCGCGCTGCTGGCCGGGCTCATGTCCCACCGTCCTCCCCGCGTCGTGGTCACCTTCCTCCAGGAAAGCATCCCCTGACCACGTTGGCACAGCGGCGGGCCGCCGAGGATCACAGTTCAATTGACACCGTGCCAATGGCGGGTGGTCGCGGGCATGGGTGAAGATGACCTCATGACCGCTACCGCTGACAATCTGCCCGGCCTCGTCTCCCTCAAGGTCGACATCGAAGGCCACGTCGCCGAAGTGACGCTCCTCGGCCCTTCGAAGGGCAACGCGATGGGCCCGGACTTCTGGCGCGAGCTGCCGCTGGTGATGGGGGCCCTCGACGCGGACCCGCAGGTCAGGGCCGTGGTGCTGACCGGCAGCGGGGCACACTTCTCCTACGGCCTCGACCTGCCGGCGATGATGGGCGGCTGGGCGCCGCTGCTGGCGGGCGACGCGCTCGCCGGCCCGCGCAGCGAGTTCCACACCGAGGTCCGGCGGCTGCAGGCCGCCGTCAGCTCCATCGCCGAATGCCGCAAACCGGTCATCGCGGCCGTCTCCGGGTGGTGCATCGGCGGCGGCGTCGACGTCGTCACCGCGGCGGACATCCGGCTGGCCAGCGCGGACGCCAAGTTCAGCGTCCGCGAGGTGCGCGTCGCCATCGTCGCCGACATCGGCAGCCTCCAGCGGCTCGCCCCGATCATCGGCGAGGGCCACGTCCGCGAGCTGGCGCTGACCGGCAAGGACATCGACGCCGCCCGCGCCGAGAAGATCGGCCTCGTCAACGACGTCTACCCGGACCAGGACGCGCTGCTGAAGGCCGCGCGGGAACTGGCAGGCGAGATCGCTGCGAACCCGCCGCTGGTGGTGCAGGGTACGAAGCAGGTACTGGCGGCGAACACCGAGCGCCAGGTCGCCGACGGCCTCCGGTACGTCGCGGCGTGGAACTCGGCGTTCCTGCCCAGCAAGGACCTCGGCGAGGCGGTGCAGGCCTTCATGGAGCGCCGAAAGCCGGAGTTCACGGGCGAATAGACCAAGGAGGCAGCAGGGTGAGCAACGGCGCTTCGGAAGTCCACCACGCGTTCCGTGTGGCGCGGGACTACCTGCAGCAGCACCGCGAGGACTACGACACGGCGTACCGCGACTTCGCCTGGCCGGAGTTCGACCACTTCAACTGGGCGATCGACTGGTTCGACGTCATCGCCCACGATCCGGACAACGCCGAGCGGTTCGCGTTGTGGATCGTCGAGGAGGACGGCACCGAGAACCGCTGGACCTACCCGGAGATGTCGGGCCGGTCCAACCAGGTGGCGAACTGGCTGCGCGGCCTCGGCGTGCGCCGCGGCGATCGGCTGATCCTGATGCTGGGCAACCAGGGCGAGCTGTGGGAGACGATCCTCGCCGCGATCAAGCTCGGCGCGGTGATCATCCCGGCGTCCACCCTGCTCGGCCCGGCCGACCTGACCGACCGAGTCGAGCGCGGCGCGGCCAAGCACGTCGTGATCCGCTCGGCCGACACGGAGAAGTTCGCGGACGTCGCCGGCGACTACACCCGGATCGCGGTGGGGGAGCCGGTCGAGGGCTGGCACTCGTACACGACCGCGTTCGCCGAGTCGCCCGAGTTCGCCCCGGACGGCCCCACCAAGGCCGCCGACCCGCTGCTGCTGTACTTCACCTCGGGCACCACGGCGAAGCCCAAACTGGTGCAGCACACCCAGGTCTCGTACCCGGTGGGGCATCTGTCCACGATGTACTGGATCGGCCTGGAGCCGGGCGACGTCCACCTGAACATCTCTTCGCCGGGCTGGGCGAAACACGCGTGGAGCAACGTCTTCGCGCCGTGGAACGCCGAGGCGACCGTGTTCCTCTACAACTACAACCGGTTCGACGCGAACGCGCTGATGGCGCAGATGGACCGCTGCGGCATCACGAGCTTCTGCGCGCCGCCGACGGTCTGGCGGATGCTCATCCAGGCCGATCTGACGGCGCTGAAGACGCCGCCGCAGAAGGTCGTCGGCGCGGGGGAGCCGCTGAACCCCGAGGTGATCGACCAGGTCGAGAAGGCCTGGGGCGTCACCATCCGGGACGGCTTCGGCCAGACCGAGAGCAGCGTCCAGATCGCCAACACGCCGGGCCAGGACGTCGTCCCGGGCTCGATGGGCCGGCCGCTGCCCGGGTTCGTCGTGGCGCTGGTCGACCCGGTCAGCGGCGAACGGGCGTCGGAAGGTGAGATCTGCCTCGACCTCGACCACCGCCCGGTGGGCCTGATGACGGGCTACGCCGGCGACGACGAGCGCACCTCGACGGCCTTCGCGAACGGCTTCTACCACACCGGCGACGTCGGTTCGATCGACGAACGCGGGTACATCACCTACGTCGGGCGCACCGACGACGTCTTCAAGGCGTCGGACTACCGGATCTCGCCGTTCGAGCTGGAGAGCGTGCTCATCGAGCACGAGGCGGTCGCGGAGGCGGCGGTCGTCCCGGCCCCCGACCCGATCCGGCTCGCGGTGCCGAAGGCGTACGTCGTGCTGGCCGCCGGCCACGAGCCGACGGCGGTCACGGCGAAGGCGATCCTCGCGTACTGCCGTGAGCACCTCGCGCCGTACAAGCGGATCCGGCGGCTCGAGTTCGCGGAGCTGCCGAAGACGATCTCGGGCAAGATCCGCCGCGTCGAGCTGCGCGGCCGCGAGAGCGACCCGGCGCGCGGCGCGGGCACGGAGTTCCGCGAAGAGGACTTCCCGGACCTCAAGGGCTGAGCCCGGCGGGCGTCAGCTGCGCGTGCCCTCGATCTGGCGGCCGTCTTCGGTCGAGCAGACCGTCACCGGGTCGTTCGCGCCGCTGCCGCACGTCCACTCGTCGAGCACGACGGGGCCCGGGCCGTCGGCCGAGGCCGCCTCGGCCGGGGTCAGCTTCGCGAAGTAGTCCTTCAGCAGCGTCGTCGCCGCGGTGCAGTCGACCTTGCCGTGCGCCATGACCGCCGTCTTGGCGCCACTCGATCCGGTGACGTCGCCGCACGGCACGCCCGGTGCCGTGGACGCCGCCGCGGCCGCCTCGGCCGGGACCGCGCTCGAGGCGGACGGCGCCGCGGGCGCCGGGTCGGCGCCGCCGCACCCGGCCAGGACGGCGGTCGCGGCGACGAGCAGCAAGGGGTACGCGAGTGTCTTCATGGGCCCTTCAGAAGCGGACGGAACGGGAGGTCATTCGGACGGGACGACGGCGGCGAACACGGTCTGCTCGCCCTTGGTGCAGGTGGTGCCGCCCTGCGCGGCGGGCGGCCCGGACGTGCACAGCCAGCCGTTCACCGTCTCGTTCACCGCGTCGTTCGAGCCGGCGCCCTGGCGTCCGGCGATCTTGCGGTGGAAGTCGGTGACCAGCTGGGTCGCCGCCACGCAGCTGACGCCGCTCGAACCACTGTCGAAGACGTAGAGGGTCAGCCCGCTGGCGGCGGTGATGGTGCCGCACGCGCCGGGAACGGTCGGCGGCACGGCGGCCGGCTTCGACGCCGGGCCGGGCACGGACGAGCCGGAGGCGGCGGGCGGCGGTGGCGGCGTCCCGGTCGTCGCGGACGACGGTGCCGCGGACGTCGGGGACGGCGGCGGGGGAGCGGCGGACGGGGCCGGGTCGCCGGAACAGGCGGCGAGCGCGGGCGCGATGAGGCAGGCCGCGAGCAATCGCCGCCACGTCCTCGTGGTGGTCGGGTGGGGCACCGCGATCCTTCCTCCCCGGTCGGGCCGGCCAGGTCGTTCTGGCCCATCCGGGCCGGGGCCCCGTGGATCGGCTCGCCCACGGGTGTGCCGGAGATTACTCCAGCCGGGTGGCGGGCGTGTCCGGTGGCTCCCGTTTGTGTGTCCACAGTGGACGGTTAACATCCCGTTCACGCTCCGATACACAAGGCTGCCATCAAGAATCGATCGGTCTAATTCCCGCTGCCGCCGTTAACATCCCGGCTCCGGGTGCCGACGATCCGAGTGGAAGCCGGCGAGCTTCCCGTCCCCGATACCCCGCCCCGACCCCGTGAGAGCGATGAACGCCGTCACCAGCACCGAAGAACCGTCCCGCCCGCCGACCGTCCCCAACACCGTCATCTGGTGCTGCGGCCGCCCGTACGTCCTCGAGTCCGGGCCCGGCCGGGCCCGCTGGGTGGGCACCGACGGCCGCGGCCGTCCCGAGGCCCTGAGCAGCGCCGAACTGCAGCGACGCGGCTGGAGCCACCGCCGCGCGTGCTGAGCCCCGAGCTCTAGGGTGGGCTGGTGAGCACAGCCGCCCCAGAACCAGCTCAAGCGAACACCCCGAGCGCCGAGCCGTCGCTGCTGCGACAGGCCTTCAACGTCCCCAACATGCTGTCGCTGCTGCGGCTGGCCGGCGTGCCGGTCTTCCTCTGGCTGCTGCTCGGCCCGGAGGAGGACGGCTGGGCGCTCGCGGTGCTCGTGTTCAGCGCGCTGACCGACTGGCTCGACGGCAAGCTGGCCCGCTGGCTCAACCAGATGTCGCGGCTCGGCGCGCTGCTGGACCCGGCGGCCGACCGGCTCTACATCCTCGCGACGCTCATCGCGTTCCTGGTCCGCGAGATCATCCCCTGGTGGGTCGTGGTCCCGCTGGTGCTGCGCGAAGCCGTTCTCGGCGTGTGCGTCCTGACGTTGCGCCGCCGCGGCTTCGCGCCGCCGGAGGTCACCTACATCGGCAAGGGCGCGACCTTCGTCCTGATGTACGCCTTCCCGTTCCTGCTGCTCGCGCAGGGCGGCTCGGACGTGGCGGCGGTGTCCCGGCCCATCGGCTACGCCTTCACGATCTGGGGCGGCGTCCTCTACGTCTGGTCCGGTGTCCTCTACGTCGTGCAGGCGCGGACCGCGCTGCGCGGGGCCGCCGGCGACTGAGCGCGACAGTTCCGCCGGGTCGTGCCGAGCTGCTGGGCCGAGTGGGTGTAAGACTTCGCCCAGCAGATTTCGCCAGTGAGGGCATGAAAGGGGACCGGCGGTGTCCGTTCCTGAAGAGCTTCGCTACACCGAGGAACACGAGTGGGTCGCGACCCGCGGCGAGGACACCCTCGTCCGGATCGGCATCACCGAGTACGCGCAGGACCAGCTCGGCGACGTCGTGTTCGTCGACCTGCCCGAGGTCGGCCGCCAGGTGGGCGGGGGCGACGTCTTCGGCGAGGTCGAGTCGACGAAGAGCGTTTCGGAGCTGTTCGCGCCGGTCGACGGCGAGATCGTCGCCGTCAACGACGCGGTCGCCGACTCGCCCGAACTGATCAACAGCGACCCCTACGGCGAGGGCTGGCTGATCGAGATCCGGCTCGACGACCCGTCGGCGCTCGAAGCCCTGCTCGAAGCCGAGGCGTACGACGCGTTGATCAAGGGCTGAACCCCCGGCCGACCTCGGATTCCGGCCGGTCGGGGCCATTCGCTCACGGTTCGGGATCCCGGGGCTCGGAGAAGCGATCAGGCACGGTACGTTGGCGGCTACACGTTCTTGAAGTACTGGCAACACAGCATGTGTGGAGGAGAGCTCAGGTGAGCACGAACGACGGGCCGGGCGGCGTTCCCCCGGAGCAGTCTCCGGAGCGGACCTCTGTCTTCCGGGCCGACTTCCTGGCCGAAGCCGAAGGCCGCGAGTCCGCCCCGGCCGCCGAAGCCCCGGTCCAGGGCGTCGACGCCCTGCCCGCGGGTTCGGCTCTGCTGGTCGTGAAGCGGGGCCCGAACGCGGGCTCGCGCTTCCTGCTCGACCGCGACACCACCAGCGCCGGGCGTCACCCGGACAGCGACATCTTCCTGGACGACGTCACGGTTTCGCGGCGGCACGCCGAGTTCCGGCGTGAAGGCGGGGAGTTCGTCGTCATCGACGTCGGCAGCCTCAACGGCACCTACGTCAACCGCGAGCCGGTCGACCAGGCCGTCCTCGCCGGTGGCGACGAAGTCCAGATCGGGAAGTTCCGCCTGGTCTTCCTGACCGGCCCGGGGCACGGGGGCCAGGGGGCACAGTGACGGCGGCCGGGCGGCCACAACGGGACGGGTTGAGCATCGGGGCGGTCCTGGCGCAGCTGCGCCACGACTTCCCCGACGTCACCATCTCCAAGATCCGGTTCCTCGAGGCGGAAGGCCTGGTCCAACCGGGCCGGACGCCCTCGGGTTACCGGCAGTTCGCCGCGGCGGACGTGGAGCGGCTCAAGTTCGTCCTGGCCGCCCAGCGGGATCACTACCTCCCGTTGAAGGTCATCAAGGAGCAGCTGGACGCGGCGGACTCGGGTGCCGGGCCCGTCGCGGCCTTGCCGCGTCCGCCGCGCCGGCTGGTGCCGATCGACGCGCCGGCCGACAACGTCGGCCTGCCGGTGGCGGACGACTTCGCCGCCGGCCGGGAGCTGCGCCTGACCCAGGAGGAGCTCCTGGCGCAGGCCGGCATCGACGCGCCCGCCCTGGCCGAACTGCAGCAGTACGGCCTGGTCCGGTCCGGTCCCGCGGGGTTCTTCGACCCGGACGCGGTGCTGGTCGCGCGCACGGTGAAGGCCCTGACCGAATTCGGTATCGAGCCGAGACATCTGCGCGCCTTCCGTGCCGCGGCCGACCGCGAGGTCGGGCTGTTGGAGCAGATCGTGACCCCGGTGTACCGGCATCGTGACCCGGAGGCCAAAGCGCGGGCCGACGAGGTGGTCCGGGAGCTCGCGGCACTGTCGGTGACCCTGCACACGCTCCTCGTGAAGGCCGGAATCCGTGGCGCCACGGGTTGTTGAGCCGTAACGGGGCGGTGAGATCTTCTTTGCGGTCCCATGTCAATGACTGAATGTTCGGCACCTCATGCCGTACCGTGAGAACAACGGTTTGCGGTAGGCGAGCCGAGAGTGTCCGACAGCGAGCACAGCGCACGGATGACGGGTAGCGTCGGGAGTGAACGGCGCAGTGCGGTTCCAGCGCTGAAGCCCGTGTGCACGAGAGGGAGGCGAAGCCCGATGAGCGAAATGCGCGTCGTCGGTGTGCGGGTCGAGCTGCCCGCGAATCAGCCGATCTTGCTGCTGCGGGAAACCGAAGGCGAACGGTACCTGCCGATCTGGATCGGCTCGGTCGAAGCGACCGCCATCGCGTTGGAGCAGCAAGGGGTCCGCCCCGCCCGCCCGCTCACCCATGACCTGCTGAAAGAGGTCATCGGGGCGTTGGGCCGCGAGCTGGAGCAGGTCGTGATCACCGACCTGAAGGAAGGCACGTTCTTCGCCGAACTCGTCTTCGACGGCGACATCCGGGTGTCCGCCCGGCCGAGCGACTCGGTCGCGCTGGCCCTGCGGATCGGCGTCCCCATCCACGCCGTGGACGCGGTGCTGGAAGAGGCCGGCCTGATCATCCCGGACGAGCAGGAGGACGAGGTCGAGAAGTTCCGCGAGTTCCTCGACTCGGTCTCCCCGGAAGACTTCCGCGGAGCGGACACCTAAGCCGCTTCGTGCTTGCCTTGACGCCGACGTCAACGTCTACCGTCGGGGCATGCGGATCGGAGAGCTGGCCAAGCGCACGGGTACGACTACCCGTGCGCTTCGCTTTTACGAGGACCAGGGCCTCCTCGCGGCCCGTCGCGCGGCGAACGGCTACCGCGAGTACGACGAGGACGACCTCCAGCTGGTCACGGAGATCCTGAAGCTGCAGACGGTCGGCCTGTCCCTCGACGAGACGAGGCCCTTCGTCGACTGCCTGCGCAGCGGCCACGAGACCGGCGACTCCTGCCCGAGCTCGATCGAGATGTACCGGCGCAAGCTCGCGGAGGCCGACGCGGTCCTCGCCCGCCTCGGCGCGATCCGCGCCGAACTCGCCGTGAAGCTCGCCGAGGCCCTCGCCCGGCAGGAGCCGGGCCTCGCGCCCGATCCGTGCGTCGTCCCCGAACGTCTCTGAAGGAGCCCTGTCGTGTCCGAAATCGCCCCAGAGGTCACTGACGTCACCGATGCGACGTTCGCCGCCGAGGTGCTGGGCGGCGACGTCCCGGTGCTGGTCGAGTTCTGGGCCACCTGGTGCCCGCCGTGCCGGATGATCGCGCCGGTGCTGGCCGAGCTGGCGCGCGAACGCGCCGGTACCCTCGCCGTGCGCAAGATCAACTCGGACGAGAACCCGGAGGCGACCCGCGCGTACCAGGTCATGTCGCTGCCGACGATGATCCTCTTCTCGGGCGGTGAGCCGGTGCTGACCGTCGTGGGGGCGCAGCCGAAGGCCCGGCTCGAGGAACGCCTCGACCGGGCCCTCGACGCTCAGGGAGCGGTCGCCCGGGCGAACGTGTCGGCGACCTCCCGGCCGTAGAGCTCCAGGTCCAGCGACGGGTCGGCCGTGTAGGCCGCCGCCACGCCGTCGATCGCCTGGGCGATCGACATCGCCATCACCTCGGGAGTGAACGCGCCGAACGCGCCCTCGGCCTGGCCCTGCTTGAGCTGGCGGGCCAGGCCGTGCACCCGCATGTCGTCGACCAGGACCTTCGTCATCGCCCAGTTCTCGGCGTCGTCGGCGTTGGCGGCCATCTCCGTCAGCACCCGCACGCAATCCGGGTACGCGCGCAGGAACGCGATCGACGTCTCGATGTGCGCCCGCAGATAGCCGGCACGGTCGGCCGGATCCAGGCCGCCGCCGGTGCGTTCCCGGAGGAACGCGTTCTTCGTCTCGACGACCGTGCTCAGCACCGCCTGCATCAGGCCGGCCTTGTTGGTGAAGTGGTACGAGATCATCCGGGTGCTGCTGAGCCCGGCGCGTTCGCGGATCTTGGCGAACGTGGCCTTGCGGTACCCGAGGTCGTTGATGACGCCGATCGTCGCGCCGAGGATCTGCGCGCGGCGGGCGGCCTCGGTCACGCTGAGGCCCAGCTCGGCCATGAGTTCGGTCTTTACTTGCATGAGTAAAAATTAACACGGCTGAGTAAATGCGTCCAGGAGGTTTGAACCACTGCCTCCGGGGTACGGCGAACGGCTCAAACGCTCATCCGACCGTTGAGGCTTGCCGCGCGTCGCGTTGACCGGCCCTGTCCGGGCGCTTACCGTCGAAGGAGGTAAATCGCCACGATGTGATTCACGGTCTGGGGCCGGATCGTGGCGGTTGATCTCCGGTGGGTCCCGCTCTGGGTCCTGTCCGGCTGTCATTCGCCGGCCGCCTGGTCGGGCGAGGGGAGGCTTGCGTGGTCGAGGCTGGTTCCGAGAAGCAGCCTGTTCAGGTCGCGGCTGGTGAGCAGGGTGAACTGTTCCCCGACGACTCGCTGCCTGACGAGCTCGTCGGCTACCGGGGTCCGGCCGCGTGCCAGATCGCCGGGATCACCTACCGTCAGCTCGACTACTGGGCTCGCACGAAACTGATCGCGCCCAGCATCCGCACCGCGCACGGCTCCGGCTCCCAGCGGCTGTACTCGTTCAAGGACATCCTGGTCCTGAAGGTGGTCAAGCGGCTGCTGGACACCGGGGTCTCGCTGCAGAACATCCGGGTCGCGGTCGACCACCTGTCCGTTCGCGGGGTCCGTGACCTCGCCAAGGTCACGCTGTTCTCCGACGGCACCACGGTCTACGAATGCACCTCGCCGGAGGAGATCGTCGATCTGCTCCAGGGCGGCCAGGGTGTGTTCGGCATCGCGGTCAGCGGCGCGATGCAGGAAATCAGCGGCACCATCCACGAGTTCCCGGCCGAACGCGCCGACGGCGGCATCGTCGAAGCGCACGAGCCGGACGAGCTGACCCAGCGCCGCAACGCCCGCCGTACCGGGTGATCATCTCCGCGGCAGCCGGAGTAAGGTGATCCGCGCAGTCGACGAAACCGCGCGGGAGAGTCCGGACCACAACCTCGAGTCCGGCGCCGAAGGAGCAAGTCCTCCCCGGAACCTCTCAGGCACCCTGGACCGCGCGGTCTAGACGCCTCTGGAAAGCGGGTCGTCAGGACACAACCTGATGGCCCCGCCGACGGTGCAAGCCCGGCTCAACCTCGGGCGAAACTCTCAGGCGCCCCTTCGGGGGTACGGACAGAGTGGGGAGGGTTCCGAAGCGCTCGGGCGAGTTCCGCTCGCGAAGAGCGCTCGCCCGGAGCCCTTCGGAGTGTCTTGTGGGGGTGCAACCCCACAACCGCCCGGCGGGCTCCGCCCCCGGACCCCCGCCGTGGTCACCTTCGCGTTTACAGTCGGCTTGAGCAGATACCGCCGTTCGCAGGAGGCCATCGTGGAGCCGTCACTCGCCTCTCTGGAACAGGGCATTCCCTTCGCTGACCGGCACATCGGGCCCGGTCCGGACGAACTCCGCCACATCCTCGACGTCATCGGCGTCGCCTCCCTCGACGAACTCGCCGAGCGGGTCGTTCCCGAGTCGCTGCGCGCGTCCGCCGAGCCTCTCGACCTGCCGCCCGCGGCTACCGAAGCCCAGGCGCTCGCCGAACTGCGGGCGCTGGCCGCGCGGAACCGGCCGATGGCCCAGATGATCGGCCTCGGCTACCACGACACCGTGACCCCGCCGGTGATCCGCCGCAACGTGCTCGAGAACCCGGCTTGGTACACCGCCTACACGCCCTACCAGCCCGAAATCTCGCAAGGCCGGCTCGAAGCGCTCCTCAACTTCCAGACGATGATCGCCGACCTGACCGGCCTGCCCGTCGCGAACGCGTCCCTGCTCGACGAGGCCACCGCCGCGGCCGAGGCGATGACGCTCGTCCGCCGCGCCGGCAAATCGGCGTCCCACCGGTTCGTCGTCGACGAGGACACCCTGCCCCAGACCCTCGCGGTGCTCCGGACCCGTGCCGAGCCGCTGGGCATCGAGCTGGTCGTCGAAGACCTGTCCCAGGGCTTGACCGGCCTCGGCCTCGGCGGCGACTTCTTCGGCATCCTGCTGGCCTACCCGGGCGCCTCGGGCGCGGTCCGCGAGTTCGACTTCACCATCGCCGACGCCAAGAAGCACGGCGCGGCGGTGATCGTCGCCGCCGACCCGCTCGCCCTGACGTTGCTGCGGCCGCCCGGCGAGCTGGGCGCCGACGTCGCGATCGGCTCGACGCAGCGGTTCGGCGTCCCGCTGGGCTTCGGCGGGCCGCACGCGGCGTACCTGGCCGTCCGCCGGGGTTTGGAGCGGCAGCTGCCCGGGCGGCTGGTCGGCGTCGCGAAGGACGCCGACGGCGCGCCCGCGTACCGGCTGGCCCTGCAGACCCGCGAGCAGCACATCCGCCGCGAGAAAGCGACGTCGAACATCTGCACCGCGCAGGTCCTGCTGGCCGTGATGGCGTCGATGTACGCGGTCTACCACGGCCCCGACGGGCTGCGCGGGATCGCGCTGCGGGCCCACCGGATGGCGACCGTGCTCGCGGCCGGCCTCTGCGAGGGCGGGGTCGAAGTCGTGCACGGCGAGTTCTTCGACACGATCACCGCGGCGGTGCCGGGCCGCGCGGCCGAGGTCGTCGCCACGGCCCGTGACCTCGGGCTGAACCTGCGGCGGATCGACGACGACCACGTCGGCGTCGCCTGCGACGAGACGACCACACGCGAACGGCTTTCGCTGGTGTGGAAGGCGTTCGGCGTCTCGGTGTCCGATGTGGACGGCCTGGACGAGGACACGGCGGACGCGCTCCCGGCGCCGCTGCGGCGCACGAGCGGCTTCCTCACCCACCCGGTGTTCCACGCCCACCGCTCCGAAACCGCGTTGCTGCGCTACCTGCGGGAGCTGTCGGACAAGGACGTCGCGCTCGACCGCAGCATGATCCCGCTCGGCTCGTGCACGATGAAACTCAACGCCACCGCCGAGATGGAACCGGTCACCTGGCCGGAGTTCGCCGGCCTGCACCCGTTCGCGCCGGCCGACGACGCCGCGGGCCTGCTGACGGTCGTCGCGGACCTCGAGGCCTGGCTGGCCCGGATCACCGGCTACGACGCGGTTTCCCTGCAGCCCAACGCCGGCAGCCAGGGTGAGTTCGCCGGCCTGCTGGCCATCCGCGCGTACCACCGCTCGCGCGGCGAGGGGGAGCGCGACGTCTGCCTGATCCCGGCCAGCGCGCACGGGACCAACGCCGCCAGTGCCGTGATGGCCGGCACGCGCGTGGTCGTGGTCCGCTGCGACGACGGCGGCAACATCGACCTCGGGCACCTGAAGTCCACAGTGGACGAGCACCGCGCCGACCTCGCGGCCGTCATGATCACCTACCCGTCGACGCACGGGGTCTACGAGGACACCGTCGGCGAGGTCTGCGCGCTGGTGCACGACGCCGGCGGCCAGGTGTACGTCGACGGCGCCAACCTCAACGCCCTCATCGGCGTGGCGCAGTACGGCCGGTTCGGCGCCGACGTCTCGCACCTCAACCTGCACAAGACGTTCTGCGTCCCGCACGGCGGCGGCGGGCCGGGTGTCGGCCCGATCGGCGTCCGCGCGCACCTCGCGCCGTTCCTGCCGAACCACCCGCTGCAGCCCGCCGCGGGACCGGCGACCGGCGTCGGCCCGGTCAGCGCGGCGCCGTGGGGCAGCGCGTCGATCCTGCCGATCTCGTGGGCGTACATCCGGATGATGGGCGCGTCCGGCCTTCGCCGGGCGACGCTCGTCGCGGTGGCCAACGCCAACTACGTCGCCCGCCGCCTCGCCGGGCACTACCCGGTGCTCTACGCCGGCCACGAAGGACTCGTCGCGCACGAGTGCGTCCTCGACCTCCGCCCGCTGACGAAGGCCACCGGTGTCACGGTCGACGACGTCGCCAAGCGGCTGGCGGACTACGGCCTGCACGCGCCGACGATGTCGTTCCCGGTCCCGGGCACGCTGATGGTGGAGCCGACCGAGAGCGAGGACCTGGCCGAGCTGGACCGTTTCTGCGCGGCGATGATCGCGATCCGCGCCGAGATCGACCGGGTCGCGGCGGGGGAGTGGCCTCTGGCGGACTCGCCCCTGCGGCACGCGCCGCACACGGCGCGCTGCGTCGCCGGGGAGTGGGACCGGCCCTACAGCCGCGAAACGGCGGTGTTCCCGGCCGGCGTCGGCGCGGCGAAGATCTGGCCGCCGGTGCGTCGCATCGACGGCGCGGCAGGTGACCGGAACCTCGTCTGTTCCTGCCCGCCGCCGGAGGCGTTCGCCTAGGTCCGGGCTTGCGCCGGCCTCACAGGGGCGGGAGGTAGGTTGGCGCCATGGCGAGTGGTGGTGGTCCGGATCGGACGTCCGTGGTCGTGACCGGGGGCAGCGGCTTCATCGGCCGCGCCGTCGTGCGTGCCTTCCGCGAGCGGGGCGTTCCGGTGACCGTCGTCGACCGGGTGCCGTTCCCGGACGAGCCGGCCGGCGTCCGTGTGGTGACCGGCGAACTCCGCGACGCGGCCGTCCGCGAAGAGGCCGTCACGCCGGAGACCGCGGCCATCGTGCACCTCGCCGCGCTGACTTCCGTGCTGCGCTCGGTCGAACAGCCGGAGCAGACCTTCGCCGACAACGTCCTCGTGACGCAGGAACTGCTGGAACTGGCCCGGCGCCTCGAAGTGCCGGGCTTCGTGCTCGCGTCGACGAACGCGGTGATCGGCAACGTCGGCGGCGCGACCATCACGCCGGACCTGCCGCCGCGGCCGCTGACGCCCTACGGCGCCACCAAAGCGGCGTGCGAAATGCTGCTGTCCGGCTACGCGGGCGCGTACGGGATGACGACGTGTGCCTTGCGGTTCACCAACGTCTACGGACCGGGAATGTCCCACAAGGACAGTTTCGTGCCGCGGATGATGCGCGCGGCGCTGAACGGCACCGGCGTCCGCGTCTACGGCGACGGGCAGCAGCGTCGCGACCTCGTGCACGTCGACGACGTCGTCCACGCGATCACCCTGGCCGTCGACAGCGGCTACTCCGGCACCGCGATCGTCGGCGCCGGGAAGTCGGTTTCGGTGCTGGAGATGGTCGAAGCCGTGCGCGAGGTGACCGGCGCGGAGCTGCCGGTGGAGCACGTCGACGCGCCGGCGGGGGAGATGCCCGCGGTGGTCGTCGACGTCTCGGGCAGCGCGGAGACGATCGGCTACCGGCCGTCGATGTCGCTGACCGACGGGCTCGCCACGGCGTGGAAGTACTTCTCCGGTCTCGAGCGTCCGAACGCGACGGAGTGACCGCGGGCGTGTCCGGTTTCCTCCGCCGCCACTGGCTTCTGCTCCTGCTGCTGATCCCCGCGATCGTCCTGCGGGTACTCACCTGGCTCGCCTACCGGCCGGCCCTGCTCTACATCGACTCGTTCCGCTACATCGACAACCTGCACGCACTGCGCGCCGACCAGCTCGACCCGATCGGCTACGACCTGGTGCTGCGGTCGCTACTGGCAGTCGGCGGCCTGGCGTGGGTCGCGGCGGTGCAGCACGCCGGCGGCCTGCTGATCGCGATCGGCGTCTACGCGCTCGTGCTGCGCCTCGGCGGCCGCCCGTGGGTCGGCGCGCTCGCCGCGGCCCCGGTGCTGCTCGACGCCTACCAGCTGCAGATCGAGCAGAACATCATGTCCGAGGTCGTTTTCGAGGCGGTGCTGCTCGGGCTGCTGTGGGTGCTGCTCGGGCGCGGGGCCCCCGGCTGGAAGCGTGCCGGGATCGCGGGGCTGCTCGTCGGCTTCGCCGTGCTCGTGCGGCTGATCGGCATCTCGCTGGCCCTGCCGCTGCTGGTCTACCTGGTCGTCGCCGGGGGCGCGTGGCGGTACTGGGCGGGCTGGCGCCGCGCGGGTGCCGGCCTGCTGGGGATCCTCGTCGTGGTCGTGCCCTACTCCGCGCGGCTGCACTCCGAGACCGGCAAGTGGGGCCTGACCGGGCCGTCGGGGAACATGCTCTACGGCCGCACCGCCGCCGTCGCCGACTGCGCGAACCTGCACCTGGCGCCGGAGCTGCAGGTGTTCTGCCCGGCCGAACCGCGCGAGACGCGGCTCGTGGACAACTACACCCACGCCGACCTCGACCCGAACTGGCCCGGCCCGCTGCCGCCCGGCGCGGACAAGGCGGCGCTCGCGCACCGGTTCGCGATCGAGGTGCTCAAGGCCCAGCCCGGCGACGTCGCGGGCGCGGTCCTGGACGACTTCGCCAAGAGCTTCGCCTGGACCCGCGAGCAGGACCCGACCGACGTCCCGCTGGACCGCTGGCAGTTCCAGCTCACCTACCCGCAGTGGGCCGACCAGTCCCTGATCGACCAGGTCACGCTGCAGAACGACGGCGTCGTCGCGAGCGTGGACGAGCCGCTGGCCGCTTTCCTGCGCGACTACCAGCTGAACGGCGGCTACGTCCCGGGCGCGGTGTTCGGCATCGGCGCGCTCTTGGGGCTGCTGACGGTGTTCCGGCGCAAGCGGCCCCTCGACGCGGCCCGCGCGGGCGCGCTGCTGGCGGCGTCGAGCGGGCTGATCCTGCTGTTCGCCTCGGCGGTGTTCCTGTTCTCCTGGCGCTACCAGATCCCGGCACTCGTGCTGCTGCCCGTCGCGGGCGCGCTCGGCTTCACGACGCTCACCTCGGCCAGCCGGAAACGCCTGGGCGCCTTCCCCGACGACGTCGACACGGGCGCGCTCGACGACTTCCGCGGCCGCCACCCCGACCTGCGGATGTCGTCGCTGGTCGTGGTCATCGCCGCCTACAACGAAGCCGGCGGCATCGGCGGCGTGCTCGAGAAGATGCCGGACGAGTGCCTGGGCCTGCCGGTGGACGTGCTCGTCGTCGTCGACGGCGGCACCGACGACACGGCGGCCATCGCCGAGGACCACGGCGCGTACGTCTGCGTCGCGCCGCGCAACCGCGGCCAGGGTGCCGCGCTGCGCCTCGGTTACCACCTCGCGGCGGAGTCCGGCGCCGAGTACATCGTGACCACCGACGCGGACGGCCAGTACGACAACAGCGAGCTCGAGGCCCTGGTCGGCCCGGTCGTCGACGGCACGGCGGACTTCGTCACCGGCTCCCGCCGGCTGGGCCACGAGGAGGCCGACAGCCGCGTGCGCTGGCTCGGCGTCCGGGTGTTCGCGGTGCTGGCGTCGGTGCTGACCCGGCGCCGGATCACGGACACGTCGTTCGGCTTCCGGGCGATGCGCGCCGAGCTGGCGTGCTCGGTCCCGCTCCACGAGCCGCAGTACCAGTCGTCGGAGCTGATGCTCGGCATCACCGCGCGCGGTTCCCGGGTGGTCGAACTGCCGATGAGCATGCGGCTGCGCAAGGCGGGCAAGAGCAAGAAGGGCGGCAGCCTCGTCTACGGCGCCAACTACGCGAGGGTTATGACGGGGACCTGGTGGCGGGGCTACGTCCTGCGCCGCGGCCGGACGTCGCGCGGGGTGAAGACGAGCGCGTAGCCGCTGGTCACGGCGCTGACGTGGGGGCCGGGGCGCGCGCCGCGTCGCGGCCGAACACCAGCCTGTCGAGCAGGGTGAACTTGACGACGAACACCAGCGCGTAGCTGGCCACGTACGCGCCGTCGACCAGCACGACCCACCACACGTGGGGCAGGTTCAGCGGGGTCAGCAGTGAGCCCGCCAGGGTCGTCAGGCCCACCGAGGCGAGGCCGCCGAGGCCGATCACCGCGAGGTAGGGGAGCAGCTCGCGGCGGACGCGGGGGCGACCGGTGCGGCCCCACACCCAGCGGCGGGTGACCACGAAGTTCAGCACCGCGCCGGCGGCCCAGGCGAGGGTGCTGGCCAGCACCGGGACGCCGCCGCCGGCGAGCACGGCGAGCAGGACGACCTGGCTGAGGACCGTGGCGGCGACGGAGGTCACCGCGGCGCGGCCCAGCCGGGCCCAGCCCCGGCGTCGCGTCGGTGTCTCCGCTGTGCGCTGGCGCACATCGCCGGTTACGGTCGTCATGCCCCCATCCTCCCCGCGGGTCGCGCGCGCCGCCGTCCGACCCCCCTATGCATAGGAGATTCACAGCTCATTGCCAGGTGCTCATCAGCACGTGATCGATAGCGTCGGGTTCTTGCAAGCCTCTGCTACTGAGTGGAATCAGCATGCTTGCCGCGTAAACGAGCAGGAAAGGCGGCACAATGCGAGTGCTGGTTCTCGGCGGTGACGGTTATCTGGGCTGGCCCACCGCGTTGCACTTATCGGACAAAGGCCACGAGGTGGCCGTTCTCGACAATATGGCCCGCCGCGGCTACGACGTCGAGCTCGGCGTCGAAAGCCTGGTCCCCATCGAGTCGCTCACGGACCGGATCGCCGCGTGGGAGGAGGTGTCCGGACGGCGCATCACCAGCTACGAAGGTGACCTGCTCGACGCGGACTTCCTCTTCGACGCCGTCCGCGACTTCGCGCCCGACGCCGTCGTCCACTACGCCGAGCAGCGGTCCGCGCCCTATTCGATGATCGACCGCGAACACGCCGTGTACACGCAGCACAACAATGTGGTCGGCAACCTGAACCTGTTGTACGCGATCGCCGAAATCGACCCCTCGATCCACTTGGTCAAACTGGGCACGATGGGCGAATACGGCACGCCGAACGTCGACATCGAAGAAGGCTGGCTCGACCTCGAGCACAACGGCCGCAAGGACCGCGTGCTGTTCCCGAAACGGCCCGGTTCGTTCTACCACCTGACCAAGGTCCACGACTCGCACAACATCGAGTTCACGTGCCGCGCCTGGGGGCTGCGGGCCACGGACCTCAACCAGGGCGTCGTGTACGGCCAGCGGACCCCGCAGACCGCGCTGGACCCGCGCCTGGCCACCCGCTTCGACTACGACGCCGTGTTCGGCACGGTGCTCAACCGGTTCGTCATCCAGGCGGTGCTGGGACAGCCGCTGACGGTGTACGGCAAGGGCGCCCAGACCCGCGGCCTGATCGACATCCGCGACACCGTGGAGTGCATCCGGCTCGCCGTGGAGAACCCGGCCGAGGCGGGCGAGTTCCGCGTGTTCAACCAGATGACCGAGAGCATGTCGGTCGCCGCGATCGCCGACCTCGTCGCCGAGCGGTTCCCCGGCCCGGTGCAGATCGAGCAGCTGGAGAACCCGCGGACCGAGGCCCCGGAGCACTACTACAACGTGAAGCACACCGGCCTCGTCGGCCTCGGCCTGGAGCCGCACCTGCTGTCGGACACGCTCATCGAGTCGATGTTCGACATCGTCGGGGCCAACAAGCACCGCGTGAACATGGACAAGCTGCGCCCGACCGTCCGCTGGCGGGGCGCGCTCAAGAGCTGAGCCGAGCCGAAGGCGGGCTCCTCCTCGCGGGGGAGCCCGCCTTGTGCGCGCGTTCAGCCGGGCATCTTGTCGAGGAAGCCGTGGACGTCGGCGATCTTGCCGTCTTCGAGTTCCACGACGTCGAACCCGATCGCGACCGGCTCGGCGCCGGGGGTGCCGAGGTACCACTGGAACCGCGCGAGGTCGTGGTGGGCGTCGGGCTCGGCGGGCAGGCTGAAGGTGAGCCCGCCGAACTGCGCCTGCGCCCCGGCCACGAACCGGTCGATCCCGTCGTGCCCCCGGACGGCGCCGAGCGGGTCGGTGTAGCCGGCGCCGTCGGTGAAGACGTCGGCGATGAGCGCCCGCCGCTTGCCGGAGTCGGTCTCGTTCCACACGGCGATGTACTGCTCCACAATGGTCCGCACGTCGGTCATGGGATGCTCCCTTTTGCTGGGGGACAACGGGTTGTCGTCGTCCGTCGCTGAGATCCACTGTGGCGCCCGGGCGGCGGCGCGTCGATTACGCGCGAGGTAATGCCGCGACGGCCCCGCCTGCGGGCTCCGGTCCGACGGCCGGTGGGTTCCGGATCAGATCGCGGCAGCTCGCCGGCGCGGAAGAGACCCAGCCGTCTCGGGCTGTGCCACCGACGCCCGTCCTGCCGGTTGCCCACCGAGCCATTACCCCCGAAGTAATGGCCGCGCGCCGGTGATCGTCGTAGCGTCGCTCCCGTGACGACTTCGGTGCAGGCGGCCGCGCGGCAGCGGCCGGTGGGTGAGCTGCTGCGGGAATGGCGGGATCGGCGGCGGATCAGCCAGCTGGAGCTGGCGATCTCCGCCGACATCTCCACCCGCCACCTCAGCTTCGTGGAGACCGGGCGGTCCAAGCCGAGCCGGGACATGGTGCTGCGGCTCGGGGAGCACCTCGACGTCCCGCTGCGGGAGCGCAACCGGCTGCTGCTCGCCGCCGGGTTCGCGCCCGCCTACACCGAGAGCGCGCTGGGGGATCCCGAGATGAGCGCCGTCCGGCAGGCCGTGCGGCAGCTGCTCACCGGGCACGAGCCGTACCCGGCCGCCGTCGTGGACCGGAACTGGAACCTCGTCGACGCCAACGCCGCCACCGGCCTGTTCGTCGGTGGCCTGGCGCCCGAGCTGACGACCAACGTGCTCCGCGCGACGCTGCACCCGCAAGGCATGGCGCCCCACATCCGGAACCTGGGGGAGTGGCGCGCCCACCTGCTCGGCAGGCTGCGGCGCCAGGTCGGCCAGACCGCGGACGCCGGCCTCGCCGACCTGCTGGCCGAGCTGCGCGGGTACCCGTGCGACCAGCCGGTGCCCGAAGTGGAGGTCCCCGGACCGGGCGACATCTTCGTGCCGCTGGTCTTCCGCCACGAAGGCACCGATCTGACGTTCTTCAGCACGGTGTCCACGTTCGGCACCCCGCTGGACGTCACCGTGGCCGAGCTCGTGATCGAGTCGTTCTTCCCGGCCGACCCGGCGACGGCCGCGTACCTGCGCGAGCGGGCCGCCCGGGTGGGATGATGGGGATTCTCGCGCAGCACCCGAAGTGAGGATCACCGGTTGATGGCCGTTCCGCCTTCGCTAGCCCTGTCCGACGGAGTCCGCATCCCCCAGCTGCTGTTCGGTGTCACCGGCCTGAGCGCCGCCGAGACCGGCCGCGCCGTCCGCATCGCCCTCGACACCGGCCACCGCGGCATCGACACCGCACCGGGCACCGAGGAGGCCGTGGGCGCGGTGCTCGCGACGTCGGACGTACCGCGCGAGGACGTGTTCGTGAGCGTCAAGGTGCCCGTGCAGGGCTACGACGCCACCCGCCGCGCGGCCGACCGGGCCCTGGCCGGCCTGCAGGCCGAACGGGTCGACCTGGCCCTGGTGGACGGCACGAACGGCGCGTTCACCGACACCTGGCGCGCGCTGTCCAGGCTGCGCGCCGACGGCCGCGCCCGCGCGATCGGCGTGGCGGGGTTCAGCGCGGCCGAGCTGCGCCGGCTGATCGACGCCACCGGCATCGTCCCCGCGGTGAACCTCGTCGAGCTGCACCCCTGGCTGCAGCAGGTGCCGCTGCGCGAGTTCCACGACGAGCACGGCATCTCGACCGCTGCGTCGAGCCCGGCCGCGAACAGCGCGCTGCTGTCCGACGAGACGGTCACCGCGCTGGCGGCGAAGTACGGCAAGACCCCGGCCCAGATCGTCCTGCGGTGGCACCTGCAGGGCGGCACGGTCGTCGTGGCCGCATCCGCCACCACGACCCGGACCCGGGAGCACTTCGGCGTGTTCGACTTCGAGCTGGCCGACGACGACGTCGCGTTCGTGGCCGAGCTCGACAACGGCACCCGCGTGGGGCCGGCCTGAGCGTCAGGCCTTGATGCCCGCGGCGGCGAAGTCGGCCTGCTGGGCGGGCTGCTCGAGGTACTCGCGGAACGTCTGGGCCGCGCGCAGCAGGGTGTCGTCGATACCCGGCCCGGTCAGCCCGACGAACGGGTAGTCCGCCGACCGCGCGGTGGCGACCGACTGGGCGGGGGAGCCGATCATCTCGGGCCTCTTGGTGTTCAGCTCGCTGATCCAGTACGTCGACTCGGGCAGCCAGGCGGTGGGAAGGCCGCCGATCGCGTTGAGGTTGGCCCGGCCGACCAGCGCGTCGAGCACCTGCGACGAAGCCTTGGCCTCGATCATCACGTGCACGCACTGACCGTGGACGACGGTGGCGGCCTGGTTCCAGCGGTCGGCCGCGGCGGTCAGCGGCTTCTGCACGCTCGGGGTGACGATCACGCGCATGTGCGACGTGCCGCTGGAGCAGCTGGCGGCCTGGGCCTCGGCGCGGCTGTTGAGCTCGCTGTCGGCCCAGTTCCAGCCGACGATGCCGAGCCCGATCAGGGCGGCGAGCACGAGGCAGGCGATCGGCCAGCCGGCGATCTTGCGGCGCGGGGCCTTCTTGCCGACGATGCGGTGCGAGCCGGTCGCCTCGGCGCCCTTGCCGAGGGTCCGCTGGGTGCCGGTGTCCTCGCTCCGGGCGGCGGTCCGGTGGGAGCCGGTGTCGTCGCTCCGGTGCGGGCCGGTGCTCTCGCTCCGGCCGGGGACGTGGGAAGTCCCCGTCGGCTCGCCGCGGCCGGCGGCGCGGAAGGAGCCGGTGTTCTCGCCCCGGCGCCCGGCGCGGAACGAACCGGTGTTCTCGCCGCGGCGTGCGGCGCGGGTGGTGCCGGTCGGCTCGGGCGCGGCGCTCTCGTCGGTGGCCTGGAACGAACCGGTGTTCCCGCCACGGCCGGCCGCTCGGAAGGTCCCGGATTCTTCGCCGCGGCGGGAGCGGGTCGCTTCGGGCGTCGCGATCTCGTCGGGGGTCGGAAAAGCCCCGGTGCTCTTGCCGCGGCGGGCGGCGCGGAAGGTGCCGGATTCTTCGCCGCGGCGGGGGGCGCCGGTTTCGGGTGCGGCGGCCTCGCCGGGGGTCGGGACGGTGCCCGCGTTCTTGCCGCGGCGGGCGGCGCGGAAAGTCCCGGATTCTTCGCCCCGGCCGGGGGAGCGGGGCGGCTCGGGGGTTTCGGTGCGGAAGGTGCCGGTGTTCTCGCCGCGGCGGGGAGCGCGCGGGGCACCGGGGGCCTCGGTCCGCCCGGCGCTCCGGAACGCGCCGGAGTCCTCGCTCGGCTTGCGGAACCAGCCGGTGTCCTCGGTGTGGCCGGGAGCGGGGGTGGCGCCGGTGGCCGGGATGACGGTGGTGGTTTCGGTGGGGTCGGCGGTCCGCGAGGACCCCGAGTTACCACGCCGGCCGGGCATCCGGGACGCGCCGGTGGACTCGCCACGGCCGGCGTTCCGCCGCCGCGCGGGGGGCTCGGCCGGGTTCGGACGCTGCGGGACGGCTCCCGGGCCCTCGACGGGGACGCGCTTCGCCCCGGCGTGGTCCAGCGGGTGTGGCACCGGCTCGTCGGGCCGGGCGTGTCGCCCCATCGTCATCCTTTCGGCGTAAAGAGCAGCCCAAGTACGCGCTGCTATGCAATCAAACCGTTATCACCCTAACAGGTGAGCAACGGGCCGGGAATAATCTAACTCACAGTTGTGTCACGCTCGCGGAGGCCGCCCTGCTGGGCTGACCAGGCTATGGCAGTGCGCGATCAGGCGAGCACGCAAGGGGGCCGATCGGCGGGCGAACCCGGCCTGCGCGCGAGCGTACTCGGCCCGTCCCGCGGCCGTCTCGATCCGCACCGGCGGGTAACCGAGGTCCGCGAGGTCGTACGGGCTAGCCCGCATGTCCAGCTCCCGGATCTCGGCCGCGAGCTCGAAACAGTCGGCGACGAGCTCCGCGGGGACGTACGGATCGAGCTTGTACGCCCATTTGAAGAGGTCCATGTTGGCGTGCAGGCATCCCGGCTGCTCCAGGGTGACCTGCGCCGCCCGGGTCGGCTCCAGCTCGTTGCGGGGCCGCGCCGGCGGGGTGAAGAACCGGAACGCGTCGAAGTGCCCGCAGCGGATGTCCAGCGACTCGACGACGGCGTCGGTGCCCGGGGACCCGAGCCGGAGCGGAACCTGGTCGTGGCGCACGGAATCGGCCGGCTCGCGATAGACCATCGCCCACTCGTGCAGCCCGAAACAGCTCAGCCGGGGCGCGCGTGAGGCCGTCGCGCTGAGCAGGCCGAGCACGAACTCGGCCGTCCGCGCCTTGCGTTCGGTGAACCCGGCCGGGTCGAGGACGACGCCGTCCGGCGTTTCGACGTACCCCTTCCGGTCGAGGAAACGCCGCGCCGCGGGCCCGGCGAGCGCGACGCCGGGCCCCGGCTGCCAGCGTTCGAGGTGTCCCGGCCGGTGCGAGTAGTAGGTGAACAGGAAGTCCAGCACCGGGTGCTTCTCGCCCCGGGACTTGCGCTCCTGGTGCGGGACCGTCCACCGCCGCACCCGCTCGGCGTGCGCCGCCTCCCGGGCCAGCCAGTCCGGTTCGGCGAGCACGTCGACGGCGGTCACGCGCCCACGTGGGTGCCGTCGCGCACGGTACCCACGTACTCCTCGACGAGGTCCTCGAGCGCGACGACGCCGACCGCGTTCCCGGTGGTGTCGAGGGCCCGCGCCAGGTGGCTGCCCTCCTTGCGCATCGCCGAGAGCGCGACGTCCAGCCGCGCGTCGGCCCGCAGCTCGGTCAGCTGCCGCGTCTTCGACGCCGGCACCATCGTCGCCGGGTCCTCGCCGGCCAGGTCGAGGACGTCCTTCACGTGGATGTAGCCGGTCAGCCGGCCGTCGTCGGTGCACACCGGGAAGCGCGAGAAACCGGTCGAGGAGACGACCCGCTCGACGTCGCCGAGGGTCGGCGCGCACGGCAGCGTCGTCAGGTCGGCCGTCGGCACCAGCACGTCGGACACCGTCTTCTGGACCGAGGACAGCGTCTGCGTGAGCCGCCGGTGCTCGGACTGGTCGATCAGGCCCTCCCGGCGCGACTCGCTGAGCAGCTCGGCCAGCTCGTCGGACGTGTAGGCCGTCTCCAGCTCGTCCTTCGGCTCGACCTTCACCGCGCGCAGCAGCGAGTTCGCGACGAAGTTCAGCAGCCAGATGAACGGGTTCGCGATCTTGACCCAGCCGACGTGCACCGGCACCAGCCAGAGCGCGAGCTTCTCGGGTTCGGCGATGGCGAGGTTCTTCGGCACCATCTCGCCGATCAGCACGTGCAGCACGGTGATGAAGGCCAGCGCGATCGCGAACGAGATCGGGTGCAGCAGGCTCTCGGGCAGGCCGAGCAGGTCGAAGAACGCCGAGAGCCGGTGCGCGACGGCGGGCTCGCCGAGGCGGCCGAGCAGCAGCGAGCAGATGGTGATGCCCAGCTGCGCGCCGGCCAGCATCAGCGACACGTGCTTGCTCGCGTTGATCACGATCTTCGCGCGCGTCTTGCCCTGCTCCAGCAGCGCTTCGAGCCTGTCCCGCCGTGACGAGATCAGCGTGAACTCCGCGCCCACGAAGAAGGCGTTGGTCAGCAGCAGGAGCACCACGAGGAGGATGTTCAGCCAGTCGCTCACGAGGCCACCTCGCTTTCGGCGGTCTTTCCGGCCGGCTCGGCGTCGCGGACCGGGGCCACTTCGACCTCGGCGACGCGGCGCTTGTCCATCGTGGTCACGGTGAGCCGCCAGCCGTCGACCTCGGCGGCGTCACCCTCGGAGGGGATCTTGCCCAGCCGCTCGAGGATGAGCCCGGCGATGGTCTCGTAGTCGCCGTCCGGCATCCGGAACCCGGTGACGTCGGTGACCTCGTCGGGGCGCAGCTGCCCGGACACCAGCCAGCTGTCGGTGCCGACCTGCTGCGACGCGGGGGCCTCGCGGTCGTCGTGCTCGTCGCGGACGTCGCCGATGATCTCCTCGACCACGTCCTCCAGCGTCACGAGCCCGGCCGTGCCGCCGTACTCGTCGACGACGATCGCCAGCTGGAACCGCGAGTCGCGCAGGCGGTTGAGCAGGTCGTCACCCGGCAGGGACTCGGGCACGGTCGGCACCGGCCGCATGACCGAGCCGATCGGCACGTTCGCCCGCTCGGCGGCGGGCACCGCGAAGGCCTGCTTCACGTGCACCGCGCCGCGGACGTCGTCGAGGTCGTCGGCGTGCACCGGGAACCGCGAGAACCCGGTGCGGCTCGAGATGGCGATGAGGTCTTCGATGGTGTCGCCCACCTCGAGCGCCTCCAGCTGCACGCGTGGGGTCATCAGCTCCTCCGCGGTGCGCTCGCCGAACCGCAGCGAGCGGTCCAGCAGCTCCGCGGTGGACGTGTCGAGCGTGCCGCTCTCGGCGCTGGAGCGCACGATCGAGCCCAGCTCCTGCGGCGACCGCGCGGACCGCAGCTCTTCCTGCGGCTCGACGCCGAACTTCCGCACCAGGAAGTTGGCGCTGTTGTTCATCAGGGTGATGAGCCAGCGGAACAGCAGTGAGAACCGCGAGTGGTAGCCGGTGACCGCGCGGGCGGTCGGCAGCGGCCGGGCGATCGCCAGGTTCTTCGGCACCATCTCGCCGAGGATCATCGACAGGGAGGTGGCGATGACCAGGGCGAGCACGACCGACGCGCCGGCCGCGAACGCCGTCGGCAGGCCGACGCCCGTGAGCAGCGGCCGGACCAGCTCCCCGATCAGCGGCTCGGCCAGGTAACCGGTGATGAGCGTGGTCAGGGTGATCGCGACCTGGGCGCCGGACAACTGGAACGAGAGCGTCCGGTGGGCCTTCTGCACGGTCAGCGAGCGTCGGTCGCCGACCTGGCGGACGTTGGCGTCGACCGTGCTGCGCTCCAGCGCGGTCAGCGAGAACTCGGCCGCGACGGCGAGCCCGGTGCCGACCGTCAGCAGCACGAAGACGAAGACGCCGAGGACGGCGAAGAGGATTTGGGTCATTCCACACCCGCCGGAACGGCGGTGGGCGAACCTATCGGACAGCCGGGTCGGTCACCCGGCCCGGTACTGTCACCGGGTGACTGCGCTGCGCGCACGAAACGGTCACTCCTAGCAGGAAATCGACGTGTACTGCGATTATGGGGTGAATCTTAACGTGTCCCCGGCATCACGCGCGGGCCCATCGGTGTGTCGGCGCGCTCACCTCGCCCGATGATCGGCGCGGCCGCCGCCCGAGCAGCCCGACGAGCCGGGCCGCGGGACCGGCGCCGCGGCCGACCGCGACCGGCGGGTCGAACAGGACGAGCCCCTGCCGGTCGTCCATCCACGGGCGCACGATGTCGATCAGCCGCTCGGCCAGTGGCTCGGTGACCCGGGCTGGCAGGCCGAGCGCGGTGGCGAGGTCCCAGCTGTGCACGGCGTCCGGCGCGTCCAGTCGTCGGCGCCGGCGACGTGCACGGCCTCGCCGAACGCCCGGACGGCCTGGCCGTGTGCCTCGAGGAGATCCACGCGGGCCGGGAACATGGCGGCTCAGGCGGTACCGGGCCGGTGCCGTCGCACCGTCTCCTCGACGAGGTCGAGCACCGGCCCGAGGCCGGCGCCGGGCAGGCCCATGGCCAGGTGCGAGACGAGTCCTTCGAGGACGAGTTCGAGGAACGCGGTGAGAACGTCGACGTCGACGTCGTCACGCAGGTTCCCGGCCTCCCGCTGGCGCAGCAGGCGCAATCGGGTGGCGGTGGTCAGCTGTTCGGAGCGCTCGGCCCAGCGGGCGCGGAACTCGGGGTCGGTGCGCAGCCGCCGGGACACTTCGAGGCGGGTGCCGAGCCAGTCGGCGGGGTGCTCGCCGTCGCCGGCCAGCAGGTCCCGCATGACCTGGACCAGGCCCTGTTCGGCGACGACGTCGGCCATCCGGATGGCGTCGTCCTCGGCGAGGGCGAGGAAGAGCGACTCCTTGTCGCGGAAGTGGTGGAAGATGGCGCCGCGGGACAGGCCGGTGGCTTCCTCCAGGCGCCGGACTGTGGCACCTTCGTAGCCATAGCGTGCGAAGCACACACGCGAGCCGTCGAGGATCTGGCGCCGTCGTGCGTCGAGGTGATCCTGGCTTACGCGGGGCATCCGACGATCCTGGCACCGCGGACCCGGATCTCGCAATCCGTACGTACGTCTTGTGACCCGGAGTGCCCGGGAACCACCCGAAGGCTCCCTGCGTCGGAAGGTTGCGGCGATTCGCTGACACGGAATGAGACGGTTGGCTAGTCTTTGCACCATCACGGTGGGTGAACTGAGGGGCAGGTGCGGGGCGTGATCATCGGCGAAGCCGGACAGGCGGCGCAGGCGGTCTGGGGTGGCGACATCCTGGGCGAGGGCGGTCGCGTCTACGGCGGCGGGGGCGGCGGTGGCGGCCAGTTCAAGATGGAACCGGAAGAGCTCGCCTCGGTGATCAGCCTCTGGGAAGACGAGCTGGACAAGATCATCGACGACGGTCGCACGATCGACACGCTGGTGAACGCCTCGGTGGCGCCTGGCCAGGACCCAGCCAGCGGCAGCTACGAGACGACCACCTTCGAGTCGGTCACCTCGCTGCAGATGCAGAACGATTCCATGCGCAAGTACGTGCAGGGGTACATCAAGAAGCTGAAGGAAGCGCAGACGAAGACCGTCGCGACGGACCAGGGCATGTCCGAAACGTTCGGGCAGGCGACGTGAGGCTGTCGAAGGTTGCCGAAGCGAGTGTTCTCGGCGTGGTCGCCCTGTGCTTGTGCGGGTTCGCGTCGGCTTGCACCTCGACGACCGGTGGCACCGCCAACCCCGCGGACACGTCGTCCTCTCCGGCGTCGTCCGGGGAGCCGAGTCCGACCGCGGACGCCCCGAAAGTCACCACTCCGCTGGACGCGACCAAGTACGTGGGCAACCCGTGCGGTCTCGTCCCGGCCGACGTTCTGACCCAGCTGCGGTACACGGAAGCAGGCGAGCCGCGGCCGGGCGATGCCACTCCCGAAGGGCAGTCAGGCCCCAGTTGCGGGTGGAAGATCAGGGGCGACGGACTCAGCGTGCTGGTCGTCCTCGGGACGGGAAACCGCGACCAGGGGGCCGGCGGATTGGCCGGCATCCAGGCTGCCCACGACCGTTCCGGAGCTTTGATCAAATTCCTCGAACCGGCCCCGGAAGTCGACGGTTATCCCGCGCTGTACTTCGACACCCGCGACCGCAGGGCGGCCGGAAACTGCACCATGGCGGTCGGAATAGCCGACGACCTGGCGGTCTCCGTTTTCGCGGAAGGCTACGAGGGACAACAGGATTCTTGCGACGCAGCGCAACGCGTCGCGGCCGGAACGGTCAAAACACTCAAGGGGGCTTGACGAGTGGACGGCAAGCAGATCTACGACAATTTCAAACAGGGGGACACCGAAGGACTCCGGCAGATGTCCGAGTCGGTGGAGAAGCTCTCGTCGGCCTACATGGACCGCGCGCAGGGCATCAAGTCGCTGCAGGAGCGGATGAAGCAGGCGTGGACCGGGAGCGCCGCCGACGCCGCCAACGCCGGAGCCGGACCGCTCGAGCAGGCCTTCGCCGAGACCGCGATGCCGCTCGACATGACCAGGGCCTCGGTCGACACGCAGGCGGACGTGTTCGAAAACTCGAACAACGCCGTCGTCGAGATTCCGCCCAAGCCGGACAAGCCCAGTCCGTGGTCCGTGGGGCTCAAGGCCGCCATTCCGATCGCCGGGCCGTTCATGGCTCAGGACGAAGTCAACGACTACCAAACCGGCATCGCGAAGTACTACGCGGCCAACGAGACCAACGTCCGTGTGATGGACCAGTACAGCAGTGCCACCAGTGGCACCAAAGCCGTCCTTCCGACGGACTACGGCGTTCTCGAGTCCGACGGTGCCACGATCGCCGTGAACACGCCGCAGACGCCCGGCCGGGTCAAGCCGCCGATCATCGATGGGCACAACTGGACGCCGGATCATCCCGGTGGGACCGACGACCACACCTCGACCACGAGCGTCGACACCACGCACACCGGCGGACCCGACAAGCCCGGCGGCACCGGCGGCACCGGGGGCACCGGCGGCACCGGCGGCACTGGAGGAACCGGCGGTACGGGTGGTACCGGGGGTACTGGCGGCACCGGCGGCACGGACACCACCCACACGACCGGCACCGGCACGACGGGCACGACCGGCACCAACCTGCCCGGCCGGTTGCCCCCGGGGCAGCAGCCCGGTGACCGCCCCGGCAAGACGCCGCCCGGGACCGGAGGGGTCGACTTCTACCCGACCGGTACCGGTGGGGGCGGCGGGGGACAGAACTACTCCACCACCTTCGGCGAACCCGGCGGCTCCGGCACGGGAACCGGTCCTGGCGGCCGCGGTCCCAGCAGCGGCTCCGCGGGTGGACGGCTCCTCGACTCCAGTGGCCGCCCGATCGGTGGCTCCGGCACCGGCAGTGGTGCCGGAAGCGGTGGCACCGGCGGTGGTTCCGGCGCGGCGGGGGAGCGTGGGCTCGGCGGCGGGCGCGGCTCCGGCATGGGCAGTCTCGGCAACGCGGCCGCCGCGGAGGCGGCTGCCGCTCGGGCGGCCGGTGGGCGGTCCGGGCAGATGGGGCCGATGGGTGCCGGCGGGCGGCGTGGCGAGGGTGAGGAAGATGATGAGCACCAGCGGCCGGACTTCCTGATCGAAGCGGACCCGGACGCGATCTTCGGCACCGACCAGCGGACCAGTCCGCCGGTCATCGGCGAGTAGGACGAGTGGGCGGGGTGGACGTGGCAACAGGCCGGGTGGACGTTCCGGTCGAGGCGCTGGCCGCGCTGGCCGAGCGTGAGCAGCTCGGCCAGCTGCACCTCACCCTGCGCCCGGAGCCCCTGTGGCTCTCGGACGAGGAGCGCGACGAGGCCGACCACCGGATCGACGCCGCGCTCGCGGAGGCCGGGCTGATCGACGCGCGCGGGCGGGCGTCGGTCGACTTCCTCGACTGGCTCCCGTTGCTGGTGACGCCGGCGCGGGAGTGTTACGGCTGGGTCGGCACCGGCGGGCACACCTACGGGGTGCTCGCCGCCGCGAAGGGGCTGCAGGCGGTGCTCGCGGTCTCCGACGGCGCGCACGTCGGCGTCCAGGAGATCGACCGGAACCGGCTCGCCGAATCGCTCGTCGAGCAGCTGCCGCCGGTCGGGCCCGGCGGCGGCAACCCGCGCACGGTCCGGGTGGCGGACCTGACCGACGCCGCCCGGCGCGGTCAGGACGCCTACCCGCTGTCCCCGGCGATCGCCGACGTCGTCAGCTTGGTCCAGCGGCCGGTCACCGGCAGCGGCGAGCTCTACGTCGGCCGCCGGGACGAGGTCGGCCGCCACACCTGCCGGCAGCAGCCGCTGCACTACGCCGACACGGACTGGGGCCGCTACCTCAGCTACACCTCCGGCGCGGGCGACGACGAGGTCATCCACATCGGCCCGGCCGGCCCCCGCGAGCTGGCCGACACCCTCACCGAGCTGGCCGGCTCCCTGAACTGAGCCCACTGGGCTGACCCGAAAAGGGAGCGCGCGAAACCATCGCACGGCGCTAATGTGACAGCGCTGTTGTATTTCGCCGAAGGGACGCGCTGATGGCTGGGCTCTACCCCGAGATCGAACCGTACGACCATGGCCTGCTCGACGTCGGCGACGGGCACGAGATCTACTGGGAGACCTGCGGGAACCCGGACGGCAAGCCCGCGCTGGTCGTGCACGGCGGGCCCGGCTCCGGCTGTTCGACGAACCTCCGCCGCTACTTCGACCCCGAGCGGTACCGGGTCGTGCTCGTCGACCAGCGCGGCTGCGGCCGCAGCACCCCGCACGCCGGGGCCGCGGTCGCCGACCTGTCCGCCAACACCACTGACCACCTGGTGGCCGACTTCGAGCTGCTGCGCACCCGGCTGAACATCGGGAAGTGGCTGCTGTTCGGCGGATCCTGGGGCTCGGTCCTGAGCCTGACCTACGCCTTGCGCCACCCCGGCCGGGTCAGCGAAATGGTCCTGATGGGCCTCGCGACCGACCGCTTCGTCGAAATCGAGATGCTCATCCGCGGCCTCGGCGCGTACTTCCCCGAAGGCTTCGCGAAGTTCCGGGACGGCGTGCCGGAAGCCGAACGCGACGGCGACCTCTCCGCCGCCTACAACCGGCTGCTGCTGGACCCGGACCCGGCGGTCCACGGGAAAGCCGCCGCCGGCTGGTGCGCGTGGGAGGACGCGATGCTCCCGGGCGTGCCGCCGCACGACGTCTTCGAGGACCCGGCCTACCGGCTCTGCTTCGCCCGGCTCGTCACGCACTACTTCAGCAACCGGGCGTTCCTGCCCGACGGCGAGATCCTGGCCAACCTCGGCAAGCTCGCGGGCATCCCGGCCGTGCTCGCCCAGGGGGTGCTCGACACGAGCAACATCACCGGCACGCCGTGGCTGCTGCACCACGGCTGGCCCGGCAGCGAACTGGTCATGCTCGACAACGTCGGGCACAGCACGCAGGACGTCTCGATGCAGGACGTCCTGGTCGGCGCGACCGACCGGTTCGCGAGCTGAGGGCGGCCGCGCGGCGCCCCGGGTCGAGGCGCCGCGCGGACCCGGCTCACGGGATGAGCAGCGCCGGCTCACCCTCGGGCGCGAGCGCCGCCTCGGCGCGCGCGGCCCGGTTCGTCTCCACCAGCTTCAGCCCGGTGACGCGCAGCGGCAGCCGGTCCATGGTCCAGCCGGCCAGCAGCAGCGCCACCTTGGCCTGCATCTCGGTGCGCAGGCGCAGGAACGAGTCGGCCGGGTCGGCGCCGACCTCGCCCAGCAACAGCCACCACGCCCAGGCCGCCGCACCGGCGTTGGCCACGAAGTCCGGCACGACGGCGACCCCCCGCGCCGAGAGTGCCGCTTCGGCCTCCGGTGTCGTCGCCGCGTTGGCCGCCTCGACGACGACCTTGGCCTTGACCAGGTTCTCGTTGTCCGGCCGCAGCGCGTAGGAGATCGCCGCCGGCACGAAGATGTCCGCGTCGGCCGAGACGACGGCGTCCCGCGGGAGGACCTTGATGCCGGCCGGCAGCCGCTTGCGGTCCACCTCGCCGAAGCGGTCGCGCAGGTCGAGCAGCGCCGGGATGTCGAGGCCTTCGGGCGCGTAGAGCGTGCCCGCGGCGTCGGCGACCGCGACGACCTTCATGCCCGCTTCGTGCAGGTACCAGGCCGCGCCGCCGCCCATGGTCCCGATGCCCTGGATCGCCACGGTCGTCTCGCGCACGTCCCAGTCCCACGCCGACGCGACGCCGAGGCAGGCCTGCGCCACGCCGTAGCCGCCGACGACGTCGCCGAGCAGCAGCCCGCCCGGCACCGGGGCGTTGAGGCCGGCCTGCACCCGGCGCAGGGTGCGCTCCGGATCGGCCGACCGGCTGATCGCGGCGTGGTACGACTGCTCCAGCCCGAGGTCGGCGAACACGGCGTCGATCAGGTGTTGCGGGACGCCGAGGTCCTCGGCGGTCACCCAGTGGGCGTCCAGCCAGGGCCGGAGGAACGAGCAGAAGCGCGTCAGGACGCCGAAGGCACGCGGGTCCTTCGGGTCGAAGTCGATGCCGCCCTTCGCGCCGCCGACCGGCAGGTTGAAGGTCGCGGTCTTGTTGGCCATGCCCCGGGCCAGGTCCTCGACCTCGCCCATGGTGCAGCCTGCCCGCATCCGGGTGCCGCCGGTGGCGACGCCGGAGACCAGGCTGTGCACGACCAGGTAGCCGTTCGCGCCGGTGACGGGGTCGGTCCACGAAAGTCGCATCAGCGGCTCGGCGTTGCGGGGGGTCATCAGGCCACTCACCTCCAGGGGAAGTCGGGGCGGCCTCGTGACCGCCACCACGAGCGTGCGCCCCGGGTGGCGTTCGCGTCCATTTAACGCTGCTGCACGATCTCGTTTAGGTTTGGTGCATGGAGCTTTCGTTGCATCGGCTGAAGATGCTCCGCGAGCTGCACCGCCGGGGCACCGTCACCGCCGCCGCGGTGGCCCTGCACTACACCGCTTCGGCGGTGTCGCAGCAGCTCGCGCAGCTGGAACGGGACGTCGGGGCCAAGCTGTTCGAACGGCTGGGTCGCCGGGTCCAGCTCACCGAACTGGGCAAACTGCTCACCGAGCACGCCGAGGAGATCCTCGGTTCGGTCGAGCGGGCCACGCTCGCCCTGGAAGAGGCGCAGGAGGCCCGGACGGTCCGGCTGGTCGCCGGGGTCTGGGCGTCGGTCGCCTCCGGCCTGCTCCCGACCGCGCTGACGACGCTGGCCACCGCGCACCCGGGCATCGAGGTCCGCACCCGGGAACTGGCCCCGGAGGACACCGCCGAGGCGGTCCGGGACGGCGTGCTCGACCTGTCCTTCGTCATCGACTACTCCGACGCGCCGATGCCCTGGGACGCCGGCCTCGAGCGGGCCGTCGTGGCCGTCGAACGGCTGCACGCGGCGGTGCCGCGCGGCGCGGTGCCCGCGGGCTCGGCGTCGCTGGACGACCTCGCCGAGCACCCCTGGATCCTGGCCAGCCCGAAGTCGCACTTCGGCCGGGCGATGCGCACCGCGTGCCGCCGCCACGGGTTCGCCCCGAAGATCAACCACGAGGTCGAGGAGCAGTCCACGGCGATGGCCATGGTCGGCGCCGGGCTCGGCATCACCCTCGTGTCCGACCTCGGCCTGCGCCTGCTGCGCCCGCCCGGGATCGACGTCGTCACGCTCACGACGCCGCTGCTCCGGACGGTGTCGATCGCCTACCGGCGCACCGCGTTCCGCCGTCCGGCCCTGCACCTGGTGATCGAGGCCGTCCGGGCCGCGGCCGCGGAACTGGGGCTCGGCACGGAATCCGCTTTGCCCTGATCCGGGGCTTCTTACGGAGTGGTGACCCTGTCCTGAAGGGCAGGATCGACCCTGTTTTTGTCGTACCCCGCGTGTAGCGTCCGAAGGCGGAAGTTCCACCACACGGGACAGGATTGACATGACAGAAGCTGCGGAAGTGTCTGCGGCGCACGAATTCCCCGAGAAGTCGGGTAGTGCGTCGAACCGCACCGCGCGGGTCCTGGCGGACCGCGCGGCCGGCGAGGCGTACGTGGCATCGGTGTGCTTCAAGCACGGACCACCGCGCCTGACCGGCGTCGAGCTGGAGTTCACCGTGCACCACGCCGACGACCCGGCCAGACCGCTCGATCCCGACCTCCTCGCCACGGCCCTGGGCCCGCACACCCCGCGGACCCTCCGCCCCGACAGCCCCGCTTCGCCGCTCCCGGCAGGTTCACCAGTGAGCCTCGAGCCCGGGGGCCAGGTCGAAATCTCCGCTCATCCCCAGGTCACCCTGCGTGAACTCGACGCAGTCGTCTCGGCCGATCTCCGCCACCTGGGTGAACTCCTCGCCTCCCACGGCCTCCGATTCGGTGAATCCGGCATCGACGCGCACCGCGCGCCGCGCCGGCTCCTGAGCACGCCGCGGTACGCGGCGATGGAGCGCCGGTTCGCGCCGATCGGCCCCGGCGGCCTCACCATGATGTGCAGCACCGCCGGCCTGCAGGTCTGCGTCGACGCCGGGGAGGCGGAGCACCACGCCGCCCGCTGGGCCGCCGCGCACGCCATGGGGCCGCCGTTGCTGGCCCTGTTCGCCAACTCCCGGGTGCACGCCGGGCGGGACACCGGGTTCGCCTCCGCCCGCTGGCTCGCGGTGCACGACACCGAGGCGATCCGGACGCGCACGACCGGCGTCGCGGGCGATCCCGGGCCGGCGTGGGGCGCGCGCCTGATGGACACCCCGCTGATGGCGCTGCCCCGGGCCGAGCGGCCGTGGGACGCGCCGGAGGGGCTGACGTTCGCCGACTGGATCGACGGCCGGGGCGCCGCCGCGCTGCTGCCGAGGCCCACGGAGGCGGATCTCGACTACCACCTCACGACCATGTTCACCCCCGTCCGCCCGCAGGGGTACCTGGAGATCCGGTACCTCGACGCGCAACCACCGGGAGAGTGGCTGGCGCCGGCCGCGCTGGTCGCCGCGCTGCTCGCCCGGCCGTCCACAGTGGACAAAGTGCGCGACCTGTCCGCCCGGGTGGCGGACCGGTGGACCACGGCCGCGCGTCGCGGCCTGGCCGACCCGGAGATCGCGGCCGTCGCGGCCGCGCTGGCCGACCTCGGCTGCGCCGAGCTGGGCCACACCGGGCTGACGGCGGAATCCGTAACCGAGATCAGCGAGAGCGTGCAGGGGCGCGCGTACCGATCGAGGAGCGAAGCATGACCACGACGGAGTCGAAGGACCTGGGCGCGGAGGAGCTGCGTGCCCGCGCGGCCGAGGCTTTGACCCGGGCCCGGGTGCGCAGCGTCGCCCTGACCGACGCGGTCGACGACGAGGACCTGGTCCGCCAGCACTCCAAGCTGATGTCGCCGCTGGTCTGGGACCTCGCGCACATCGGCAGCCAGGAGGAGCTGTGGCTGGTCCGCGACGTCGGCGGCCGGGAGCCGCTGCGCCCGGACATCGACGACATCTACGACGCCTTCCAGCACTCCCGGGCCGATCGCCCGGCGCTGCCGCTGCTCGGCCCGGCCGAGGCCCGCAGCTACGTCCGCGAAGTGCGCGAAAAGGCGTTCGACGTGCTGGAGCGGGTGCCGCTGGAAGGTCGCCGGCTCACCGAGCAGGCCTTCGCGTTCGGCATGGTGACCCAGCACGAGCAGCAGCACGACGAGACCATGCTGGCCACCCACCAGCTGCGCCAGGGCGACCCGGTGCTGCACGCGCCCGAGCCGCCGCCCGCGCGGTCGGGTGAACTGCCCGCCGAGGTCCTCGTGCCCGGCGGCGCGTTCACGATGGGCACGTCGGCCGAGCCGTGGGCGCTGGACAACGAACGCCCGGCGCACGAGATCGCCGTCGACGCGTTCTGGATGGACACCACCCCCGTGACTTCCGGGGCCTACGCGGAATTCCTGGACCACGGCGGTTACGACGACGAGCGCTGGTGGAGCCCGGCGGGCTGGGCCTACCGCACCCAGAACGGCATCACCGCGCCGCGGTTCTGGAAACGCGAGCAGGACGGCTGGTGGCGGACCCGGTTCGGCGTGTACGAGCGGATCACCGCCGGCGAGCCGGTCGTGCACGTCTCGTTCTTCGAGGCCGAGGCGTACGCGGCGTGGGCCGGGCGGCGGCTGCCGACCGAGGCCGAGTGGGAGAAGGCGGCGCGGTTCGACCCGGCGACGGGCCGGTCGCGGCGCTTCCCGTGGGGTGACGAGGAACCGGGTGTCGAGCACGCCAACCTGGGCCAGCGGCACCTGCGCCCGGCGCCGGCGGGGGCGTACCCCGCGGGTGCGTCACCGGCCGGGGTGCACCAGCTGATCGGCGACGTCTGGGAGTGGACGAGCACCGACCTCCACGGTTACCCGGGCTTCGCCGCGTTTCCGTACCAGGAGTACTCGGAGGTGTTCTTCGGGCCGGAGTACAAGGTGCTGCGCGGCGGCTCGTTCGGCACCGACTCGGCGGCGATCCGGGGCACGTTCCGCAACTGGGACTACCCGATTCGGCGGCAGATCTTCGCCGGCTTCCGCACCGCCCGCGACGCGGGCCCGGACGAGGTGGGCTAGGCACCATGTGCAGGCATCTCGCCTACCTCGGCCGGCCCGTTTCGCCCGCCGAGGCGGTTTTTCGCGCGCCGCATTCGCTGCTGGTGCAGTCCTACGCGCCGGCGGACATGCGGGGCGGCGGCACCGTGAACGCCGACGGCTTCGGGCTGGGCTGGTACCTCGGCCCGGGCCACGGCGCCGACGGCGCACTGCCCCTGCGGCACCGCCGCTCGACTCCACTGTGGACGGACGAGGCGCTGCCGCCGCTGGCGGCGGCGGTCACCACCCACGCGTTCGTCGCCGCGGCCCGCAACGGCACCACCGGCATGCCGGTGACCGAGGCGGCCGCGGCACCGTTCACCACGGGCCGGTGGCTGTTCAGCCACAACGGCGTCGTCCGCGGCTTCCCGGACTCGCTGGCCGAACTGGCCAAGACCCTGCCGGTCACCGAGCTGCTGACGCTGGAGGCACCGACGGACTCGGTCGTGCTCTGGGTCCTGCTGCGGGCCCGGCTCGCGGCCGGGGAAGACCCGTTGGCGGCGGTGGCCTGGCTGACCGGCGCCGTCGAGGCCGCCGCGCCCGGCTCCCGGCTCAACTTCCTGCTCACCGACGGCGAAACGCTGATCGGCACCACCTGGACGCACGCGCTGTCCCTGCTGGAAACCCCGGCGGGCGTGCTGCTGGCGTCCGAACCCGTCGACGGCGATCCGCGCTGGACGCCCGTCCCGGACCACCACGCCGTGCGCGCCACCGCGGCCGGCGTCGACCTGCTTCCCCTGAACCAGGAGGGCATCATCCGATGACCGAACCCGATCTCGACCACCACCGCTCCGGCGACGCCGTCACCGGAGAACTGCGCGCCGACGTCGTCGCCGGGCTCACCGCCGAGCAGAAGTGGCTGCCGCCCAAGTGGTTCTACGACGCCGAGGGCAGCGAGCTGTTCGAGAAGATCACCCAGCTGCCGGAGTACTACCCGACGCGCAGCGAGCGGGAGGTGCTGGCCGCGCACGCCGGCGACGTCGCCGAGCTGACCGGCGCGCACACCCTCGTCGAGCTCGGGTCCGGGTCGAGCGAGAAGACCCGGCTGCTGCTCGACGCCCTCACCAAGCACGGCACCCTGGCGGCGTTCGTCCCGCTCGACGTCTCCGAGTCGGCGCTCGCCGACGCCGCCCGGTCGATCTCCGCGGACTACCCGGGCCTGGAAGTGCGGGGGGTCGTCGGCGACTTCACCCAGCACCTCGATCTGCTCCCCGGTGACGGGCCGCGGGTAGTCGCCTTCCTCGGCGGCACGATCGGCAACTTCCTGCCCGCCGAGCGCGCGACGTTCCTGCGGTCGGTGCGGGAGGTCCTCGACGAGGGGGAGTGGCTGCTGCTCGGCACGGACCTGGTGAAGGACGCCGAGACGCTGGAGCGGGCCTACGACGACGCCGCCGGCGTCACCGCCGAGTTCGACATGAACGTGCTGCGGGTGCTCAACACCCGGCTCGGCGCGAACTTCGACCTCGACGAGTTCGAGCACGTCTCGCACTGGGACGCCGAGCACGAGTGGGTCGAGATGCGGCTGCGCGCCCGCCGCGAGCTGACCGTCGAGATCCCCGGCGCGGACCTCACCGTCCGGTTCGCCGCGGGGGAGCACATCCGGACGGAGATCTCGGCCAAGTTCCGGCCCGCCGGTGTCGAGGCCGAACTGGCCGCGGCCGGGTTCGCCCTGGACAACTGGTGGACCGACTCCCAGCAGCGGTTCGGGGTGAGCCTGGCAAGATCTGTGCGTGGCTAATCCTCTCCGGGCACTGGCCCGGGCCCTGGGCACGAAGCCGTGGCTGATGCGCTCGGCCGGCTTCGTCGTCTGGGCGGACAAGAAACTGCACCGGGTGTTCGGCGGCCGGGTGAGCCTCGTGGCGCTCGCCGGGCTGCCGTCCCTGCGCCTGACGACGACCGGCCGCAAGAGCGGGCTGCCCCGCAGCACGAACCTGCTGTACTTCCCGCACGGCGACGACTTCGTGCTCACCGGGTCAAACTGGGGCCGGCCGCACGACCCGGCCTGGACGCTCAACCTGCGGGCCGACCCGAAGGCCGAGGTCGCGCTCGCCGGGCGGCCGGTCGCCGTCGTCGCGCGCGAACTCGGCGGCGAGGAGTACGCGGAAATGTGGCGCGAGCTGCTCGAGTTCTGGCCCGGGTACGCGATGGAGCAGGAGGAGGCCGCGCGGCCGTTGCCCGTTTTCGTCCTCAAACGGGTGGCTCGATAGATTCGCACCATCCTTTTGGACGGTGACGGCTTTCACCGGTTTGTGCCAGTCTCTCCCGGGTAACGCGCCGTGACGTCTCGACCGCGCGGCGGGTGCGTGACCTAGGGAGGAACGTCTTGCGGAGATCCACAAGGGGCCGGGTGCGCTCGTTCGCGCTGGTGGGGGCACTCGTGGCGGGGATGGGGCTGGCCGGCATGGCCGGCACCGCGACGGCCGCGCCGGAAGCGGCCGTCAAGCCCGCCGTCGTCGGCGCGACCGCGCCGGTCGCCTGGGGGACCTGCCCGGCCGCCACCGTCGCCGGGGTGCCCGCGGACCAGGTGAAGTTCTACAGCTGCGCGCGCTACCGCGTGCCGATCGACCACGACAACGCGTCGCTGGGCACGATCGACATCGCCCTGCTCAAGCGCGCCGCCCGCACCCCGGACGCGCGGATCGGCTCGCTGTTCCTCAACCCCGGTGGCCCCGGCGGCTCGGGCCTGCGGATGCCGATCAGTGGCCAGTACTACTTCCAGCCGCCGGTGCTCGACCGCTTCGACCTGATCGGCTTCGACCCGCGCGGGGTCGGCCAGAGCAATCCGCTGCGCTGCTTCACCACGCAGGAGGACGCGGACGAGATCTTCGGCGCCCAGGTCCCGGTGCCGCTGAGCCGCGCCGAGATCTCCGGCACGCTCGCCAGCTACCGCGACTACGGCCAGTTCTGCAAGAACAACGCCGGTTCGCTGCTGAACCACATGTCCACGAAGGACGTCGTGCGGGACGTCGACACGCTGCGCGCGGCGGTCGGCGACCGGAAGCTGACCTACGTCGGCTTCTCCTACGGCACGCTCATCGGCTCGACCTACGCGGCGATGTTCCCGAAGCAGTCCCGCGCGATCGTCATCGACGGCAACGTCGACCCGCAGCTGCGGACCAAGGACGGCGTCGAGTACGACCGCCAGCGGGCCCAAGGCTTCGAGGTCTCGCTCGACGGCTTCCTGAAGAAGTGCGCCGAGGCCGCCGCGAAGTGCGCGTTCAGCTCGGGCACCCCGCGGGCGAAGTTCGACGAGCTGCGCGAGTACCTGCGCAAGCAGCCGATCACCGTCCCCGGTGGCGGCTCGGTCGACATCAACGCGTTCACCGGTTCGGTGTCGAGCATCCTGTACTCGCCCTCGGCGTTCCCCGGCCTGGCCGAGGACCTGCAGGCGCTCTACGACACGATCCACCCGGCGGGCGCGCAGGCGCAGACCCTGCAGGCCCGGCAGCTCAAGCTGATCGTGAAGGGCAAGCAGGGCCTGGCGGACCAGAACCCGGACAGCCCGTACACCAGTGACGACTCGTACTTCGCCGTCAACTGCTCCGACAAGCCGTTCAAGATCAAGCAGGACCAGGTGCCGGACATCGCCGCCAAGTGGGAGCGCGAGTCGCGCACCTTCGGCCGCTACCAGGCCTTCGCCGACACGGCGGGCTGCCCGGTGTGGCCGGCGAAGAAGCCGGACGTCTACCGCGGCCCGTGGCAGGCCAAGACCGACGTCCCGGTCGTCGTGGTCAGCAACTACTACGACCCCGCGACGCGGTACAAGTTCGGCCAGGCGATGGCGGCCGAGCTGGGCAACTCCCGGCTGCTGTCGGTCGACGCGTTCGGCCACTGCATCCTGGGGGACGCCCTCGGCGTCGACCAGGCCGTGGCGGCGTACCTGACCGACCTGACGGTGCCGGCGAACGGCCAGGTGTTCCAGCCGAACGTCCAGCCCTTCTGAGTGTGAACCCGGTCCCGTGGCCCCCTGCCGGGCCACGGGACCGGCTACTCTGGCCCAGTTGATCATCACCAGTACGGGAAGCGAGGTGAGCGGCACATGCCAGCGGACAGTCATCGGACGGCCGGGCGCGCGCTCACCGGAGGTTTCCGGCTGGGCTGACGTCCGGCCGCCTTCTGTCCGGCAGTGCGCGCACGCCGGAAAAGAGCCGGATCATGACCATCTTCGAAATGCTGCTGCGCGTGGGCACCGGCGTCGGCCTCGGCGCCGTCATCGGGTTCGAGCGCCAGTTCCGCGCCCGGATGGCCGGGCTGCGCACCAACGCCCTCGTCGCGGTCGGCGCGACGCTGTTCGTCCTGCTGTCCGCGCACGGTTTCGGCGGCCTGTCCGGCAGCGGTGACGCCGACCCGACGCGGGTGGCCGCGCAGATCGTCTCCGGCATCGGGTTCCTCGGTGCCGGCGTGATCATGCGCGACGGCCTGAATGTCCGCGGCCTGAACACCGCCGCGACGCTGTGGTGCTCGGCCGCCGTGGGATCCCTTGCGGGGTCGGGGTTGTACGCGGTGGCCCTGGCCGGGACGGCGGTCGTGGTCGGGGTGAACGTGGTGCTGCGCCCGCTCGGGCGCGTCGTCGACCGCCGCCCGGAATCGGGTGAGGAAACCCCGGCCCGCTACGAGTTCCAGGCCGTGACCCGCGACGACTCCGAGGCGCACGTGCGCGCGTTGCTCGTGCAAGCGTTGGCGCGCACGGACTTCCGGCTGCTGTCGGTGCTGAGCACGGACCGCCCGCAGGACCGCACGGTCGAGGTCCGCGCCGAGCTGGCCGCCGATCAGCGCGACGACGCCCAGATGGAGTCCGCGGTGTCCCGGCTGTCGCTGGAGCCCGCGGTCACCAGCGTGCGCTGGGAAGCCGTGCCGGCTTAGCCGAGGAACTGCTCGAGCAGCTCGCCGAACCGCCCGGGCTGCTCGAGGTTCACCATGTGCGCGGCGCCGGGCACCCGGGCCCGGTTCGCGTGCGGCGCCGCACCCTCCACTAGGTCGGCGACGGCGAAGATGTCGGAGGAGTCCAGGTCGCCGGTCACGACGAGCGTGCGGGTGCGGATCTCCGCGACCCGGCCGATCGCACCCAGTTCGGTGCCCGGATCGGGGGCACCGTGGCCCTGGCCGAAGTTGTCGACCAGCATGTCCCGGCAAAGCCGCCGGACTGCCGGGTCGACCTCGGCGGGTGTGCGGTGCGGGCCGTCGACCCACAACCGCAGGACGCACTCCAGGACCGCGGCGCCGTCGCCCGACCGGGCCGCCGCGCCCGCCTCGGCCAGCAGGCGCAGCACGAACGGGTCCTGGAACTCCATCCCGCTGATCCCCGGCGAGCTGAGGAACAGGCCCGCCGCCCGGTCGGGGTAGGCCAGGGCGAAGTCCAGGAAGACCCGGCTGCCGAGTGAGCAGCCGACCAGCACCGGGCGCTCCACGGCCAAGGCGTCGAGGAGCTGCTTCAGGTCCTCGCTGTGGGAGAAGGGACCCGACGGGTCCGACGAGCCGCCGCTGCCGCGGGCGTCGTAGCGGATCACGCGGTGCGCACCGGCGAAGCGGGTGAACTGCTCCGCCCACATCGCGCGGGTCATCCCGCCCGCGTGCAGGAACACCACCGGCGGGCCTTCGCCGCGTTCCTCGTAGGACAGGTGGCCGTCGGCGAGCTCGATGCGTTCCCCCATGCCCGCCACGGTACCGAAAAGGCCTCCCCGCCGGGACCGGCGAGGAGGCCTTTCGGCAAGCGGGGAACCCTTACGCGTTCGTCATCTTCCGCAGCACGTACTGCAGGATGCCGCCGTTGCGGTAGTAGTCCGCCTCACCCGGGGTGTCGATGCGGACGTCCGCCTCGAACTCCACCTTCGTACCGTCCTGCTTGGTCGCCGTGACGTGCACGGTGCGCGGGGTCTCGCCGTCGTTCAGCTTGGTGATGCCCGAGATGTCGAACGTCTCGGTGCCGTCCAGCTTCAGCGACGCCGCCGACTCGCCCTGCGGGAACTGCAGCGGGATGACGCCCATGCCGATCAGGTTCGACCGGTGGATGCGCTCGAACGACTCGGTGATCACCGCGCGCACGCCCAGTAGCGAGGTGCCCTTGGCCGCCCAGTCGCGCGACGAGCCCGAGCCGTACTCCTTGCCGCCCAGCACGACCAGCGGGGTGCCGGCCGCCGCGTAGTTCTGCGCCGCGTCGTAGATGAACGCCTGCGGGGCGTCGTCCTGGGTGAAGTCGCGGGTGTAGCCGCCCTGCACGTCGTCCAGCAGCTGGTTGCGCAGCCGGATGTTCGCGAAGGTGCCGCGGATCATCACCTCGTGGTTGCCGCGCCGCGAGCCGTAGGAGTTGAAGTCCTTCTTCTCCACGCCGTGTTCGGTCAGGTACTGCGCGGCCGGGGTGCCCGGCTTGATCGCGCCGGCGGGGGAGATGTGGTCGGTCGTGACCGAGTCGCCTAGCTTCGCCAGCACGCGCGCGCCGGAGATGTCGGTGACCGGCGCCGGCTCCGCCTGCATGCCCTCGAAGTACGGGGGCTTCCGGACGTAGGTGGACTCGGCGTCCCACTCGAAGGTCTTGCCTTCGGGGGTGGGCAGCGCCTTCCAGCGGTCGCCGCCGTCGAAGACGTCGGCGTAGTCCTTGGTGAACATCTCCTGCGTGATCGAGGAGTCGATGGTCTCCTGGATCTCCTGCGGCGTCGGCCAGATGTCCTTCAGGAACACGTCGGTGCCGTCGGTGGCCTGGCCCAGCGGCTGGTTCGCGAAGTCGAAGTCCATCGTCCCGGCCAGCGCGTACGCGATGACCAGCGGCGGCGACGCCAGGTAGTTCATCTTGACGTCGGGGTTGATCCGGCCTTCGAAGTTCCGGTTGCCCGAGAGCACCGAGACCGCGGTGAGGTCGTTCTCCTGGATCGCCGCGGAGATCTCGTCCGAGAGCGGGCCGGAGTTGCCGATGCAGGTGGTGCAGCCGTAGCCGACCAGGTGGTAGCCCAGCTTCTCCAGGTACGGCCAGAGGCCGGCCTTGTTGTAGTAGTCGGTGACGACCTGCGAGCCCGGCGCCATCGACGTCTTGACCCACGGCTTCACCGCGAGGCCCTTGTCCACGGCGTTGCGCGCGAGCAGCGCGGCGCCGAGCATGACCGACGGGTTCGAGGTGTTGGTGCACGAGGTGATCGAGGCGATCACCACGGCGCCGTGGTCGAGCACGAACTCGCCGCGGTCGGAGGTCGAGACCTTGACCGGCTTGCTCGGGCGGCCCGAGGCGCCGTTCGCGGCGGAGACGATCACCGGCGCGGCGTCGTCCTCGGCGAACGACAGCGACGGCGCGTCGCTGGCCGGGAAGGACTCCTCCGAGGCTTCGTCCATCTTCGTGTGCGGGGTGGTGTCTTCGCCGTCGACGTAGTCGTGCACCGACTTGCGGAACGACGACTTCGCGTCGGTCAGCTCGATGCGGTCCTGCGGGCGCTTCGGGCCGGCGATCGACGGGACGACCGTCGAGAGGTCGAGCTCGATGTACTCGGAGAACTGCGGCTCGTGGGACGGGTCGTGCCAGAGGCCCTGCTCCTTGGCGTAGGCCTCGACCAGGGCGACCTGCTCGGCCGAGCGGCCGGTCAGCTTGAGGTAGCGGACGGTCTCCTCGTCGATCGGGAAGATCGCCGCGGTGGAGCCGAACTCGGGGCTCATGTTGCCGATGGTGGCGCGGTTGGCCAGCGGCACCGCGCTCACGCCGTCGCCGTAGAACTCGACGAACTTGGAGACCACGCCGTGGCGGCGCAGCATCTCGGTGATGGTCAGCACGACGTCGGTCGCGGTGACGCCGGTGGGGATCTCGCCGGTCAGCTTGAAGCCGACGACGCGCGGGATCAGCATCGACACCGGCTGGCCCAGCATGGCGGCCTCGGCCTCGATGCCGCCGACGCCCCAGCCCAGCACGCCCAGGCCGTTGACCATGGTGGTGTGCGAGTCGGTGCCGACGCAGGAGTCGGGGTAGGCCTGCCCGTTACGGGACATCACCGTGCGCGCGAGGTGCTCGATGTTGACCTGGTGCACGATGCCGGTGCCCGGCGGGACGACCTTGAACTCGTCGAAGGCGCCCTGGCCCCAGCGCAGGAACTGGTAGCGCTCGCGGTTGCGCTCGTACTCGATCTCGACGTTGCGCTCGAAGGCGTCGGGGGTGCCGAAGACGTCGATGATCACCGAGTGGTCGATGACCAGCTCGGCCGGGGCGAGCGGGTTCACCTTGTCGGGGTCGCCGCCGAGGTCCGTGACCGCTTCGCGCATGGTGGCGAGGTCGACGACGCAGGGGACGCCGGTGAAGTCCTGCATGATCACGCGGGCCGGCGTGAACTGGATCTCGATGGAGGGGTCGGCGTTCGGGTCCCACGAGCCCAGCGCGCGGATGTGGTCGGCGGTGATGTTCGCGCCGTCCTCGGTGCGCAGCAGGTTCTCGAGCAGGATCTTCAGGCTGTACGGCAGGCGCTCGGCGCCCTCGACCTTGTTCAGGCGGAACACCTCGTACGAGGCGTCTCCGACCTTCAGCGTGTCTTTGGCGCCGAAGCTGTCCTTGCTGGCAGGTGCGGTCACGTCTAACTCCAGTGGCATGGACTTCCGCGCCGGTGCGGCGGTCGAGTCCCGGGTCAGTGCGGTCAGTTCGGGTGTCGTGCGGGTCCGCACAGGGGCGGACGGCGAGTCTTGCGCACCCCCACCGTAGGACCGGATTCGGGATGGCACACCTCGCGGTGCCCCAAACAGTACGCGTGTCCTGTTTGGGGTTCAAGACGACACGCGGTGTGGGCTGCGCCATCCGCACAGGGGGTCCCTCAATAAGGGGAATTGGTGCCTACGGTGTGTAAGTTTCCGCTGAGGCTTGTGATAGTGGTGTGACTGCAGTGACGCGCGATGTGCGCAGGTGAGCGGAGGTGGCGGTCATGCTGGGACGGCGTCGGAGCTGGGGGGTGCCCGGCACGCGCCGTGGACTGACCGTGAGCACCCTGGCCTTGGTGATCTTGTTCGGCGCGGGCGGCACGGGCCTCGCGGCGCCCCCGCCGCCGCCGAACCCGAGCGACTCGGAGCTGAACAACAGCAAAGCCCAGGCGAACGCGAAGGCCGGTGAGGTCGGCCGGCTGACCAACCAGCTGGCCCAGGCCGAGCAGAAGCTGTCGCAGCTGCAGGACGACGTCGAGCTCAAGCAGGAAGAGGCCAACAAGGCCCTGGTCGACCTGCAGTCCGCCCAGGACGCCGCGGCGCAGGCCGAGAACGACGCCAAGGCCGCCCGGACCGAGGCGGACGCCGCGGCCGGAGCGATCGAGAAAGCGCGCAACGACCTGAAGTCGTTCGCCGCCGCCAGCTTCCAGCAGGGCAGCACGGTCGGCTCGCTCTCGGCGTACCTGAGCGCCGACAGCCCGAAGGACATGCTGGCCCGCGCGCAGCTGCTCGACGCCGTCGGCGGCGACCGGCTCAACGCCCTCGACCGGCTCCAGCAGGCGCAGACCGACAAGTCGAACAAGGACTCCGCGGCCCGCAAGGCCGCCGAGATCGCCCAGCAGAAGCAGGACGCCGCGCGTCAGGCGAAGGACGGCGCCGACGCCGCCCAGACCGCCGCCGTCAGCGCGCAGGACAACCAGCAGACGCAGAACTCGGCGCTCGAGGCCAACAAGTCGAGCGTCGAGCAGCAGCTCTACACCGCGCAGGCCAAGGTCAACGGCCTGCAGGGGCAGCGCCAGCGCTACCAGGACTGGCTCGCGCAGAAGCAGCGTGAGGACGACGAGCGGGCCCGGCAGGCCGCGCTCGCGTCGTCCGGGGGAGGCGGCGGTGGCCGCCCGCCGGCCGGGTCGCGCCCGTCGGCCCCGGCCGGCGCGTCGATCGAAGCCGTGATCGCCCGGGCGCTGTCCAAGCTCGGCATGCCCTACGCCTGGGGCGGCGGCAACGCGAGCGGGCCGACCCGCGGCATCCGCGACGGCGGTGTCGCCGACCGCTACGGCGACTACAACAAGATCGGCTTCGACTGCTCCGGCCTGATGATCTACGCCTTCGCCGGGGTCCGGTCGCTGTCGCACTACAGCGGCTACCAGTACACGTCCGGACGCCGGGTCCCGCTGTCGCAGATGCGCCGCGGCGACATGCTGTTCTGGGGCGGCGGCGCCGGCATCCACCACGTCGCGCTCTACCTCGGCGGCGGCCAGATGGTCGAGGCGCCGCAGTCCGGGCTCCGCGTCCGGATCGCGCCGGTGCGTTACGGCGGGATCATGCCGTACGCGACCCGTCTGGTCGGCTGAGTCAGGCGTCGCGCTTCAGCTTGCGCCAGCCACCGGCCCGGTTGTTCGCGATGATCTGCCGGAACATCGCGGTGAGCGCGGGCGCGTTGATCGGCTCGCCTTCGCGGAACGCGACGGTCCGGGCGGTCTTGTTGCCGTGCCCGGCGGTGATGATGCCCTCGGGGTCGGGGACGATGCCGCCGTCGTAGACGAAGACGTTGACGTGGTCCTTCGCCGCGAGCAGCGCGCAGACATTGCCCTCCAGCACGAAGTACGGCTGCCGGGTGCGCTTGATCGTCTCGGTCACGTCGGGGTCCGCCGCGTGGACGAGCTCGCGGACCTCCCGGCAGAGCGCCTGCTGCCACTCGGGCAAGCCGTCGATGTAGGCGTCGACGCGCGGTTCGACGGTGTAGGTCATGGGCCGAGTATCGCCGAAACTCACTCGACGGCGTCGCCGTCCCGCCCCAGGATCACCGGGTGGACGACGAACTCGACGCGCTGCGGCGCTCCCGGATGCGCTGGAACGCGCCCCTTTCCGAAGCCCATGCCGAGCTGCTGCTCGACCGGATGGCTCTCACCGGAACGGTGACCGACCTCGGGTGCGGCTGGGGCGAGCTGCTGGTGCGGGCCGTCGCCCGGACGCCCGGCCTGCGCGGGGTCGGCGTCGACACCGACAGCACCGGCCTCGAACGCGGGCGGGCGGCGGCCGTGGACCGCGACGTCGAGTTCGTCGAGGCGGATGCCGCGACCTGGGAAACGCCGGCCGAGCGGGCGTTCTGCATCGGCGCGTCGCACGCCTTCGGCTCGTCCCGGGCCGCCCTGGAGCGCCTCGCGACGGTGGTCCCGGCCGGCGGCCGGCTGCTCTACGGTGACGGCTTCTGGGCCGCGCCGCCGAGCCCGGCCACGGTCGGGATCTTCGGCGACGACGTCCTGACCTTGCCGGATCTGCTCGACGCCGCCGGCACCGCGGGCTGGCGGGTGCTCCACCTGAGCACCGCGGACCAGCTCGAATGGGACGACTTCGAGTCGACGTCCCGGGCCGGCCGGCAGGAGTGGCTGCTGGCCCACCCGGCCGACCCGCGGGCGCCCGAGGTGCGCGCCTGGCTCGACGAGCGGCTGCGGCAGTACGTCGGGGAGTACCGCGGTGTGCTGGGCTTCTCCTACCTCGTGCTGGGCCGCTAGGGTCCCGGGGTGCGGTACGCGGGGATCGTGGTGGCCGGCGGATCGGCCCGCAGACTGTCCGGAGTGGACAAGCCGGCCCTGTCGGTGGGCGGAAAGCCGTTGCTGGCCCGCGCGATCCACGCCCTCGACGGCGCCCAACGGGTGATCGCGGTCGGCCCGCGCCGGCCCGGTTTCGACGTCGTGTGGACCCGCGAGCCCGTGCCGGGCACCGGGCCGGTGGCCGCGGTGGCCGCCGGGCTCGTCTTCGTGCCCGAGGACGTCGAAGCGGTCGCCGTGCTCGCCGCCGACCTGCCCGGTGTCCGCCGGTCCACAGTGGACCGGCTGGTGGCCGCCGTCGGCGGGGCCGATGGCGCCGTCCTGGTCGACGCGGCGGGCGCGCGGCAGTGGCTGCTCGGCGTCTGGCGGGTACCGGCGCTGCGGGCCGCGCTGCCGGAGCACCCGGAGAACGCGGCCCTGCGCCGGACGCTCGGCGCGCTGGACATCGTGGACGTCCCGGCCGAGCCGGGGGAGGCCGACGACATCGACACCCCCGAGGACCTCGACCGGCACTCCTGATCCGGTGCTTCACAGATGTCACACCGGGCACCGTGTTGGCTACCCTCACGGGCCTTCGCGCCCGTCCGCGTGCCGGACGGACGAACGACCGGGGGACGCAGTACGGTCGCACCGCGTGATCACCGTCGCGGGGCGGCGCACGGACTCAACAAGGAGGCAGAGTGACCGAGCCCGGCTACGCCGAGGGCGGGAACGGCCAGCAGGCCGCTACGCCGGCCCGGGACGCCCAGTTGCTGGAGCGGACCGTGTTCGAGGTCAAGCGGATCATCGTCGGCCAGGACCGCCTGGTCGAACGGATGCTGGTCGGCCTGCTGGCCAAGGGCCACCTGCTGCTCGAAGGCGTGCCCGGCGTCGCGAAAACGCTGGCCGTCGAGACGTTCGCGCGGGTCGTCGGGGGCTCGTTCTCGCGTGTCCAGTTCACCCCGGACCTGGTGCCGGCCGACATCCTCGGCACCCGCATTTACCGCCAGGGCGCCGAGCGCTTCGACGTCGAGCTCGGCCCGGTCGTGGCCAACTTCGTGCTCGCCGACGAGATCAACCGCGCGCCGGCGAAGGTGCAGTCGGCGATGCTCGAGGTGATGGCCGAGCGGCACGTGTCGATCGGCGGGCAGACGTTCCCGATGCCGGACCCGTTCCTCGTGCTCGCCACGCAGAACCCGATCGAGAACGAGGGTGTGTACCCGCTGCCGGAAGCGCAGCGTGACCGGTTCCTGTTCAAGATCCTCGTCGAGTACCCCTCCGCCGAGGAGGAGCGCGAGATCATCTACCGGATGGGCGTCACGCCGCCCACCCCGCACGAGGTGCTCAGCCCGGGCGAGCTCGTCCGCCTCCAAGGCGTCGCCGCGCAGGTCTTCGTGCACCACGCGCTGGTCGACTACGTCGTGCGGCTCGTGCTGACCACCCGCACGCCGAACGACCACGGCCTCGCCGACGTCGCCGGCTGGGTGTCCTACGGCGCTTCGCCGCGCGCCAGCCTCGGCATCATCGCCGCCGCGCGGGCGCTGGCCCTGGTCCGCGGCCGCGACTACGTGCTGCCGCAGGACGTCGTCGACGTCGTGCCGGATGTGCTGCGCCACCGCCTCGTGCTGTCCTACGACGCCCTCGCCGACGGCGTCCCCATCGACCACATCATCACCCGCGTGCTGCAGACCGTGCCGTTGCCGCAGGTCTCGGCCCGGCCGCAGGGCGGGGCCGGCCAGGGCGGCCCGGTCCCGGCGGGCGCGCCGGTCAGGTAACCCGCGATGGCGAAGAACGAGAAGGGCGAGCGCCCTTCGTGGGCCCCGCCGGTCCTGCGCGGCGACCGGCTGGAGGCCGGGCTCCGCACGCTGGAGCTCGACGTCCGCCGCCGGCTCGACGGCCTGCTGCAGGGCAACCACCTCGGCCTGGTGCCGGGGCCGGGGTCCGAGCCCGGCGAGGCGCGGCCCTACCAGCCCGGCGACGACGTGCGCCGGATGGACTGGGCCGTCACCGCCCGCACCACGACCCCGCACATCCGCGAGACCGTGGCCGACCGCGAGCTGGAGACCTGGGTGGTCGCCGACCTGTCGGCGAGCCTCGACTTCGGCACGGCGCTGTGCGAGAAGCGCGACCTGGTGGTCTGCGCGGTCGCGGCGGTCGCGCACCTGACCGGGGGCGGCGGCAACCGGATCGGCGCGCTGCTGTCCAACGGCGCCGAGACCACCCGCGTCCCCGCCCGCGGCGGCCTCGCGCACGCCCGCGGCCTGGTCCGCAAGATCGCCGCGGCCCCGCGGGCGCCGGAGGGCACCCGCGGTGACTTCGCCGACGCCCTGGAGGCCCTGCGCCGGCCGCCGCGCCGCCGTGGCCTGGCCGTGGTGATCTCCGACTTCCTGGGCGAGCCGACCTGGGAGCGGCCGCTGCGGGCGCTCGGCGGGCGCCACGAACTGATCGCGATCGAAGTCCTCGACCCGCGCGACATCGACCTGCCCGAGGTGGGGACCGTCGTGCTGGCCGACCCGGAGACAGGGAAACAGCGCGAAGTGCACGCTTCGGCCTTGCTGCGCAAGGAGTTCGGGGCCGCGGCCCACGCCCACCGGCAGACGGTCGCGGCCGGCCTGCGGCGCGCGGGTGCGGCGCACCTGACGCTGCGCACCGACGCCGACTGGATCGCCGACATGGTCCGGTTCGTCGTCGCCCGCAAGCGGCGCTGGTCCGGGGGTGTCGCGTGAGGGAGCGTGCGACCGAACCATTCAGCACCGCGCCTTCGGCGAACGCCGCACCGAGCGTCAGCGAGGTGGGCGCGTGAGCTTGACGGGTTTCACGGCGCCGTGGTGGTTCCTGCTGCTGATCGCCGTGGCCGCGGTCGCCGTCGGGTACGTCCTGGCGCAGCGGGCGCGCCGGAAGCGGACCATGCGGTTCGCGAACCTGGAACTGCTGGAGAAGGTCGCGCCGAAGAGCCAGGGCTGGGTCCGGCACGTGCCGGCGGTGCTGATCGTGCTGTCGCTGCTGCTGCTGACCGTGGCGCTGGCCGGGCCGACCGCCGAGCAGAAGGTGCCGCGCAACCGGGCCACCGTGATGCTGGTGATCGACGTGTCGCTGTCGATGGAGGCCACCGACGTCGCGCCGACGCGGCTGAAGGCGGCCCAGGACGCGGCGACGCAGTTCGCGCAGAACATGACGCCCGGGATCAACCTGGGGCTGATCTCCTTCGCGGGCACGGCGACGGTGCTGGTCAACCCGACCACCGACCGCAACGGCGTCATCAAGGCGATCGACAACCTGAAGCTGGCGCAGTCCACGGCCACCGGTGAAGGCATCTTCGCGGCCCTGCAGTCGGTGGAGAGCTTCTCCAGCGTCGTCGGCGGTGCCGACGGTCCGCCGCCGGCGCGGATAGTGCTGATGTCGGACGGCAAGCAGACGGTCCCGGAGGACCTCTACGCGGCCCGCGGCGGTTACACGGCAGCGCAGGCGGCGAAGCAGGCGGGCGTGCCGATCTCGTCGATCTCCTTCGGCACCACGCACGGCTCGGTCGACATCGAAGGCAAGGCCCAGCCGGTGAGCGTGGACGACGAGTCGCTGCGCGAGATCGCGCGCCTGTCCGGCGGCGAGTTCTACAAGGCGGCCAGCGCGGAAGAGCTGAAGAAGGTCTACGGCGACCTCGGCGAGCAGATCGGCTACGAGATCAAGGACGCCGACGCGAGCAAGCCGTGGCTGGTCGTCGGAACGCTGATCCTGATGCTGGGCGCCGCGGCCAGCCTGTTCTACGGCCAGCGGCTTCCTTGAGCGAGGGCGGCACTTTCACGTGAAAGTGCCGCCCTCCTTCAGGCGCGGCGGACGCCGTACAGGCTCCCCGCCAGGAGGGTGACGCCGGAGAGCGTGCCGCTGACGAACGGGACCCACGGCAGCGCCGACGTCCCGAGCAGGGCCAGGCCCACCACACCGAGCACCGTCAGGACCGCGCCGACGACGAGGATCGAGCGCGTCTTCCACGCCGAGGCCAATGCCACGAAGTGCAGCCCGACGATCGTGGCGATCCATGCGACGTTCGCCTGCACCGGCGCGTCGAGCAGGCTGAGCACGAAGAACCCGGCGATCAGCAGCACCACTTCGCCGATGACGATCACCCGGTAGCTCGGCCCGAACATCGGCCGGTCGTCCAACGTCGGCCGCCCGCCCGCGCGGAAGCCGACGACCACCACGGCCGCCAGCGCCAGAACCGCGAGGCCGCGCAGGATCCAGCCGGCCAGGGCGGGGAGCGGGTCACCGGAGTTGACCAGGACGAACACGGCACCGAACGCGGCGCCGATGAGCGCCCCCAGGAATTGCTGTCGCACCGGGCGAACCTACCGGACGCCGATCAGGCCTCCGGAACGGCGAACCCGTTCTGCCGCCAGGCCTCGTAGATCGCGATCGCCGCGGTGTTGGCGAGGTTGAGCGAACGACTGGTCGGCAGCATCGGCAGCCGCACCCGGTCGGTGACCTCGGGCGCCTGCTGGACGTCGGCGGGCAGGCCCACCGACTCCGGCCCGAACAGCAGGACGTCGCCGGGGGTGTAGGCGACGTCGGTGTGCAGCCGGGTGGCCGACGCGCTGAACGCGTAGACGTTCGCCGGCAGCAGGGCCTGCCACGCCGCGTCGAGGTCCGCGTGCACCCGGACCCGCGCGAGGTCGTGGTAATCGAGCCCGGCGCGCCGCAGCTGCTTGTCTTCCAGGGTGAACCCGAGCGGCTCGACCAGGTGCAGTTCGCAGCCGGTGTTGGCCGCGAGGCGGATCGCGTTGCCCGTGTTGGGCGGGATTTCGGGGTGGTAGAAGAGAACGCGGAACACCGGCTCAGCCCTCGGCCAGGAACTTGGCGTACTGCTCGCGCACGGGCGCCGGCGGCGCGGCCGGGCGGATCGTCGCCGGGTCGATGAAGACGTACCGCAGGGTCGCCTCGCTGATCAGCGCGCCGCCGCGGCGGATCTCGAAGTCGTGGACCATCGACGTCGTCCCGAGGTGCGTGACGAACTGCGCCACGACCAGCTCCTCGTCGTACCGGGCCGGCGCGCGGAACTTCAGGTTCGCCTCCGCGACCACGACGTCCGTGCGGTGGGCGAGGAACTCGTCGTGCGAACCGAACAGGGCCTTCTCCGCCTCGAACGCGCACATGTCCACATAGGCCATGTAGTGGGCGTTGAACACGATGCCCTGGCCGTCACACTCGTGGTAACGCACGCGCAGTGGCATTTCGACGATCGGCCGGCGGGGTTCGGTCACCGGGCCAATCTAGCGAGCGTCCTCAGCCGTGCAGCACGCGGTACGCGGTGGCCGCACCGGGCTGCAGCGGTACCGGCTGGGTGCCGATCAGCGTGCGGACGTCGAGGAACTGCGTGCCGACGGCTTCCGCGGGCACCAGGTCCGTCGCCCGCTCGACCAGCAGCCGGACCACCGCCGCGGCGACGTCGTCGGGCAGGGCGGGGGAGCAGACCAGCAGGTTCGCGACGCCGATCGTGCCCAGCGCGCCGACACCGCGGTAGGCGCCCTGGGGCACCTGGACCTGGTCGTACACCGGCCCGTACGCGGCACGCAGCGTGGGGACCAGGGCGTCGAGGGGGAGCAGCGCGATCGGCGTCGTGCGGGTGAGGTCCGCGAGCTTCGGGGTCGGCACGCCGCCGGACCACAGCATCGCGTCGACGTGCCGGTCGGCCAGGGCGTGGACGGCGTCGTCGAACAGCAGGTGCCGCGCGTCGACCGCGACACCCGCCTTCGCGAACACACGCTCGCCCAGCTGCGCCGCGCCCGACCCGCCCGCGCCGAGCGACACCGGGCGGCCCGCGAGGTCGGCGAGCCGACGCACCGGGCCGTCCGCGCGCACCACGAGCTGCAGGTAGTTCTCGTAGACGCGGCCGAGCGCGAGCAGCGGCACCTTCCCGGTGAACGGCGCGCCGCCGCCGAGCGCCGTCTGCGCGACGTCGGCCAGCACCAGCCCGAGATCGGCGCGCCCGCTACGCACGAGGTCGACGTTGGCGACGCTCGCCTCGGTCGGCACGGCGGTGGCGTGCAACAGCGGTTCGGCGCGGCCGAGTTCGGTCGCCAGCAGCTCGGCGAAGGCGAGGTAGAAGCCGCCGCGCTCGCCGGCGGCGATGGTGAGGGTCCGCTCAGGACCGGCGTAGCCGGACGACGAGCACCCGGCCAGGGCCAGGCCGAGCCCGCCGAGCAGGGCGGTGCGGCGGGTGAGCGTCATGGCACCTCCTCCGCGAGCGGCAGCGTGACGCGCACTTCGAGGCCGTGCGGCTCGGCCTGGCGCAGTGCGAGCACGCCGCCGCGGGTGCGCACCTGCTGGTGCGCGATGGCGAGGCCGAGCCCGGTCCCCCGGGGAGCGCCTTCGCCGCCGGCGCGCCAGAACCGTTCCGTCGCCCGCGCACGGTCCTCAGTGGACAGCCCGGGACCGTCGTCGCGGACGACGAGCGTCGCCGTTCCGCCGCCGGATTCCCAGTCCGTCGTGATCTTCGCGCCGCGGCCCGCGTAGTGGACGGCGTTGTCCAGCAACACATCCAGGATCTGCGCGAGCTCGCCTTCGGGGCAGCGGACGACCACCGGCTCGTCGTGCCCCGGCGGCGGGACGAGCGCAGCGCCCGCGTCGTCGGCGGCCGGGCGCCAGGCGTCGACGCGCTCGGCGAGCACGGAGGCGAGGTCGCACGGCTCGTCCGCGGCGCCGGCCGCGACCCGGGTCGCGGTGCTTTCGGCCAGGGCGAGCGCGAGCAGGCCGTCCAGCAGCTTCTCGAGGCGCTCGACCTCGGCCACGGTCGCCCGGTAGGTGGCGCCTTCCGCTTGGCCCGCCAGGGAATCGACACGCAGGCGCAGCGCGGCCATCGGGTTCCGCAGCTGGTGCGAGGCGTCGGCGACCAGCCGGTGCTGCTGGTCGGCGGCCTCCAGTACCGCCTCGGACATCCGGTTGACCTCGGCGGCCAGCGACCGCAGCTCCCGCGGCCCGGCCCGTTCCGGGACGTGCGCCCGGTGCCCGGCGGCGACGGCCAGCACGCCCGTCTCCAGCTCGTGCAACGGCCGCACCATCCACCGGGCCAGCAGCACCGCGAGCAGCACGAAGACGACGGCGACCAGCAGCGCGCCGGCGGCGATGGTGCCCCAGCGGGCGGCGACGTCCGCGGCGGCCGCCGTCACCGACGCCCGCAGCACGACGACCCCGGCGACCCGGGTGCCGGTGCCGACCGGGCGCGCGAAGTACGCCGGCTCGGTCGACAGCGGCCCGAGCCGGTCGACGCGCGGGCCGGGCTCGTTGCGCATGGTCGCCTCGACCAGCTCGTGGACGGCGGGGTCGGCGGCGGTCAGCCCGCCCGCCTGGACCAGCGGCAGGCGCCGTGCGTCGACGATGACGACACCTTCGCCGTACAGGTCGGCGTAGCGCGTCGCGTCGGCGGCGAGCGCGGCCGCGTCGCGGGTGTCGACCGCCTGCTGGGCCAGCACGACGAACCGGTCGACGTCGGCCGTGCGGGAGATGACCAGCTCCTGGGTGCGCTGCTCGGCCGTGGACAGCAGCAGCGGCACGGCGAACGCGGCCACCACCGCGAGCGCCAGGGCGACCAGGACCACCAGCAGGCGGGTGCGCATCGCTCAGTCCCGGCCGAGCCGGTAGCCGAAACCGCGGATCGTGGTGAGCAGGCCCGGCCGGTCGAGCTTCGCGCGCAACCCGGTCAGGTGGACGTCGAGCGAGCGCGAGACCGCGAGGTAGGCGTCACCCCAGACCTCGTCCATCAGCTGCTGGCGGCTGACCGCGGTGCCGGGGCGCGTGGCGAGCACCGCCAGGATCTCGAACTCCTTGGTGGTCAGCGCGACGTCGGCGCCGCCGACCCGCACCCGGCGGGCGGCCAGGTCGATCTCGACGTCGTCGACGCGCACGACGTCACCGGCCGGGGCGTCCCGGGCGACCGCGCGCCGCGCGACGGCGTCCATCCGGGCCAGCAGTTCCGCCAGCCGCACGGGTTTCGTGAGGTAGTCGTCCGCGCCCAGGCGCAGGCCGCGCACGACCGACCGCTCGTCACCGCGGGCCGTCAGGACGATGACCGGCACCGGGGAGACGGCGCGGATCTTGCGGAGGACGTCGAGGCCGTCGATGTCGGGCAGCCCCAGGTCGAGCAGGACGAGGTCGGCGTCGCGGTGGCGGTGCAGGGCGTCGGCGCCGCGGCCGACGCTGGTGACCGGATGGCCGCGCGCGTGCAGCGACTCGGCGAGCGCGCCGGCGACCCCGGCGTCGTCTTCGACGAGGAGCACGCGCACGGCCATCCCTTTCTCAGCGCTCGCCCGCGGCCACCGGTTCGGGCCGTTCCTCCAGCTCCGAGCTCTTCGAAGTCTCCCGCATTGTGCCGTAGACGATGAGGGAAACCAGGACGCAGCCCGCGACGTAGAAGAAGAACACGGACTCGTGTCCGGCGCTCTTCAGGGCCTGCGCGATCAGCTCGGCCGTGCCGCCGAAGATCGCGACGGTCAGCGCGTAGGGCAGGCCGACGCCGATGGCCCGGATCTTCGTCGGGAACAGCTCGGCCTTCACGATCGCGTTGATCGACGTGTACCCGGCGACGACCACCAGACCGGCCAGGACGAGGAAGAACGCGCCGACCGGGTTCCGCGTCGAGCCCATGATCGTCATGATCGGGACGGTCAGCAGCGTGCCGGCGATGCCGAAGAACAGCAGCAGCGGCCGGCGGCCGATCCGGTCGGACAGCTTGCCCGCGAGGGGCTGCAGGATCGCGGCCAGCAGGATCGCCGAGAACAGGATGATCGTGACCGTGCGGCGCGGGATGTGGGCGGTGTTCTCGAGGAACTTCTGGCTGTAGGTGGCGAAGGTGTAGAACGCCACCGTGCCGCCGAGGGTGAGGCCGACGACGAGCGCGATCTCCTTGGGGTACTTGGCCAGCGCGCGCAACGTGCCGCGATCCCCGGCCGCCGCGCTGCCCTTCTCCTTGGTGAAGCTTTCGGACTCGTCCATGCCGCGGCGCAGCCACATCACGCTGAGCGCGGCGACCGTGCCGACGCCGAACGCGATCCGCCAGCCCCACGCCGTCAGCTGCTGTTCGGTGAGCACTGCCTGCAGGATCAGTTGCAGCCCGAGGGCCAGCAGCTGGCCGCCGTAGAGCGTCACGTACTGGAAGCTGGAGTAGAAGCCGCGCTTGCCGGGAGTGGCCACTTCGGACAGGTACGTCGCCGAGGTGGAGTACTCGCCGCCGACCGAGAGGCCCTGGATCAGCCGGGCGACGAGCAGCAGGATCGGCGCGGCGATCCCGATCGTCTGGTAGCCGGGGGTGACCGCGATCAGCAGCGACCCGCCGGCCATGAGCGTCACCGACAGCACGAGCGCGCTGCGCCGCCCGAACCGGTCGGCGAACCGGCCGAGCATCCACCCGCCGAGCGGCCGCATGAGGAACCCGACGGCGAACACCGCGGCGGTGCCGAGGAACGCCGCCGTCGTGTCGCTCGTGGGGAAGAAGGACTTGGCGAAGTAGGTGGTGAACGCTGCGTAGGCGTACCAGTCGTACCATTCGACCAGATTGCCGATCGAGCCGCGCAACACGTTGCCGATAACGCGTTTCTCGTTCACGCCCGCGGCGCCGGTGCCGTTGATCCGGGTTGTCATCGTCGACCTCCTGTGTTGCGACTCACGGTGACCAACCGGGAGTGCGGTAGCAAGGCCGGGGGACGGTTCCTAACACCCGCTTAGGACACATCCGCGCATCGCCCGGGCCGGGCTACCGGCCCAGGACGGGCACCATCCGCGACAACAGGTAGGTGCACGCCCAGCGCGCCTCGGTGCCCTTCGGATCGATCGCACCCTTGGCCAGCTTCGGCGCGAGCTTCCGCGGCTCGGGGATCGTCGTCGGGTCGTCGGCGCCCTGGAGCGCGACCGTCCAGTCGAGCTGGGTCAGCCGCGAGATCTCGCTCGCGACGATCAGCCGGCGCACCTTCGGATCGTTCTCCAGCACGTGCACCACGAGGTCGGCGTTCTCCTGGCCCGGCAGCTTCGCGATCACGCTCACCGAGTTGGTCCGCAGCGTCGCGGTATCGCCCTCGACGGCCCACTTCCGGAACCAGTCGGCGGCTTTCCCGGAGACGACGCTGCCCAAGCTGACGTCGGTCCGGTGCGCCGTCGGCGTGTTCCGCAGGGGACCGGGGTCGCCTCGTTCGACCCCGGCGAGCAGCGCCGCCCGGCTTGCCTTGTCGACGATCAGCAGGTTCGAGTGCGTGATGTCCTTGCGCCACATGTCGACCCCCAGGACGTGCTCGTACGCCTCGATCAGGTCGACCGAAGCCGTGCGCCGACCGGTCTCGACCATGCCGAGCAGCGACTTGGAGAATCGGATCTTCTTCGCCATCTCGGTGAGGGAAAGGCCCGCGGCCTCACGTTCGTCCCGGAGCCGGGAGCCCGGCACGGTCGTCGGGGGTGTGGACACTCTGTGGACCCTTCGCGACTTAATCTCACTCGCTGTGCTGGCGATGTTACAGACATGCCGCACCGCCAGGGAGAAGTCGTGTCCGCAGTGATTCACATCGATCCTGATGCGATCCATCCCGTGATCGACGGGCTGTGGCACCGGACGTGGGTGCGCGGCATCCCGGTGCCTGGCGAGCCTTTGTCGATGATGTGCGGTGCCGAGGCTGTGGTGACGTTCGCGGCGCTGTCGGAACGCCGGGCACGCGGCGGCCCCACACCAGTGCCCGCGCTGCGAGGTCGTCTACCGGCGCGAACGCGGCATCGCGCCGAGCCCGGTCGCACGGCGGTGCTGAAGGCTCGCGCTGTGGTCTGCGTCGCACTGTCGCGGAAAGTGTAAGCAACAACGCACCGGCGGCCACGACGTCACGCTCCGTCGACCTACCGGCCGGTACCCGCCCGCCGCACTCACGTTCCGCTGGCCGGAGCGCGCGCTTGTCGTGTGGTGTTGCCGACACCCGGCTCCGATGACGGCGGTTACCTGCAGGTATGGCGGGCGTGGCTGCGCGCCCGGTGCGTGCTGCCGATAGCCTCTTGCCGTCACTCGCGCACGGTCGAAAGAGGGAGAAAGCTGTGGGACGGTCGGTCTTGGTCACCGGGGGCAACCGGGGTATCGGTCTGGCGATCGCCCGGGATCTCGCCGAACAGGGCCACCAGGTCGCCGTCACGCACCGTGGGTCCGGCGCTCCCGAAGGGCTCTTCGGGGTGCAGGCGGACGTCACCGACACCGAGCAGGTCGACGCGGCGTTCAAGCTCGTCGAGGAGCACCAGGGCCCGGTCGAGGTGCTCGTGTCGAACGCCGGCCTGACCGACGACACGCTGCTCATGCGGATGAGCGAGGACCAGTTCGAGCGGGTCGTCAACGCCAACCTGACCGGCGCCTACCGGGTCGCCAAGCGCGCCTCGCGCGGCATGCTGCGCGGCAAGTGGGGCCGGTTCGTCTTCATCTCCTCGGTCGTCGGCCTTTCCGGCTCGGCGGGTCAGGCGAACTACGCGGCGAGCAAGGCGGGCCTGGTCGGCTTCGCGCGTTCGCTCGCCCGTGAGCTGGGCTCGCGCAACATCACCTCGAACGTCGTCGCGCCCGGCTTCGTGCACACCGACATGACCGACGAGCTGTCCGAGGACCGCAAGAAGCAGATCCTCGCGCAGGTGCCCTCCGGCCGGTACGCGGAGCCGTCGGAGATCGCCGCCGCCGTGCGCTACCTGGCCTCGGACGAGGCCGGCTACGTCAACGGCGCGGTGCTGCCCGTCGACGGCGGCCTCGGCCTCGGCCACTGAACGTCTTCAAAGAACCCGAACCAAGACCTGGAGGACCTGTGCCCGGACTGCTCGAAGGCAAGCGCCTGCTGATCACCGGCATCATCACCGACGCCTCGCTCGCCTTCCACGCGGCCAAGATCGCGCAGCAGGAGGGGGCGAAGGTGGTCCTGACCGGCTTCGGCCGGATGTCGCTGGTCAAGACCATCGCGAAGCGGCTGCCCGAGCCGGCGCCGGTGATCGAGCTGGACGTCACCAACCAGGAGCACCTGAGCGGCCTCGCGGACAACATCCGGGAGCACGTCGACGGCCTCGACGGCGTGCTGCACTCGATCGGCTTCGCGCCGCAGAGCTGCCTCGGCGCGCCGTTCCTCGACGCGCCGGCCGAAGACGTGAAGGTAGCCGTGGACGTCTCGGCGTACTCGTTCATGTCGCTGTCGAAGGCGTGCCTGCCGCTGCTGGGCCGCGGCTCGTCGATCGTGGGCATGGACTTCGACGCCCGCGTCGCGTGGCCGGTCTACAACTGGATGGGCGTCGCGAAGGCCGCGCTCGAGTCGGTCAACCGGTACCTGGCCAAGGAACTGGGCCCGCAGGGCATCCGCGTCAACCTGGTCAGCGCCGGCCCGATGAAGACCATGGCCGCGAAGTCCATCCCGGGCTTCTCGGACCTCGAAGACGGCTGGGGCGACCGCGCGCCGCTCGGCTGGGACAGCTCCGACCCGGACCCGACGGCGAAGAGCGTCTGCGCGCTGCTTTCGGACTGGCTGCCGGCCACCACCGGCTCGATGATCATGGTCGACGGCGGAGTCCACGCCCTCGGCATCTGATCGTGGTCGGTGAAGGCCTCCTTACCGGCTCTTATGGCCGGGAAGGAGGCCTTCACGGCTTTCAGGCCGCGACCGGGACCGGCCGCCGGTCGTCGGCACGCTGGACGGCGACCGCGACCGTGAGGGCGACGACCGTCGCCGCGCCGAGGGCGATGCCCGTCCACGCGACGCTCGGGAAACCCAGCCCGGCGCCGATCGCGACTCCGCCCAGCCACGGGCCGACCGTGTTGCCGACGTTGAACGCGGCCGTCGTGCTGGCGCCCACCAGCGTCGGGGCGTTTCCGGCCACGGCGTAGGTGCGCACGTTCAGCGCCGGGTTGGCGCCGAACCCGGCGGCCCCGAAGACGAGCACGGCCGCGACGGCGACCACCGCGTCGGTCGTCAGGGCCAGCACGAGCAGGGCCGCCAGCGTCAGCCCGATGCAGCTGTAGAGCGTGGCGAACGGGTGCCGGTCGGCCAGCCGCCCGCCGGCCGTGATGCCGATGAGCGCGCCGACGCCGAACAGCGCCAGGACGCCCGGGACCCACGCCTGGGGCAGGCCGTCCGTCTCGGTCAGCAGGGGAGCGAGGTAGCTGAACGCGGCGAAGATCATGGCCTGGCACAAGGCGATCACGCCGAGCGCGAGCCAGACCCGGCCGCGCCGGTAGAGCCGCAGCTCGGACCGGACGCTCATCCCGCCGCCGGTCGTTTCGGGCACCAGGGCGGCCACGCCGGCCGCCGCGAGCAGGGTCACCGCCGCGACCGCCCAGAACGCCGTCCGCCAGCCCGCGTGCTGCCCGATGAACGTGCCCGCGGGCACGCCGGCGACGTTCGCCACGGTCAGCCCGCCGACCAGTGCGGCCATCGCGCGGCCGCGCCGCTCGACCGGCACCAGCGCGATCGTCGTGGCGACACCCACGGCCCAGAAACCCGCGCAGGCGAGCGCGGCGACGACCCGCGTCGCGAACAACAGCGCGTACCCGGTGGCGAGCGCGCCCACGACGTGCGCGCCGAGGAAGACCGCGAGCAGCACCAGCAGCGTCCGGCGACGCGGGAGCCGCAGGGTGGTGATCGCCAGCAGGGGCGCGCCGATCACCATGCCGATGGCGAACGCGGAGATCAGCAGGCCGGCGTCGGGGATGCTCACGCCGAGGTCGGCGGCCATGCCGGGGAGCAGGCCGGTGATCATGAACTCGGACGTGCCCAGCGCGAACACGCTGAGCCCGAGGACGAAGACGGCCAGGGGCACGGGTCCTCCTAGGTTGTGGATCGATTAGTACAAAATTCGGGCGGGGTTCTGTCGAAAGTGGCCCGGGGTTCAGGCGACGAGAGCGGACAGCGCGAGATCGGCGACGGCGTACATCGCCTCGCGGCTGGTGCCGCGCCGGGACATCACCTTCAGGCCGGTGACGGTGTTGAGGACGAACTGCGCGACGTCGGCCGGGTCCCGGCCGGGCCGCAGGCTGCCGTCGAGCACGCCTTCCCGGGCGCACTCGGTGAGCATCGCCAGGTTCCGCTCGGTGTCGTTGCGCAGGGCGGCGCCGATGCCGTCATCCGGCATGCCGAGCTCGGCGAGGGTGTTCACGACCAGGCAGCCGCGGCGGTCGCGGTCGAGTTCGCTGTCGATGGTCGTGGTGAGGAGTGCGGTGAGCCGTTCGGCGGCCGTGCCCGGTCCGTCGAGGAGCGCCTGCCGGGCCGTGAGCTGGCTGTCCGTGTAGTGCGTCAGCGACCGCTCGAACAGCGCTTTCTTGCTGGTGAAGGTGTTGTAGACGCTGCTGCGGCCCAGCCCGGTGGCCTCGCACAGGTCCTGTGTGGACGTCGCCTCGTAGCCGTGTTCCCAGAACGCGTGCATCGCGCTGTCGACGGCGGCGGACTCGTCGAACTCCCGTGGCCTGGCCATGGGATCACCGTACCAGGGTTTTGGACTGGTCGATTCATAACGGGCCCGCGTCAGCGTGCGGGGCGCCACAGCGGCAAGATGACGGAGGTGGGATACGACGCGTTGCTGTGGCTTTCGTTCGGCGGTCCGGAAGGGCCGGACGACGTCATGCCGTTCCTCGAGAACGTGACCCGGGGCCGGGGGGTGCCGCGCGAGCGGCTCCTGGAGGTCGCCGAGCACTACCAGCACTTCGGCGGGGTGTCGCCGATCAACAAGCTGAACCGCGACGCCATCGCCGCGGTCGAGAAGCAGCTCGCGGCGGCGGGGGTGGAGCTGCCGGTGCACTTCGGCAACCGCAACTGGTACCCGATGGTCGAAGACACCCTGAACGAGCTGACGGCGGCCGGCGCGCAGCGGATCCTGGTCTTCCCCACGAGCGCCTACGGCGGCTACTCGGCGTGCCGCCAGTACGACGAGGACATCGAACGCGCCCGCGCCGCGGTCGGCGAAAATGCCCCCGAAATGGTGAAACTGCGCCAGTTCTTCGACCACCCGCTGTTCGTCTCGGCGATCGCCGACGGCGTCCGCGCCGCCCACGCGTCACTGGGGAACGTGCCGGGCATCCGCACGGTTTTCACGGCGCACTCGGTGCCCGACAGTGCGGACAAAGCGTCCGGCCCGCCGGCCGAAGGCGGCCGCCGCTACTCGCGCCAGATCGCCGAAGCCGCCCGGCTCGTCGCGGCCGAAGCGGGCGTCGAGACCTACGACGTCGTCTGGCAGTCGCGGTCCGGGCCGCCGCAGGTGCCGTGGCTGGAGCCGGACATCGTCGACCACATCGACGCGCTGCACGCTTCGGGAGTGCCCGGAGTGGTCGTTTCGCCGCTCGGGTTCGTGTCGGATCACCTCGAGGTGATCTGGGACCTGGACAACGAAGCGGCCGAGCGGGCGGCGGAACACGGCATGGCGTTCGCCCGCGCGGCGACCGCGGGCAGCGACCCGCGGTTCGCCGAGCTGGTGGTGGAACTGATCCGCGAGCACACGCACGACGTGGCGCCGCGCAAGCTGTCGTCGTTCCCGGCGGGCGGCTGCACGGTCAACGGCGCCCCGTGCGCGATCGGCTGCTGCGAGCCCGCGAAGCGTCCCGGGCGTTAGTTCTTGCGCCCCACCAGGTGGAAGACGCGGCTGAGCCGGCGGTAAGGATCGCGCCGGCCGGCTTCGAGCTCGACCGCCGCCACGCGTTCGGTGTCGGCCGGGTCCAGCTCGGTTCCGCCGAGGTCGAGCCAGTCGACGAAGTGCCAGACTCCGTACCACTGCAAGGGTTCCACGCCGCGGCTGCGCAGTGACCCGCTGAGTTCGTCGACGGTGTCGGCGCGTGTCGGCAGGCCCAGGACCCCGATCTCGGTCTTGGTGCCGAACGCCGCCAGCGCGTCCTCCCACCGTCGTTCCATGGCCGGGCGCACCGCGGCCGCGTCGGCGTTGCCCGCCATGATCGAGACGAGCCCGCCGGGCGCGACGCACCGGCACAGCTGGTCGAGGACCGGTTCCGGGTCTTCCAGATACCCGAGCACCCCGTGGCACAGGACGGCGTCGAAGCGCTGCCCGCCCACGGCTTCCTCGGCGGCCGCGCCGTCGGCCTCCACGAGCGTCACCGAGTCCGGTAATCGACGCCGGGCCTTGTCCAGCATCGCCGGCGACGGATCGAGCAGCGTGACGTCGTACCCGGCGCGGGCCAGCGGGAGCGACTGGTGTCCCGCGCCGCCGCCGACATCGAGCACACGACCCGGCGGGGCCGGCAGGTGTTCCAGCAGCTGGCGGTGCAGCACATAGGTGCGCACCCGCCCCTTCACGGTGGCGTAAGCGCCGTCGGCGAACTGGTCGGCCAGTGCGGCCCAGGTGTCCTCGACCATGGGGCGCACGGTATCAGTTAGTAGTTAGTAACTGGTAACTTAGTCGCCGTGGCCACACGCATGAGCGGAACGGAACGGCGGACCCAGGTCCTGGGGATCGCGGCGGGCGAATTCGCGAACCACGGCCTGCACGGCGCCTCGGTCGACGCGATCGCGCACGAGGCCGGCATCACGCAGGCCTACGTGTTCCGGATGTTCGGGACCAAGAAGGCGCTGTTCCTGGAGCTGGTCGGCGCGGCCTTCGACCGGTTCAGCGACGGCATGGCCGAAGCCGCCGAGGGGGCCGAAGGGCTGGACGCGCTGACGCGGATGGGCGCGCGCTACCACGAATCCCTCGCCGACCGCACCACGCTGTTGCTGCAGCTCCAGGGTTTGGCCGCGTGCGGCGACAGCGAGGTCCGCGACCTGGTGCGGACGCGGTTCGCCCGCATGTGGGACACCGTCGCCGATCCGACGGGCCTCGACCCGGTGACGGTGAAGTCGTTCCTCGCCTTCGGCATGCTGCTCAACACCGCGGCCGCCCTCGACGTTGACGACGTGGCCGAGCCGTGGGCCGAGGGCGTGCGCACTCGGATTCAGCCGGGGCTCTTCGAGCACATCACCGCCGACACGAACGGCTGAGACGTCAGCCTTCGCGGGCCGTCTGCTCGGCGAAGACCCGCACGGCTTCGTTGACGGCGGCGCAGCGGGCGATCCGTGTCGTGTCAGACTGCGGCAGCGTCGCCGGCGCGAATCGCTGGAGGTCGGCTTTCGCGGGCGGTCTGTTCGGCGAAGACTCGCAGGGCTTCGTTGGCTGCAGCACGTCGGGCGATCCGTGCCGTGTCCGGCTGCGGCAGCTTCGCCAGCACGAATCGTTGACGGGTCAGCCTTCGCGGGCCGTCTGCTCGGCGAAGACCCGCACGGCTTCGTTCACAGCGGCACAGCGGGCGATCCGGACGGCGTCCGACAGCGGCCGCAGCGCCTGGGCCCGCAGGTTCGACGCCGACGCGGACAGGGCGCCGCCCGGGTCGTCGGTCTCGGCGATCGCCAGGATCGCCGCGATCTCCTCGGCGCGTTGCAGCACTCGCAGCGCGCGGCCCGGGGTGCCCGCCGGCCAGTCGACGTCCGGGCGGGAACGCAGGTGCGCCGACAGTTCCGCGCGCACTCCCGGCCGGTCGCTGGCGACGTTCAACGTCTGCAGCGCGCCGGCGCTCGCGCGGATCGCGTCGGTCAGGCCGTGTTCGGCCTCGCCCAGCGCGAGGTACTCCGGCGGGGCGGCCAGCGGGACGAGCGAGAACACCGTCCAGCGCACCAGGCCCTCGGCGACCGGCTCCGGGACGATCCCGAAGCCGAGTTCGGGCAGCACCACCGCGTCACCGGCGCGCAACGCCGCCTCGGTGAACGGCCCGCCGCCCCCGAGGCCCCGGACATCACCCGGGACGGGGAGGACCAGCCGCATGCTTTTCGCTCCCTGCGAACGCAGGGCCATCAGCAGTTGCACCGGGGTGGCGGCCCGGTTGAAGGCCAGCGGGAGCTCGAACGCCTCTGCGGCGGCCGCGTCGGCGGCGACGACGTCGTGCGCCTCACCCCACGCGAGCAGGGCGTCGAGCACATCGTCGGATGCGGCGGCTCCGTTCAGCCACGCGCTGGACCAGACGGCGAAGGTCGCACTGGGTCGGCACACGACGCCCTATTTTACCGGGCCGCTCCACAACCCGGCAGTGCGCCCACGCTGGAGTCGCTCCACATCGACGGGCCGCCGATCCGGCAGTAGCGTCGAACGGGTGAACGTAGTTCCAGACGCTCTTCCCCGCACCGCCGGGGCCCTGCGCGCGGCCGGCACGTACGAGCCGCGCCCCATCGCGCAAGAGATCCACGACAACCTGCTGACCGCCCTCCGCTCGGGCGAAGACGCCTGGCCGGGCATCGTCGGGTTCTCCCGCACGGTCCTGCCGCAGCTCGAACGCGCGCTGCTGGCCGGCCACGACGTCGTCCTGCTCGGCGAGCGCGGTCAGGGCAAGACCCGCCTGCTGCGCACCCTCTCCGGGCTCCTCGACGAGTGGACGCCCGTCATCGAGGGCTCCGAGCTCGGCGAGCACCCCCTGCAGCCGATCACGCCCGCGTCGATCCGCCGCGCGGCCGAACTCGGCGACGACCTGCCCGTGGCCTGGCGCCACCGCTCCGAGCGCTACACCGAGAAGCTGGCCACGCCGGACACCTCGGTCGGCGACCTGATCGGCGACGTCGACCCGGTGAAGGTCGCCGAAGGCCGCAGCCTGGGCGACCCCGAGACCATCCACTTCGGCCTGGTCCCGCGCGCCCACCGCGGCATCGTCGCCATCAACGAGCTGCCCGACCTCGCCGAGCGCATCCAGGTCGCCCTCCTCAACGTGATGGAGGAGCGCGACATCCAGGTTCGCGGCTACACGCTGCGGCTGCCCCTGGACGTCCTGCTCGTCGCCACCGCGAACCCCGAGGACTACACCAACCGCGGCCGGATCATCACCCCGCTGAAGGACCGCTTCGGCGCCGAGATCCGCACGCACTACCCCCTGGACGTCGAGTCCGAGGTCGCCGTCGTCCGGCAGGAGGCCCACCTCGTCGCCGAGGTCGGCGAACCGCTGCTGGAGGTCATCGCCCGGTTCGTCCGGAACCTCCGCGAATCGCCGGTCATCGACCAGCGGTCGGGTGTTTCGGCGCGGTTCGCCGTCGCGGCGGCCGAGACCGTCGCGGCCGCGGCGTTGCGACGTTCGGCGCTGACCGGCGAAGAGCCCGCCGTGGCCCGGCCGGTCGACCTCGACGCGGTGCCCTCGGTACTGCGCGGCAAGATCGAGTTCGAACCGGGTGAGGAAGGCCGCGAGGTCGAGCACCTCGTGCACCTGCTGCGCCGGGCGATCGCCGAGACCGCCCGCGACCGGTTCGCCGGCCTCGACCTGCGCCCGCTCGCCGACGCGGTCGCCGACGGCCACCTCGTCGCCACCGGTGAGCGGGTCCCGGGCGAAGACGTCCTCAAGGCCCTGCCGGAGCTGCCGGTCCTGCACGAGGTCGCCGCGCGCGCCGGCGTCTCGCCCGACGAACCCGCCGGCCGGATCGCGGCCGCCGTCGAACTCGCCCTCGAATCGCTGTTCCTGGCGCGGCGGCTCGCCAAGGACTCCGACGACACGACCACCGTCTACGGCCGATGACCGCGGTCCCGCTCCCCGACGGCTACTCCTACGGCCCGTTCCACGACGGGCCGGACCCGCTCGCGCCCCCGGCCGACCTGCGCGACGCGCTCGACGAGATCGGCCGCGACGTGATGGCCGGCTCGTCGCCGCGGGCCGCGCTGGAGGAGCTACTGCGCCGGGGCACCGACCGCACCGCGGGGCTGGACGAGCTGACCAGGAAACTCTGGCAGCGCCGGTCGCAGATCCAGCGGCGCAACAACCTCGACGGCACCCTGCGGGAGGTCCAGCGCCTCCTGCAGGACGCCCTCGACGCCGAGCGCCGCGACCTGTTCCCCGACCCGGACGACGACGCCCGCTTCCGCGAGGCCCAGCTGGACGCCTTGCCGCCCGGCACGGCCGCGGCCGTCAACGAGCTGTCCGAGTACGACTGGCGCTCCGAGCAGGGCCGGGAGAATTACCAGAAGATCCGTGACCTGCTCGGCCAGGAGCTGATGGAGTCGCGGTTCCAGGGCATGAAGCAGGCGCTGCAGAACGCCGGGCCCGAGGACGTCGAGCGGATCAACGAGATGCTCTCCGACCTCAACGACCTCCTCGCCGCGCACGCCCAGGGCGCCGAAGACATCCAGGAGCGCTTCGACGACTTCATGGGCAAGCACGGCGAGTACTTCCCGGAGAACCCGCGGAACGTCGAAGAGCTGATCGACGCCCTCGCCGCCCGGTCCGCCGCGGCCCAGCGGATGCTCAACTCGATGTCCGCCGAGCAGCGCGCGGAGCTGGCCGAACTGACCCAGCAGGCGTTCGGCGACCCGCGTCTCGCGCAACAGCTGTCCGAGTTGGACGCCCAGCTGCGCGCGGCCCGGCCGGGCGAGGACTGGACGTCGTCGGAACGCTTCCGCGGCAAGAACCCGCTCGGCATGGGCGAAGGCGCCCAGGCGATGGCCGACCTCGCCGAGCTGGACGCGCTGGCCGAGCAGCTGGGCCAGTCGTACCCCGGCGCGAGCTTGGACGACATCGACCTGGAAGCGCTCGAGAGCCAGCTCGGGAAGGACGCCGGCGTGGACGCGCGGCGACTGTCCGAACTGGAGCGTGAGCTGCGCCGCCAGGGCCTGTTCGAACGCGCCGCCGACGGCTCGCTCCGGTTGTCGCCCAAGGCGTTGCGGCGGCTGGGCGAGACGGCGCTGTCCGACATCGTGAACGCGTTGCGCGGCAAGTCCGGCGATCGCGAGACCGAGTCGGCCGGCGCGGCGGGCGAGCCGACCGGCGCGTCGCGGCCGTGGCGGTTCGGGGACATGCAGCCCTGGGACGTGCCGCGGACGATCCGCAACGCCGTGCTGCGCTCGGTGTCGGTGGGGGAGTCTTCGGTCCGGCTGGACGTCGAGGACGTCGAGGTGGTCGAGACCGAGCACCGGTCCCGCGCCGCGGTGGCGCTGCTGGTCGACACGTCGTGGTCGATGGTCTCGGAAGGCCGCTGGCTGCCGATGAAGCGCACGGCCCTGGCGCTGCACCAGCTGATCAGCACCCGGTTCCGCAACGACGCGCTGCAGCTGATCACGTTCGGCCGCTACGCGATGCCGGTGGAGCTGCCGGAGCTGGTCGGGCTGGAGGGCGCCTGGGAGCAGGGCACCAACGCCCACCACGCGCTGCTGCTGGCCGGGCAGCACCTGCGGCGCCACCCGGACGCCCAGCCGGTGGTCCTGATGGTCACCGACGGCGAGCCGACCGCGCACCTGGAACCGGACGGTGAGGCGATCTTCGACTACCCGCCGCAGCCGCAGACCCTCCACAAGACACTGTCCGAAGTGGACCGCCTGGCGAAACTGGGCGCGTCCGTGACGGTGTTCCGCCTCGGCGACGACCCGCGGCTGACGGCGTTCGTGGACGTCATCGCCCGCCGCTCGGGCGGGCGGGTGGTGGCCCCGGACCTCGACGGCCTGGGCGCCGCGGTGGTGGGCGACTACCTGCGCACCCGGCGCCGCTGACCCGGCTCCGGCAGGTCCGCGAGATCCTTCGCGGCCTGCCGGGTGTACGGGTGATCCGGCCCCAGCACCCGCCGGTAGTCGGCGGCGACGGAGGTGAGCGTCTCCCGGCCGGCGGGGCCCTGCGCCAGGCCGAGATTGCGCCGGGCGTTGAGCGTGGCCGGGTGGTCCGGGCCGAGGATCCTCGTCCGGTCGCGCACGGTCCGTTCGAACAGCTTCAGCGCTTCCGCGGACCGGCCGTCCGCCAGCAGGGCCCGGGCCAGGAACAGCCGGACCCGGACGGCGCCGAGGTCGTCGCGCTCGGACGCCAGCTGTCGCAGCAGGCGGATCGCCTCGTCGAGACGGCCCGCTTCCTGGTGGGCCACGGCCAGCCACGGCGAATCGGCCGCGTGCAGTGTCACGGCTTCGGCGGCGCGACCCGCCCGGGCGCACGTCCGGGCCAGGTCCTCCCGCGCCTCGGTCGTGGCCGGATGGTCCGGGTCGTGCACCTGGAGGTGCTGCCGCAGATTCTCCTCGAACACCGGTACGGCCACCCCGGCGAGGCCGGCCGAACGGAGCGTCCGGCCGAAGCTGCCGCGGGCGCGCAGCGTGACCCGGTGGCCCGCCCCGAGGACCCGCGCCGCGTGCTCCAGGGTCGCCTCGTGCACCTTCAGCGCGCGGTCGAGCTGCCCGGCTTCCTCGTACGCGACGCCGAGGGCCTCGCCCGCGGCGAGCGTGGCTTCGGCGTCGGGACCGAGCACCCGGGAGCGGCGCTCGAGGATGCGCTCGGAGAGCGCCACCGCCTCGTCCGGGTGGCTCACCGTCCGGAGTGCCCGCGCGGCCCGCTCGGTGCCGGGGTGGCGTGGTTGCAGGTAGGCGTCGTGATCGGCGAGCACTTCCCGGCCGAGGGCGCGTGCCCGCGCGAAGTCGCCGGCCGCGGTCAGCTCGCGCACCGATCGGCGTCGTAGCCGCATGACCCGCGCGAGCCGCGGCGCGGCGTCGGCCGGGAGGAGCGCGCGGAAGTGCGGCCACAGCGCGCCGACGTGCCGGGAGACGTCACCGTCCGGGTCGTCCAGGACAGCGCACGCCCGGTCCAGCGTCGGCGCCAGGCGGTCCTCGGCGTGCAGCCGGCTCAGCAACGCCCGCCGGGTCAGGTCGTGCATGATCACGACGTCGCCGCCGACGTCGAAGCCGATCAGCGACGCCTCCGCCAGCGCCCCGAGCACGGCGTCCACCGCGACCGGATCCGGCCCGAGCCGGTGCACCAGGTCGCGCCGGACCCCCGGCGCGACCAGGGCCAGGAACTCGGCGACGCCGCGGGCCCGGCCGTCGCGGGCCGCGACCACGCGCAGTGCCTCCAGCACGGTGTCCTCGGCACAGCCCGGTTCCCGGTCGGCCAGTGTGGGCGAAGCGTGCGGCAAGCAGTCGACGTAGGCCGCGAAGTCCTTGTGCTGCCGCTTGAGCACGCCTCCGGCCTGGGCGAGCGCGAGCGGCAGGCAGCCCAGCTCGCGGACGAGGCCGAGCGCGGCCCCGGCGTCCCGGCCCGACCGGGCGCGCAGGTACCCGACCGCCTCGGCCTCGTCGAACCCGCTCACCGCGACCGTGCCGCCGAGAACCTCGAAGTCCGGCACGGCCGTCGTGATCAGCACCCGGGCCCGCGCGGGCAGCCAGCGGTTGAGCGCGTCCGGGTCGGTCGCGCCGTCCACCACCACGACCGGCCGGTCCGCGGCCGCCAACCAGGCCAAGCCGGTGCGCGCGGTCGCCTCGGCGTCGACGACGACGTCCGCCGCACCGGCCCGCCGGGCTAGTTCGGCGTACGCCGGCACGATGTCCGCCTGATCGGCGATCCAGACCACAGTGGACTCGGCCGCGGCGGCGCGGGCGTACGCGGCGGCGAGCTGGGTCTTCCCGGCCCCGCACGCGCCGAGCAGGACGCAGAACCCGCCGTCGTCGAAGGCCTCGTCGATCTTCGCCAGCAGCCGGCCGCGCCGCACGTACGGTGCCGGCTCGGCCGGAACGGCACCCAGCACGACGCGCGGCCCGGCCCGGGTGGCCCGGGCCGGCCGCAAGCGGGCGGCGAGCGCCGTGACCAGGGCCTTCATCGAGCCAGGTTAACCGCGCGGGCGGCGCGGGGCGGGCTACGGAAGGGTGACGCTTGACCCTGACGTCGCGTGAGGCACCACCGTGGTCTTCGCAAGGGCCACAAGGGCCGCAGAGGAGGGGAAACGATGGGGCATCCCGTGGGCAAGGTCGCCACGCTGGCCGGGGTCACCGTCCGGACGCTGCACCACTACGACGAGATCGGCCTGCTCCGCCCGAGCGGGCGGACGTCGTCGGGGTACCGCAGTTACGACGACGACGATCTCGACCGGCTGCAGCGCATCCTGTTCTACCGGGAGCTCGGGTTTCCCCTCGAGACGATCGCGACCCTCGTCGACGACCCCGGCATCGACGCCGACGCGCACCTGCAGCGGCAGCGGCAGCTGCTGGTGGCGCGCATGGGCGAGCTGGGGCGGATGGTCGCGGCCGTCGATCGTGTGATGGAGGCGAGAGCCATGGGCAACGCGTTGACGCCCGAGGAGAAGTTCGAGGTGTTCGGTGGCTTCGAGGCACCGGACGGGTACGCGGAGGAAGCGGCGCAGCGCTGGGGCGACACGCCCGAGTGGCGGGGCGCGGCGGCACCGTCCAAGGAGGACCTGGCCGCCGGCGAAGCGGCGCGGCAGGACTGGGTGGGCCGGCTGAACGCCGTCCTCGACGCCGGGGCCACGGCGGACAGCGCCGAGGCGATGGACCTGGCCGAGGAGCACCGGGCGATGCTGGGCCGCGTGATGGGGGAGTGCTCGTACGAGACGCAGCGGCGGATCGGTGAGCTGTACGTCACCGAACCGGTCCAGCTGGCCTTCCTGGTCCGCGAGGACGAGCAGCGGCCGGGCGCCGGCGTCTTCGTCCGGGACGCCATCACGGCGAACGCGGCTCGCCGGGGCTAGGCGCTGCCGGAGCGAGTCTGCTCGAAGACCGCGAGCGTGACTTGCTCCGGCAGCGCCTGGCGCTGCCCCAGGTGGGGGACGTGTCCCACCGGGCGGGAGGGTGCCGGAGCGAACGCTTACAGTCGAGGGTATGCAGACTTGGTCATCGGTCGACGTGCCCCGCATCCCCGGCACCCCCCGCCCGCTGCGGCTCCACGACACGGCCACCGGGCAGGTCCGCCCGACCGCGCCCGGCGCCACCGCCCGGATGTACGTCTGCGGCATCACGCCCTACGACGCGACGCATCTGGGGCACGCCGCGACGTATCTCGCCTTCGACCTGGTGAACCGGATCTGGCGGGACAACGGCCACGACGTCCACTACGTGCAGAACGTGACGGACATCGACGAGCCGCTGCTGGAGCGGGCCGCGCGCGACAAGGACGACTGGGTCGTGCTGGGCATGCGCGAGACGGCGCTGTTCCGCGAGGACATGGTCGCCCTGCGTGTACTGCCGCCCAAGCAGTTCGTCGGCGCGGTGGAGAGCATCCCGGAGATCGTCGAGGTGATCGCGAAACTGCTGGCCAACGGCAGCGCGTACCGGGCCGACGACGCCGAGTTCCCGGACGTCTACTTCGACCACACGGCGACCGGCAAGTTCGGCTACGAGTCCAACTACGACGCCGAGACGATGGCCAGGTTCTTCGCCGAGCGCGGCGGCGACCCCGACCGGGTCGGCAAGCGCCACCCGCTGGACGCGCTGCTGTGGCGGGTCGCCCGCGAGGGCGAGCCGTCGTGGGAGTCCGAGCTCGGCGCGGGCCGGCCGGGCTGGCACATCGAGTGCAGCGCGATCGCCGTCAACCGCCTAGGCCTCGGCTTCGACCTCCAGGGCGGCGGCTCCGACCTGATCTTCCCGCACCACGAGTACAGCGCGGCGCACGCCGAGGCCGTGGCCAAGGACGGCCAGTTCGCCCGCCACTACGTCCACGCCGGCATGATCGGCCTCGACGGCGAGAAGATGTCGAAGTCGCGCGGGAACCTGGTGTTCGTCTCGCGGCTGCGCGCCGACCAGGTCGACCCGGGCGCGATCCGGCTCGCGCTGTTCGCCGGCCACTACCGCGCCGACCGCGCGTGGACGGATTCCCTGCTCGCCGACGCCGAGGCGCGGCTGGCCCGCTGGCGCGAGGCCGTCTCGCTGGGCACCGGCCCGTCCGCCGAGGACACGATCACGCGGCTGCGTGACCACCTCTCCGACGACCTCGACACGCCGAAGGCCCTCGCCGCGATCGACGCGTGGGCGAACGAGGCCCTGCGCCGCGACGGCACGGACTCGACGGCCCCCGGCCTCATCCGCGTCGCGGTCGACGCCCTCCTCGGCATCACCCTCTGAAGGTCCGTGAAGGACTGGCGGATTCACGCGGTGGTTGCAACACCTGGTGTCTGCTGATCCAACAGTAACGCCGTGAGGACCTCGGCTGGTGTTCGCCAGCCGAGGGTCTCCCGCGGCCGTCCGTTCAGCTCTTCGGCCACCCGCACCAACTCCGCCGCGTTGTGCTGGGACAGGTCGGTGCCTTTCGGGAAGTACTGACGCAACAGGCCGTTGGTGTTCTCGTTGCTGCCCCGCTGCCACGGCGAATGCGGGTCACAGAAGTAGATCTGCAACCCGGTGTCCAGGGTGATCTTCTGGTGATGGGCCATTTCCTTGCCCTGATCCCAGGTCAGCGAGCCCAGCAGCAACGGCGGCAACGCCGCGATCATCTCCGTCATCGCCGCCGCGACGGTGGCGGCGTCCCGTCCGTCGGGTAGGTGCAGCAACATCACGAACCGGGTCTGGCGTTCCACCAGCGTCCCGATCGCCGACTTGTTGTCCTTGCCCAGGATCAGGTCCCCTTCCCAATGCCCCGGAACGGCCCGGTCAGCGACCTCAGCCGGCCGTTCACTGATGTTGACCATGTCCTGGATCCGGCCCGAGGGTCGTTCCCGGCGGGCCTGGGCTTGACGTCGTGGCATTCGCAACGCCCGCCCGGTCCGCAGCGCGGTGGTCAGTTCCCGGCGTAGCGCACCCCGGCCCTGCACATACAGCGACTGGTAGATCGTTTCGTGTGACACCCGCATCTCCGGCCGGTCAGGAAAATCCAGCACCAGTCTCTCGGAGATCTGCTGGGGTGACCACTTGCGGTCCAGCCCCGCCTGCACGATCTTCCGCAGCACCGGGTCGGCCCGCAGTTTCGCGACCTTCGGTCGTTTCGCGCGGTCGTCGGCGCGGTGCTGGGCCGAGCTGGCCCGATACGCGCCGGTCAGGCCAGTGTTGCGGGCCAGCTCCCGTGACACCGTCGAGGCCGGGCGTCCGATCGCCCGGCCGATGGCGCGGGGGCCGTGGCCTGCAGCTTTCAGGCAGGCGATCTCGTCCCGTTCAGCGATACTCAACCGGAGCGGGCCGGGCTGGCGGGGTGCATTGCTGATCACCCCGCCAGCTTGACGGAACAGCCGCACTCCGGTGGTCGGGGCGAAGCCGGCCGCTTGCGCGGCCGGCTTCGCCGCTGTCCCGGCCCGGACCTGGTCCCAGAACTCCAGCTGCACCGACCTCGGCAGCCAGCGATGCACTCGCGCCATCTGCAACCCCACCCTTCATCGAGGTGGTGTTGCGATGACCTCATGACTCCGAGACTCCTTGAGGGACTCTAAGTCCCTCAAGGAGTCCTTCACGGACTTCTGTTGTATAACGGCCTATACCGCGGCGGGCCGGCCGGCGGCCAGCTCCAGGTGGTCACCGGTCCAGTCCCGGCGCAGCCAGCGGTCGTGGGACGCGATGACGACCGCGCCCGGCGCCGTGTCGAGTGCGGCGAACAGCTCTTCCGCCAGGGCCAGCGAAACGTGGTTCGTCGGCTCGTCCAGCAGGAGGACGTCCGGCGGCTCGGCGAGCAGTACCGCCAGCGCCAGCCGGCGCCGCTGACCCACCGAAAGGGCGCCGACGGGCTGGCCCAGGTCGCGGGACGCCAGCAGGCCGAGGCGGCTCAGCGGGGGAGCCTCCTCGCCGAGCGCGTCCCGGTACACCTGGTGCGCGGTCCGCGCGAGGTCCGGGAACACGACGTCCTGCTCCAGCAGGCCGACGCGCACGCCGTGTCCGAAGTGGACCGTCCCGCCCGCGGGCGTCAGCTGTCCCGCGAGGACGGACAGGAGCGTCGACTTCCCGGCGCCGTTCCCGCCGGTCACGAGCAGCCGCGCCGAGCCGTCGACGTCCAGCCGGGGCAGCCGGAGCCGGCCCGGGACGTCGAGGTCCCGCAGTGAGATCGCCGGCCCGTCACCCGAAGCGCGGCCCGTCAGCGACGCCCGGAACCGCAGCGGCGCCGGGGGTTTGCGCACCTGGTCGCGTTCGAGGTGCTCGAGCCGCTGCTCGGCGTCGCGCACGCGCCGCGAGATCGTCTTCTGGACGCGGGCGCCCTTGAAGTGGTGGATGAACTTGTCGTTGTCGCGCGGCGCCCGGCCGTAGGCGACGTTCCGCGCGGTGACGGCGACGGTCTCGCGCAGCTCTTTCAGTTCCTCCTGTTCGTCGGCGAAGCGCTGCTCCCAGCGCGCGCGCTCGGCCTTCTTGTGCCCGAGGTAGTCGGTGTAGCTGCCGCCGTAGCGGACCGCGCCGCCGGCTTTGCTGTCGGTCGCGGCGGGGTCGAGGTCGACGATGTCCGTGCACACCGCGTCGAGGAAGACGCGGTCGTGCGAGGACAGCACGACGATCCCGGTCAGCTCCGCGAGGTGGCGTTCCAGGAACTCCATCGCGGCGTCGTCGAGGTGGTTGGTCGGCTCGTCCAGCAGCAGCGTCTCGGGCCGCCGGATCAGCAGCGCCGCCAGCCCGAGCCGTGAGCGCTGCCCGCCGGACATCGTGCCCAGCCGCCGGTCCTGCGCGATCCCGCCGAGGCCGAGCCCGTCGCAGACGAGCTTCGCGCGGCGGTCGGCGTCCCAGAGGTCGTGGGCCTGCGCCCATTCCAGGACCCGGCCGTACTCGTCGAGCACGGCCGCGTCGTCGGGCCGCTCGGTCATCGCCGTGGTCAGCTCGTCGAGCCGGACCGTGGCGGCGCGGATCTCGGCGAGGGCGGCGTCGACGACGGCGGCGAACGTCCCGTCCGGCGAAAAGGGCAGTTCCTGCAGCAGGAACCCGACGTCCGGGCCGCGCAGGACCTCACCGGAGCGGGGCTCTTCGAGGCCGGCGAGCAGCCGCAGCAGCGTGGACTTGCCGGTGCCGTTCTCGCCGACCAGGCCGAGGCGCTGGCCGGCGGACGCGGTCAGCGAGACGCCGTCGAGCACCACGCGGGTGCCGTAGCCGAAGACGACGTCCTTGGCCTGCACCGGAAAAACGAGAGTGGACATGTGCGATCACCGAGCCCGGAGGAAAAGAAGCGGAGATCCCGCCGGGCGTCGTGGCACGCGGGAGCGTCGGCTCGACCGGGTGCCGCCTCGGAAGCGGGATGGGCGCGGTTCAGTTCTTCATAGTGGAGCCAGGTTAACGCAACGACTGTAGAGTTAGTCAACTCGATATGGCCTGGGTCACATCCGGCAGCTGCGTGGTCGAGCGTTCGGCCGCTTCCGTGCCGTCGGTGAGGAACCCGAGCAGGGCGGTGAGCTGACGCCGGTCGAGGCGGGCGAGCCGTTCGCCGACGAAGCGGGCCATCGGCGCGTACAGCTCCGCGAGCTCGGCCATCCGGTCCGGCAGTGGCCGGACGACGAGCCGGCGCCGGTCGGCGGGGTCGGGCGCGCGCTCGGCGAGGCGGTGCAGCTCCATCCGGTCGAGCAGCCGCGTGAACGCGCCCGTGGTGATGCCCAGGAGCCGGGCGAGCTCGGTCGGGGAGTCGCTGACACCGCCGTGGAGCAGGTGCAGGCAGTGCAGTTCCGTGGGGGTGACGGCCATCCGCTCGGCGACCGCGGCGTGGAAGAGCGCGGTCGAGCCCACGAACCGGGGGAGGGCGAGAGCGGCGGCGGTGGCGAGTTCGCGCTGGTCGGGCAACATCCATCCCAGGTTCGGTGACGACGCAGTCACTGCCTTGCGCAGTCGCTGCCCGGCGAACGATAGCGGAGCCGGTTGACAAACCGGCAGGCGGGCCCAAGTATGAAAGAGAACTTTCGAAATGAATCTTTCAGATAGGTGACCCGATGGGCGAGCTGCCACCGCGCAAGCGGATCGAGGACGTCGAGCTGCTGCGGGCGCTGTCCCACCCGCTGCGGTCGGCGCTGCTGAACCACCTCACCGCCGTCGGCCCGCGCACCGCGAGTGAGTGCGCCGAGGCCGTCGGCTCGACCGCGTCCAACTGCAGCTGGCACCTGCGGCAGCTCGCGCAGTACGGGCTCGTCGAGCGGTCCGACGCCGAAGACGGCCGGGAGCGGCCGTGGCGCGCCCGGCAGGTCGGGCTCGAGATGGGGGAGCTGGCCGACGACCCGGCGCACCGGGCGGCCCAGCTCGGCATGGTCGGCGCGACCCTGAGCCACGAGCAGGAGCTGACCCAGCGGTACCTCGACTCGCTCGACGGCCTCGACCCGGCCTGGCGCGGGGCATCCGGACTGATCAGTTACGCGCTGCGCGTGACGCCGGAGGAGCTGACCCGGCTGACCCACGCGATCGACGCGCTGGTCCGGCCCTACGTCGGCGCGATCCGGACGGACGCCCCGGCCGATGCCCGCCCGGTGCACGTCGGGCTGCGGCTGTTCCCGCGCATCGAACACTCGGGGAAGGCGGAGGAATGAAGCAACTGCTGGGGGTACCCGCGTTCGCGCGGTTGTGGGTGGCCGCGTTCTTCGGTGAGACGGCCGAGTGGATGCTGCAGGTCGCCCTGCCGCTCTACGTCTTCCAGCGCACCGGGTCCGCGGCGTCGACGGCGCTGAGCATCGTGCTCGGCCTGCTGCCCGCGGTGCTGCTCAGCCCGGTCGCCGGGGTGGTCGCCGACCGGTGGAACCGGCGCGCCGTGCTGTTCGGCGTCTGCTGCGGCCTCGCCGTCGTCGCGTTGCCGCTGCTGAACGAGCCGGGGATCGCCGTCGTGTACGCCGTGATGGCCGCCCAGGCGGCGCTCGCGTCGGTGTTCGAGCCGGCGCGCAACGCCCTGGTCCCGGAGCTGGTCGGCGTCGAGGAGGTCACCGGCGCGAACGGGCTGATGAGCGTCAACGGCAGCGTCGCCCGGCTGGCCGGGGGCTGGGCCGGCGGCGCGCTGCTGGGCTTCGGCGGACTCGCGGACGTCATCGTCGGCTACCTCGCCGTGCTGATCGTCGCCGCGGCGCTGCTGGCGAAGCCGTTCCGCCGGGTGAGCGCGCCCGCGCCGGCCGCGGCGCCCGAACCGGTGGTCCGGGCCTGGCTGGCCGGGCTGCGGGAGCTCACGCACAACCGCCGGTTGTGGCGGACCGGCGTCGCCGTGGTGCTCACCTCGCTGGCCCAGGGCATGTTCCTGGTCCTGTTCGTGGTGTTCGTGCTGCAGGTGCTCCGCGGCAGCGAAGCCGACGCGGGCCTGCTGCGCGGCGTGCAGGCGATCGGCGGGCTGGTGGCGGGCTTCGCCATCGCGACCGTGGCGCGCCGGGTGGCGCCGGTCGCGCTGCTCGGCTGGGGCTCGGTCGTGCTCGGCCTGCTGTCCGCGGTGATCTGGAACCTGGCCTTGGCGACGACCGCGCTGGGCGTCTACGTCGTGCTGTTCGTGCTGGTCGGCGCCCCTGGGGTCGTGCTCGGCGCGGGCGTGCTGTCGGAGATCCAGAGCGCGGCCCCGCCGGAGCGGGCGGGCCGGGTGCTGAGCACGACCTTCGCCGTCATGGCCACGTTCGGCACCGTCGGCGCGCTGCTGGCCGGCGCCCTGGTCGCGACGACCGGGCCCGCGGTGCTGCTGAACGTCCAGGCGGGCGTCTACGTCCTCGCCGGCGTCGTGGTGCTCGTGCGGAAAACCCGCCGAATCGACCGGTTCGGGGCCGTACCCGAAACCGCGGTGGCTACGGTGGAGGGGTGCCGCACCTCTTCGCCACCAGCGACCTCCACGTGACCCACGAGGGCAACGGCCCGATCCTCGACTCCGTCGTGCCCGAGACACCCGAAGACTGGCTGCTCGTCGCCGGGGACGTCGCCGAGCGGGCCGAAGCCACGATCGCGACGCTGAAGACGTTGCGCGAGCGGTTCGCGAAGGTCGTCTGGGTGCCCGGCAACCACGAGCTGTGGACCACCAAGGGCGACGACTGCCAGTTGCGTGGCCAGGCGCGTTACGAGTACCTCGTCGAGGGGTGCCGCGAGCTCGGCGTCCTCACTCCCGAGGACGAGTTCCCGGTCTGGCGGCACGGTTCCCGGCCGCTGACGATCGCGCCGCTTTTCCTGCTCTACGACTACAGCTGGCGGACCCCGGCCGCCGAAGGCAAGTCCCTGGAAGAGGCGCTGAGCCAGGCCCGCGAGGCCGGCGTCGTCTGCACCGACGAGTACTTCCTGCACCCGGACCCCTACCCCAGCCGTCAGGCGTGGTGCGCCGACCGGCTGAAGTCCAGCACCGAGCGGCTCGACGCGATCCCCGGGGACCACGGCACGATCCTGATGTCGCACTGGCCGCTGCACCGGCACCCGACCGCGCCGCTGTACTGGCCGGAGTTCGCCCTGTGGTGCGGCACGACCAAGACCGAGGACTGGCACGTGCGCTACCGCGCCGAGGTCGCCGTCTACGGCCACTTGCACATCCCGCGCACCACCGAGGCCGACGGCGTCCGCTTCGAAGAGGTCTCGCTGGGCTACCCGCGCGAGTGGCGCAAGCGCGCGCGGGGCGCGGTGCCGATGCGCCGCATCCTCTGGCCCTCCTGACTCCGCACTTTCATCGGGAAAGTGTTCCGGAGTTACGATCTCCGCATCCGGGTTCATCCGAATGAGCGAAGCGTTATGACTCGGCGCGTCGGCGCTCCCTGAGCGCGCGGACGCGGCCGCGGCTGGCGCACGCGGGGGAGGGACACCACCGGCGTCGGCCCCCCGGGTCGGCGAACACGCCCCGGCAGTCCTGCTCGGGGCAGGCCCGCAGGTCGGCCCGCAGGGGCCCGGTGAGCCAGTCCGCCGCCTGCAGCGCGAGCCTGCTCAGTGCGTCCGCGGTCGTCGCCGGGGCGCTGCGGTGGAGCCGGTCGAGCGCGGCCAGGTGCACCGGCTCGGCGCGGAAGAACGCCGTCAGCGCGCGCACTTGATCCGCCCGCGGCGCGATCCCGTCGACCGCGCCGAGGGCGAGTTCTCGCACCGCTTCGCGCAACCGGTGCGCCGCCTCGACGTCGGCGTCCGTGACCCGGGCGAGCGGTGTCAGCCCTACCTCGGCGAGCCACTCGATCAGCCGGTCCCGCGTCGGCATGCGTTCCACCGGGCTCGCCCCGAAGTGCCGGCCGCGGGTGGCCATGAGGTCGAGCCAGGGGGCGCCGCTGTCGAAGCGGAAGGCATGGTCGTCGGGCATGCTCGTATTGTAACGGGTCAGCCGTTACACTCGACGGCATGACCGCTGAACCGCAGGTCCGGACGGTGCTGGGCGACATCGATCCGGCCGAACTGGGCGTGACGAACTCGCACGACCACCTCTTCTTCGCCTCGAAGCTGCTGCCGGGCCAGGAGCTGGACGATCCGACCGCCGCGACCGAGGAACTGCTGCGGTTCAAGGTCGCCGGCGGCGCGGCGCTGGTGCAGTGGACGCCGTACGGCCTCACGCGCCGGACCCGGGAACTCGCCTGGATGTCGCAGGAGCTCGGCGTGCACGTGATCGCGGCCACCGGCCTGCACCGGGCCGAGCACTACGCGCCGACGCTGCTCGGCCGAGTGGTCGACGACCTGGTGAAGGTGTTCGTCGCGGACCTGACCGAGGGCACCCAGCCCGCCGACCTCCCGGACGAGCCGCGCACCGGCCCACGCGCCGGGCTGATCAAGGTCGCCGGCGGGTTCCACACGATCGACGCGCACGCCCGGCTGACCATGACCGCCGCCGCGGTCGCCCACCACGAGACCGGCGCCACCATCGCCGTGCACCTGGAGCTCGGCACCGCGGCGCTCGAGACGGTCCACCTGCTGTGCGTCCAGCTCGACGTCCCGCCCGGCCGGGTGATCCTCGGGCACGTCAACCGCAACCCGGACGTCCGGGTCCAGCGGGAGATCGCCGAGACCGGCGTGTTCCTCGGGTTCGACGGCCCGTCGCGGGCCAACCACGCCACCGACTGGCGGCTCTTCGACGGCCTGGAAGCCCTCGTCGAGGCCGGCCACGGCGGGCAGTTGCTGCTGGGCGGCGACACCACGACGGCCGCGGCCCGGCTGGTCACCGGCGGCGGACCGGGCGCGCCCTACCTGCTCACGACGCTGGCCCCGCGGCTGACCAGACTGCTCGGCGGCGACGTCGTCACGGCCATGCTGGTGGCGAACCCCGCGCGGGCGTTCGCCACCAGCTGGCCGAACTGACTCAGCGGAGACCGAAGCCTTCCTGGCCCCCGTTGCCGCCGCGGCCGCGGCGGCGCAGGTAGCGCTCGAACTCGGCGGCGATCTTGTCGCCGCTGACGTCCTGCTCCGCGACCTCGGTCTGCGCGTCGCCGCGCTCCTCCAGCCCGCGGACGTACTCGCTGATCTCTTCGTCCTCGTCGGCCATCTCGCTGACCGTGCGCTGCCACTCCTCGGACTGCTCCGGCAGCGCGCCCAGCGGGATCTCGACGTCGAGGATGTCTTCCAGCTTGTGCAGCAGCGCGAGCGTCGCCTTCGGGGACGGCGGGTGCGAGACGTAGTGCGGCACCGCGGCCCAGATCGAGACGGCCGGGATGCCGGCCTGCACGCAGTAGTCCTGCAGGATGCCGACGATGCCGGTCGGGCCCTGGTAGTTGTTCAGGTCGAGCCCGTAGAGCGACGCGGTGTCCTTGTCGTACGCCGTCCCGGTGACCGGGACAGGACGGGTGTGCGCCGTGTCGGCGAGCAGCGCGCCCAGCGTCACCACGGTCGCGACGTCCAGCTGCTGGATGTGTTCGAGCAGCTCGGCGCAGAAGGCGCGCCAGCGCATGTTCGGCTCGGGGCCCTGCACGAGGACCACGTCGCGGTCGAACCCGTCGGGGCGGCACACCGACAACGTCGTCGTCGGCCAGTCGACGCGGCGGGTGACGCCGTCGACCATGCGGACCGTGGGCCTGCTGACCTGGAAGTCGTAGTAGTCGTCCGGTTCCAGCTCGGCCAGTGGTGTGGCGTCCCAGTTGAGCTGCAGGTGCTCCACGGCGCGGCTGGCCGCGTCACCTGCATCGTTCCAGCCTTCGAAGGCGACCACCATCAAGGGCCGGGAAGGTTCGGGGCGGTCGCCAGGCGGCCGCGGGGTCTCGTCGACGGGCTCACTCACCGGACCAGCCTACGACCCCCGGGCCCAGGCTGTTCAGCACGTCCGGCGGCCTGTCGCCACCGTTTCCCGGCGTCACCCGTCCGGACGGCGCACCGCCGGCCTTCCCCCGGCGGTGTGGCGGGCGCCTCAGCGCCCCGTTGGCCGTCGAGGAGTTCTCCCGGCTCGGCTACCGTGGAACGCGGGGGCCGCGCCCGGAGCGGAGACCCGGCACTGCACCACCCGACCCTGGAGAGGGATCCACTGTGGACGGTCTCGACGCCGTGTTGTTCGACATGGACGGAACACTGGTCGATTCCGAGAAGCTCTGGGACGTCGCGCTGTACGAGACGGCGGAAGCCCTCGGGGGCAGGCTCTCCGAAGAGAAGCGGATGACGCTCGTCGGCTCCAACATGGACGACACGGCCGCCTGCCTGCTCGAGGTCGCCGGCCGCGAGGTGACGCCGGAAGCGATCATCGAGGCCGGGGTGCTGATCCGCCGCCGCACGGCCGGGCTGTTCGACGACGCGCTGCCGTGGCGCCCCGGCGCCCGCGAGGTGCTGGCCGCCGTCCGCGCGGCGGGCCTGCGCTCGGCCCTGGTCACCTCCACCGAGCGGGACCTGACCGAGCTGGCGCTCAACACCATCGGCCGCGAGTTCTTCGACGTCTCCGTGTGCGGTGACGAGGTCGAGGGGTTCAACAAGCCGCACCCGCGCCCGTACCTCAAGGCCGCCGAACTGCTCGGCGTCGCGCCCGAGCGCTGTGTCGCGGTCGAGGACTCGCCGCCGGGCACCGCGTCGGCGGTCGCCGCCGGCTGCACGGTGCTGGTGGTCCCGAACGACGTCGCGGTCGAGCCGGGGGAGCGGCGCGTCTTCCGCGACACGCTCGTGGGCGTCGACGCGCCCGCGCTGGCGGCCCTGCTGGGCTGAACACCCCCACGTCGCTTTTCCGCTAGCCGCGGCCCGCGGGCTCGGCGATGCTGGGGGCGTGCACGAAGACTTCGAGCGGTGCGTACGGGCCGTGCAGGCGAAGGACGCCCGGTTCGACGGGTGGTTCTTCACGGCGGTCGTGACGACCCGGATCTACTGCCGGCCCAGCTGCCCGGTGGTGCCGCCCAAACCGCGGAACATGACCTTCTACCCGAGCGCCGCGGCCGCCCAGCAGGCCGGATTCCGGGCCTGCAAGCGCTGCCGCCCGGACGCCAGCCCGGGCTCGCCGCTGTGGAACGAGCGCGCGGACCTGGTGGCGCGCGCGATGCGGCTGATCGCCGACGGCGTCGTCGACACCGAAGGTGTCCGCGGCCTCGCCGCCCGCCTCGGCTACAGCGTCCGGCAGGTCGAACGCCAGGTGCTGGCCGAACTCGGCGCCGGGCCGCTGGCCCTGGCCAGGGCCCAGCGCGCGCAGACCGCGCGGACCCTCATCGAGACGACCACGCTGCCGATGACCGAACTGGCCCTGGCGGCCGGGTTCGGCAGCATCCGGACGTTCAACGACACCGTCCGCGAGGTGTTCGCGCTCTCGCCGACCGAGCTGCGCACCCGGGCGAAGAGCAAGCCGAGCACCGCGGCCGGGTCGATCGAGCTGCGGCTGCCCTACCGCAAGCCGCTGTGCCCGGACAACCTGTTCGGGCACCTGGTGGCCACCGGCGTGCCGGGGGTCGAGGAGTGGCGGGACGGCGCCTACCGCCGGACGCTGCGGCTGCCGCACGGCCACGGCGTCGTCGCGCTGCGTCCCGGAGACCCCGCCGCCGGCCACATCGCCTGCCGGTTGACCCTGGCCGATCTGCGTGACCTCCCGGCCGCCACCAGCCGCTGCCGCCGGCTGCTCGACCTCGACGCCGACCCCGAGGCCGTCGACGACCAGCTCGCCACCGACCCGCTGCTGGCCCCGCTGGTCGCGGCCGCGCCGGGCCGCCGCGTCCCGCGCACGGTCGACGGCGCCGAGTTCGCCGTCCGCGCGGTACTCGGCCAGCAGGTGTCGACGGCCGCGGCGCGCACCCACGCCGCCCGGCTCGTCGTCGCGCACGGCACCCCGATCGAGGACCCCGAAGGCGGCTTGACGCACCTGTTCCCGTCGCCCGAGGCCCTGGGCGGCCTGGACCCGGAGACCCTCGCGATGCCGCGCAGCCGCCGTCGCACGCTGCTCGCCCTGGTCGAGGCCTTGACCGACGGCGGCCTGGACCTCGGCGCGGGCAGCGACTGGGCCGGGACGAGGGTCGCGCTGAACGCGTTGCCCGGATTCGGGCCGTGGACGGTCGAGAGCATCGCGATGCGCTCGCTCGGTGACCCGGACGCGTTCCTGCCCACCGACCTCGGCATCAAGTACGCGGCGGAGACGCTCGGCCTCGGCGGCCCGGCCGCGATCGTCGCCCGGTCGGCGGGGTGGAGCCCGTGGCGCGCCTACGCCACCCAGCACCTGTGGGCCACCGGCGACCACGCCATCAACCGCATGCCCGCCGCCTGACCCACCCACGACAGGAGAATCATGCGTTCCCACACCGTGGTGGACAGCCCGTTCGGCCCGCTCACCCTCGTCGCCCGGGGCGACGCGCTCTGCGGGCTGTACATGGTGCGGCAGCGCCATCGTCCGGACGAGCTGACCTTCGGGGAGCCCGACCCGGGCGCGGCGATCTTCGCCCGCGCCGAGACCGAGCTGAAGGAGTACTTCGCCGGGCAGCGCCGCGAGTTCGAGGTGCCGCTGACCTTCACCGGCACGCCGTTCCAGCAACGGGTCTGGGCGGCGCTGCGGGAGATCCCGTACGGCACGACCATTTCCTACGGCGAGCTGGCCGACCGGCTGGGGCAGCCCACGGCGTCGCGCGCGGTCGGGCTGGCCAACGGCAAGAACCCGATCGGCGTCATCGTGCCGTGCCACCGCGTCGTCGGCGCCGGTGGTTCGCTGACCGGCTACGGCGGCGGCCTCGAGCGGAAGCGCTATCTGCTGGACTTCGAACAGGAGCGCGATGCTCTCTTCTGACCAGCGTTGTTCCCACCCCTCGGGAGCCGGTGTCCACGGAGGTGTGACATCGGCGGCACCGGGACCGGCCCGGGGCGGCGTCACCCCGGCGGGGGTGGAAGGATCTGCAGACCGTGAAGACCTTCGATGAGCTGTTCGCGGAGCTTGCCGAGCGCGCGCGTACCCGTCCCGACGGGTCCGGCACCGTCGCCGCCCTGGACGCCGGAGTGCACGCCCAAGGCAAGAAGGTGCTGGAGGAAGCCGGCGAGGTGTGGATCGCCGCCGAGCACGAGTCCGACGACCGGCTCGCCGAGGAGATCTCCCAGCTGCTGTACCGGCTGCAGGTGCTGATGCTCGGCCGCGGTCTGTCGACCGAGGACGTCTACCGCTACCTGTGACGGTTGCGCGACGAACACTGCCCGCCGATTGAGGAGAGAGCGAAATGCTGCGTGTTGCCGTGCCGAACAAGGGAGCCCTCGCCGCCACGGCGACGGAGATGCTCGGCGAGGCGGGCTACCGGAAGCGGCATGAGCAGCGCGACCTGACGATCCTCGACACGGTCAACGAGGTCGAGTTCTTCTTCCTGCGCCCCAAGGACATCGCGATCTACGTCGGCTCCGGTGATCTCGACCTCGGCATCACCGGCCGCGACCTCGCGCTCGACTCCGGCGCGCCGGTCGAGGAGATCCAGGCCCTCGGTTTCGGCGGCTCGACGTTCCGCTACGCGGCCCCGGCGGGCCAGGACTGGAAGCCGGCCGACCTGCAGGGCAAGCGGCTCGCCACGTCGTACCCGCGGCTGGTGCGCGAGGACCTCGCCCGCCACGGCGTCACCGCCGAGGTCATCCGCCTCGACGGCGCGGTCGAGATCTCGATCCAGCTCGGCGTCGCGGACGCGATCGCCGACGTCGTCGAGTCCGGTCGCTCGCTGCGCCAGAACAACCTGGTGGCCTTCGGTGACCCGATCTGCGTGTCGGAAGCCGTGCTGCTGCAGCGCAAGGGTACCGAGCAGAGCAAGGCGAAGAGCCAACTCGCGGCGCGGCTGCGCGGGGTCGTGTTCGCCCAGCAGTACCTGATGCTGGACTACGACTGCCCGCGGACGCTCGTCGAGCGCGCCATCGCCATCACACCGGGCCTGGAGTCGCCGACGGTGGCCCCGCTCGCCGACGACGACTGGGTCGCGGTGCGCGCGATGGTCTCGCGCAAGGACGTCAACCGGGTCATGGACGAGCTGGCCGAGGTGGGCGCGAAGGCGATCCTGGCCTCGGACATCCGCTCCTGCCGCCTCTGAGCTCGTGAGTGTTTAGGGCGGTTCTAACCGCCCTAAACACTCACGACGGGGTCAGCGGGGGCGGTGCGGCTTCTTCGGCAGCAGGTCGTAGAGGCCCTTGCGGACGCCGTTGTCGTTGGCGTTGCGGGCCACCGAGACCTCGGAGATGAAGTCCTCGAAGACGAACTCCTCGTCGGCCGGGATCACCGCGGGCGCCGAGTTCTGCTCCAGGTAGGTGTCGAGCGTGCCCGCGATCTCGCGGAACGACAGCGCCTGCAGGGTTTCCGGGGCGTACGTGGTCACCGGGACGCCGTGGGCGGCCGCCTCGTTCATCACCACACCCAGCGGCAGGTGCGACAGCATCGGGATGCCGAACTCGTACATCTCCTGCAGCGCCGCGGCCGCGTAGTGCGAGATCGGCCGCCGGTAGAGGCTGGGCACCAGCCCGAACCACGACAGCGGCTGCCGGCCGACGGTCTGCTCGACGTAGCGCACCTGATCCGCCAGCAGCCGCAGCGCGCGGATGCTCGTCTTGTCCGGCTGTACCGGGACCAGTATCCCGTGCGACGCCGCCAGCGCGTTGTTCGTCAGCACGTCGAGCGCCGGCGGGCAGTCGATGATGCAGTGGTCGTAGTTGGCGAACTGGATGACCCGGGCCAGCTGCCAGCCGGGTACGCGGAACGAGTCGAGCCGCCGGATCAGGTCGAACATCCCCGGTGAGGTCGGGATGACGTCGAGTGCGCCGCCGCGGCCGAGGTTGCTGCGCGGATGCGGCACGACGAGGTCTTCGATCGGCCCCTTCCACTTCTTGGCCAGGGCTTTCGCCAGGGTCGGCGCGTCCCCGCGGACCTCGGCCAGGCCGAGCATCTCGGTCGTCGCGTGGCCCTGCGGGTCGAGGTCGACCAGCAGCACCCGCCGGCCGCGCTCGGCCAAGGCCGCCGCGGTGCCGACGCTCAGCGAGGTCTTGCCGACCCCGCCCTTCTGGTTGACCACCGAGGTGATCTGCATGCCGGAGCGCTCCTCATGTCGGTCGTTCCGCGAAGGTTATTGGATGCGGGCCCGTTGTGGTTGGCTATCCGCCCCCGGCCTGTCGCGGACGCACCATCAGCGCCTGCGCGCCCGTGGCCACCGGACCGTCGGCGTCGTGCAGGATGCTCGTCGCCGTGCCGACGCCGTGCTTGCCGACCAGCGTGACGGCGTCGAGGCCGATCCACTCGCCCGCGGGCGGCCGGCGCAGGTGCACAGTGAGCTCGGAGTTGATGAACCACCACTTGCGCGGGTCGAGGTAGTTGGACACGCCGTTGCCGGAGTCGGCGACCGCGAACAGCCGCTGCAGCCCGCTCGGCTCCTCGCCGTCGACCAGCGGGACGCGCTGGCGGGCCCACACCGCGGCCGGGCCCGGCACGTCCATCCCACCGCGGACGGCGCGCCACTCCAGGGCGTCGAGGTAGCCGCCGTTCCAGCCTTCCGGCCAGGCCGACTCCGTCACGGTGTCCGGCGCCGGCATCAGCGGGCCGCCGTCGGTGCTCACCGCCGCGGTGTCGGACGTCGCGATGCGCCACGCCGACGCGCGCGCGACGACCCGCTCGGTCGTCGCCAGTTCGGCCTGCAGCAGCTCGACCGACCGGCCGGGCCGCTCCACCCGGGCACGCACCAGCAGCTCGGTCACCGGTGCCGGGCCGAGGATCTCGACGGTCACCCGCGCGAGCTCGGCGGGGTGCGGCTGTTCGACGTTTTCGAGCGCCCGGACCAGCAGCGCCGACGGCGGCCCGAAGTGCTGGGAGTCCGGGGACCACGGCCCGGCGGTGTGCGCGGTCGCGGTGAACCGGCCCTCGCCGTGGGGGACGTAGAACGCGTCGGCCATCAGTCGGCCCGGTCCAGCGGCGTCTCTTCGCCCGCGTCGGGCTCCGGCCAGCCGGGGTACGCGGGCGGGGTGCCGCCGTATTCGGGGCAGTGCGCCTGGTGGTCGCACCAGTTGCAGAGCTTGCTCTTGTTCGGCCGGAAGTCGCCGGTCTTGCCCGCCTTGAGGATGGCCTGCCAGATGGCTTCCAGGGTCCGCTCGAAGCGGATCAGCTCGGCTTCGTCCGGGGTGTAGGCCAGCGACTGGCCGTCGGTCAGGTACATCAGCTTCAGCTGGCGCGGCACGATCCCGCGCAGCCGCCACAGCACCACGGCGTAGAACTTCATCTGGAACATCGCCTTGGCTTCGCCGATTTCCCGCGGCGCGGCGCCGGTCTTGTAGTCGACGACCCGGATCTCGCCGGTCGGCGCGACGTCGACGCGGTCGATGTAGCCGCGCAGCAACACCCCCGAGCCGAGCTCGATCTCGACGTGCAGCTCGCACGCCTCCGGTTCGAGCCGCCGCGGGTCTTCGAGCCCGAAGTAGGCGTCCAGGAGTTTTTCGGCCGAGCGCAACCAGTCGGCGTGGTCGTCCGGCTTCGCGGCGTCGAACAGTTCGGTCCACTCCGGACGGTCCTCGGACAGCTCGGTCCACGCCGGGCCCAGCAGTTCGCGGGCCTTCGGCGGCACCCGTTCGCCCGCGGGCAGCGCGAAGAGGCGTTCCAGCACCGAGTGGACGAGCGTGCCGCGCAGCTGGGCCTTGGTCGGGACCTCCGGCAGCCGGTCGACCGCGCGGAACCGGTAGAGCAGCGGGCACTGCTTGAAGTCACTGGCCCGGGACGGCGACAGGGCGGGCCGTCGCCGCACCTGCGTGGCGACGGCGGAGTCCGCGGCTTGCACGGGGACGAGCGGGTCCGTGGTGACGGTGTCGGCGTCGGGCATGGGCAGAGCGTAACGCCGGGGTACGACAGTTCCGGCGACCGCAACGCCCGGCACCGGTACCCAACCGGCGAACACGCGTACCCGGATGGCGAACACGCGTACCCGGACGGACGACACGGCGGCCGGTGATCGTGTCGTCCGTCCGGGGTGACCGGTGACACGGTCCGGTCGCGGGCGGGGCCGGATCACCCGCTCCTGACACCGGGGGCTCTAGGCTCTCCGGCATGGCCGCGACCAGTGAGCAGGGCACCGGGGGCTCCCGGCAGGCCGTCCTCGGCGACGGCGGTGGTCTCGTGCTGTTCCGCGTCGCCGGTGTCCCGGTGCTGCTGGCGCCGTCCTGGTGGATCGGCTCCCTGATCGTCGTCGTCCTGTACGCGCCGCTGGTCGGCCGGCTGCTCCCGGACGTCTCCCCGCTGATGTCGTGGCTGCTGGCCGCGGCGTTCGCGGTGCTGCTGGGATTGTCGGTGCTCGCCCACGAACTCGGCCACTGCCTCGTCGCGTTGAGACTGGGCATCCCGGTGCGGCGGCTGCGCCTGTTCCTCCTCGGCGGCCTGTCCGAGGTCGCCCGCACCCCGAAACGGCCGAGCGACGAAGGCCTGGTGGCCGCGGCCGGCCCGGCGGTGTCGCTGGTGCTGGGCGGGTTCTGCGGGCTGCTGATGTTCGCTGTGCCGCCGGACAGCGCGGTCTGGCTGCTGGTCGCCGAATGCTCCGTGGCGAACCTCGCCGTCGGCGTCTTCAACCTCTTGCCCGGCCTCCCGCTCGACGGCGGGCGCCTGGTCCGCGCCGGCGTCTGGGCGGCCACCGGGATCCGCGCCAAGGGCACCCGCGCCGCCGTTGCCGGCGGCGCGGTCGTGGCGGCGGGCCTGCTCGTGTGGGCCCTGTGGGGCCTCGCGACGGCCAGCCCGGACCGGTGGCTGCGGCTGGGCGTCTGCGTCGTCACGGCGTGGTTCGTGATCCTGGGCGCGCGGTCCGAACTGGCCGCGGAACGCCGTCGCGGCTGGCCCGAAGGCCTCGTGCTGGGCGAGGTGGTCCGGCCCGTGCTGCAGCTGCCGGCGGAGAGCCCGGTGTCGGACGCGCTGGCCGCGTCGGCGGGCCGGGGCGTGGTGCTGGTCCGCGCGGACGGCGTCGCGGCCGGGCTGCTGGACGAAGGCGCGGCGGAGCGGCTGGCGAGCACCTCGCCGCACGCGCCGGCCGAGCTGGCGGCCGAGCCGATCCGGGCCGAGACCGTCCTGCTGGCTTCCGAGCCGGGGGAGGAGATCGTCGAGCGGGTCCGCGAGACCCCGGCGTGGCAGTTCCTCGTGGTGGACGACGAAGGCCGGCCGGCGGGCGTGCTCCGCCGGGACGACCTGCGCGCCGCGCTGAACCGCCGTACCCGCTGAGCTCACGCCCCGGGCGGCCTGCGAAGATCTGTCGTCGGTCAAACGGCAAGAGGCCATTCGGGGTACTGGAGGAAGTGTTGTCGGTCAGCGGACCGTTTCGTGCGGGTGATCGGGTGCAGTTGACCGACTCGAAGGGGCGGCACTACACCCTGACGCTGGCCGACGGCGGTGAGTACCACACGCACCGCGGCGGCCTCGCCCACGACGACCTGATCGGCCGTCCCGAAGGGTCGGTGGTCACGTCGGTGGGCGGCTCGACGTACCTGGCGCTGCGCCCGCTGCTGCCGGACTACGTGCTCTCGATGCCCCGCGGCGCGCAGGTGATCTACCCGAAGGACGCCGCCCAGATCGTCATGTGGGGCGACATCTTCCCGGGCGCGCGGGTCCTCGAGGCGGGCGCCGGTTCCGGCGCGCTGACGTGTTCGCTGCTGCGCGCGGTCGGCTCGACCGGGCAGGTGAGCTCGTACGAGATCCGCGACGACCACGCCGTGCACGCCGAGCACAACGTCGTGAAGTTCTTCGGCGAGAAGCCGGCGAACTGGACGCTCACCGTCGCGGACCTGGCCACGCACGAGGGTGAGGTCGACCGGGTCGTGCTGGACATGCTGGCCCCGTGGGACCAGCTCCCGAACGTCGCCGCGCACCTCGTCCCGGGCGGCGTGCTGACGGTCTACGTCGCGACGGTCACCCAGCTTTCGCGCGTCACGGAGTCGCTGCGCGAGCAGCGGTGCTGGACCGAGCCGGAGTCGTGGGAGACGCTGATGCGCCCGTGGCACGTGGTCGGCCTGGCGGTGCGCCCGGACCACCGCATGGTGGCGCACACGGCGTTCCTGCTGACGGCCCGCCGCCTGGCGGACGGCACGGTGTCGCCGCGCGTGTCCCGGCGGCCGGCCAAGGGCAAGGGCTGAGCGCCTAGCCCGGCACGCACCACTTCCCGCTCTCCTTGTGCAGCGGGAACGGGGTGTCCTTCGTACCGCCCGCGGCTTCGACGTGGACCACCGCCGTCGCCGACTCGCCGCGCAGTTCCGGCGGCTTCCGGAGGCTGGCCTCCACCTCGCCCGCCGCGTCCCACGTCCGCTGCAGCCCGGCGAGGGCCTCGGTGGTCTGCGGGCGGCAGGTCAGCCTGCCGAACGCCGCCGAGTCGTGCCGGGCGATCGCGTCGACGATCGCGTCGGCCAGCACCTTCACCGCCGCGGTGTCGACGGCGTCCGGGGGCGCGGACGCCGTCGTGCGGGCCGGCGGGGGTGGCGTGGCCGAGGGTGGGGGCGTGCTGCCGGACGGCGCCACGAGCAGCAGTCCCAGCACGACACCCACGACCGCGACACCGACCAGGACGAGCCCGGCGGTCAGCGCGCGGTTCACCGCCGGCGCGGCCTCACGAGCCGTCCGCCTTGACGTTGGACAGGCACCAGAGACCGGACTCCTTGGCCGCCGACATCGTGCCGACCTTGGTCGCCGTGCCGTCGGTCGCCGAGTAGCGGACGGTGGACTTGTCGCCGACGTCCTTCGGGTCTTCGGTGAGCTTCACCGTCACCTTGGGGATCTGGCCGGTCGTGCCTTCGTAGACGCTGCGGCAGATGACGTTGCCGAGCGCCTTCTCGTCACCCGCGTTGTAGGCGTCGATCGTCGAGGCGAACAGCTCCTGCGAGCTGGGCTTGCCGCCGGGGGCGGGGCCGCCGACCGGCTTGGTGCTCTTCGTCGACGGGCTGCTCGGCGTGGTGCTCTTCTTCGGGGTGGTCTTCGGCGCCGACGTCGGCGCGGGGGAGCTGCTGCTCGCGGGCGGCGCGGCGGTGTCGCTGTCGTTCCCGTTCAGGGCCAGCACCAGCGCCGTCACGCCACCGCCGACGACGATGACCGCGCCCACCGCGATGCCGATGATGAGCCCGGTTTTCTTCTTCTTGGGCGGCGGAGCGTCACCGAAGCCGCCACCACCGCCGCCGTACGGGTCGTAGCCGCCGAAGTTCTGCTGGTTCGGGTCGTACCCGCCCGGCTGCTGCTGCCCCCACTGGTCCTGCTGCCCGCCGTACTGGGGCTGAGGCCCCGGCTGCGGCGGGTAGCCGCCCTGGCCGTAGGGATCCGGTTGACCGAACTGCTGCGTGCCGCCGTAGCCCGGCTGGGACTGGGGCCCGCTCTGGGGGTATCCGCCCGGCTGCTGACCGTAGGGCCCGGGCTGCTGCCCGTAGCCGCCGGGCTGCTGGCCGTAGCCGCCCGGTTGCTGCGGCGGGTATGTCATGTGTGATGCCCCCTAGCCTTCCTGCGACGCGATTCGGCCATCCGGTGGCCGCGTCGGCCCGATGCTAGTCACCGCGCGTGCTCGCCGCGCGGTTAGGGCGGAACTGGCCGGAATTGCCCGGCTTCGGCGCGGTTGGGCCGCCCGGACGCGGGGTACTCCTGTCGTGCTTGGTTCGTCCAGCTCCGGAAGACCCCGCTCAGACCCCGTGTCACGGCACACAAATGGCCCCTTGTGCTGCGGGAATGTCCGTGCTGGACGAGGTGAAGAAACCGCGACGCGCCGATCTTGTGATGCGGAAAGGCCTTTTCTTGTCGGTGATCGCCGGTACCGTGGAATGAAAAGCACTCCGAGGAGGTGCCCGATGCATCATGACCTTCCCGGAGGTCGGCGCGAGGAGGCCGACCCTTCAGCAACATCCGGAGCTGGGACGACGGCGGACGAGCAGGCAAGGCAGATCCGCTTTCTCGAAGAGGAAGTGGCGCTGCTGCGCCGCAAACTGACCGACTCGCCGAGGCAGAACCGCGTTCTCGAACAGCGGCTCGCCGAGGCGTCGGAAAGGGTGAGCCAGCTCACCGAGCGGAACACCAAACTGGTCGAAACCCTGCGCGAAGCGCGAGGACAGCTCCTCGCTCTGCGTGAAGAGGTCGATCGGCTGGCCCAGCCACCGTCCGGGTACGGCGTGTTCGTCACGTCGTACGAGGACAACACGGTGGACGTGTTCACGGCCGGCCGGAAGATGCGGGTGTCGGTTTCGCCCGCGGTGGAGATCTCGTCGTTGCGACGCGGCCAGGCGCTGCGCCTCAACGAAGCCCTGACCGTGGTCGAGGGCGGCGACTTCGAGCGCACCGGCGAGGTGTGCGCGTTGCGTGAGGTGCTCGCACCGGACGTCGAGGGCGCCAGCCCTCGTGCGCTCGTGGTCGGGCACGCGGACGAAGAGCGGGTGGTCCTGCTCTCCGATCTGCTGGCGGAGCAGCCGCTGAAGCCCGGCGACTCGCTCCTGGTCGACTCCAAGGCCGGTTACGCGTACGAGCGCGTGCCGAAGGCGGAGGTCGAAGACCTGGTGCTGGAGGAGGTGCCGGACGTCCGCTACGAGGACATCGGCGGCCTCACCCGGCAGATCGAGCAGATCAGGGACGCGGTCGAACTGCCGTTCCTGCACGCCGACCTCTACCAGGAGTACCAGTTGCGCCCGCCGAAGGGCGTCCTGCTCTACGGCCCGCCGGGCTGCGGCAAGACGCTCATCGCCAAGGCGGTCGCGAACTCGCTGGCCAAGAAGGTGGCGGCGGCGCGGGGCGACAACGAGGACGGGAAGTCCTACTTCCTGAACATCAAGGGTCCCGAGCTGCTCAACAAGTTCGTCGGGGAGACCGAGCGGCACATCCGCTTGATCTTCCAGCGGGCGCGGGAGAAGGCCTCCGAGGGCACCCCGGTGATCGTGTTCTTCGACGAGATGGACTCGATCTTCCGGACCCGTGGATCGGGCGTTTCGTCCGATGTGGAGACCACGATCGTCCCGCAGCTGCTCTCCGAGATCGACGGTGTCGAAGGCCTGGAAAACGTCATCGTCATCGGTGCTTCGAACCGTGAGGACATGATCGACCCGGCGATCCTGCGGCCGGGCCGGCTCGACGTCAAGATCAAGATCGAGCGTCCGGACGCCGAAGGCGCGAAGGACATCTTCTCCAAGTACCTGGCCGAAGGCCTGCCGATCCACGCCGACGACCTCGCCGAGTTCGGCGGGGACGCGAAGGCGACGTTCGACGCGATGATCCAGCACACCGTCGAGCGGATGTACGAGGAGAGCGACGAGAACCGGTTCCTCGAGGTGACCTACGCCAACGGGGACAAGGAAGTCCTGTACTTCCGCGACTTCAACTCGGGCGCGATGATCCAGAACATCGTGGACCGGGCGAAGAAGTCGGCGATCAAGTCCGTGCTGGAGACCAACCAGCCCGGCCTGCGCGTGCAGCACCTGCTGGACGCGATCGTCGACGAGTTCGCGGAGAACGAGGACCTGCCGAACACCACCAACCCGGACGACTGGGCCCGGATCTCCGGCAAGAAGGGCGAGCGGATCGTCTACATCCGCACGCTCGTCACCGGCAAGAACCAGGACTCGGGGCGGGCGATCGACACCGCCACGAACACCGGGCAGTACCTGTAGGAGTCGAACATCCGGTGGGGCGGTCGCTGCGGCGGCCGCCCCACCGGCGTGTCCGGGGTCAGTCCCGGACCAGATCCGCTTCGGGTGCCGGCATCGCGGTCTTCCGGCGGACGCGCAGCCGGCCGTGCGCGGCGAGAATGCCGAGCACCACCAGGATCGCGCCGGCGGGCTGGTTCCAGCTCACCGGTTCGTCCAGGACCGACACGCCCAACACCACTCCGACAATCGGTGTGAGGTAGGTCACCGCCGACGCGTTCGCCGCGCCCCACGCCGCGATGATCCGGACGTTCCACACGTAGGCGATGCCGGTGCCGAAGACGCCGAGAGCGATCATGCTCAGCACGACCGGCGGTGTCGGGTGGATCGGCGTGACCGCGATCGCCGGCGCCAGCAGGCCGAGGATGACCGTCGCCGACGCCGTCTGCCCGAACGCGACGACGACCGGGTCCGCGCTGCGCGGCGAGACGAACCGGCGCATGTAGACGAAGCACGCGCCGTAACACGTGGTGGCGCCGAGGCACGCGAGCTGCGCGGTCAGCTGGTGCGAGACGTCGACGCCGTGCCACACCCCGACGATCGTGAGCACGCCGAGAAAGCCGAGCAGCAGGCCGAGCACCCGCGGCGGCGTGAACCGCTCGTCGGGCAGGGCCGCCGCGGCCAGCAACATCGTGACCAGGGGTGTCGTCGCGTTGAAGATGCTGGCCAAACCGGACGAAATGTACTGTTCCGCCCACGAGAAAAGCAGGAACGGCACCACGCACAGCAGAACCGACACCACGACGAGGTGGCCCCACAACGCGAGATCGCGGGGGAGGGCCCGGCGGCGGACCAGCAGCACCGCGGCGAGCGCCAACGCGCCCAGCGAGACCCGGGCCAGCGCGACCTGCGCCGGGGAGAGGCCGTCGAGCCCGACCTTGATGAACAGGAAGCTCGCACCCCACACGGCCGCCAGCAGACCGAACCGCGCCGTGACCCCGAAACCCATGTCGCGCAGTCAAGCCGGACGACCACCTCCGGAGCCAGCGGTTTTCCGACCTCGACTTCTGTATAACGCCCTATACCGCCGGGGTAGGATCGGGCCATGGGGGCCGAGCCGAACGAAGAACCGCCGTGGCGGCGCGCGGTCGCGCACGTCGCCCTGCTCGCCTCGGGACCGCCGCTGGCGGCGGACCTGGCCGTCACGGTGCACTTCCACCCGGACCGGCCGGTGGGGGCGGTGCCGTTGCTGCGGCACCTGGCCGACGACGGGGTGTACCGCTCGCAGTTCGAGACCGGCACGAGCAACGGCGGGTTGACCGCGCACCCGGGCGGCGACCGGTGGCGCTGGGAGCACCGGATCTTCGGCGGTGCCTACGACGGCGAACCGCCGTCGGAACGGCCCAAGTACGGCGCGTTGAACCACCGCCGCCGCCCGGCCGGCGGCTCGGTCCGGTTCGGCTCGTCCCACTTCCGCCTGAAGCGTGCCGTGCTGCGGCGGACGACCTTCTGCTTCCCGGACAGCTTCAGCGAGCCCGCCGACTTCGGGACGGCCGGCCGCATGTCGCTGGTGGCCCTCGCCGACGCGGCGCCGGCGGACGTCCTCGACGACTACGTCGAGGCCCACGTGCACGGTCCGCTCCGGCTGGACTCCGACGTCGAGGCCTTGGTGCTGGACCCGGCGTTCCGGGGGACCGACGTCGAGGCCGCGGCCGCTGGGCTGCCGTTCCCGACGTCGTGGCACCACGGGTTCCGGCTCCCGGTCGCGATCCTCGCCGAACACGCGGACTACCGCGGTGAGGACGTGGTGCGGACCGGCAAGGAGATCGCCGAGGACGGGTGGCTCGACGCCCGCGTCATCGGCGCCGCCGTCCGGGCCGGCCGGCACGATCCCCAGACCCTCAAGCGCGTCTGGCACTGCACCGCGCGGTTCGGGCTACGCGACGGCGCCGACGGGTAGCAGCGCCTCGGCGAGCTGCCGCCAGTGCGGCAGCGCGGACCGGCCGGGTCCGATCCCGACGACCTGGACGGCGACGTGGTCCGCGCCCGCGTCGAGGTGTTCTTCGAGCCGGGCGGCGATCGTGTCGAGGTCGCCCCAGAACACCAGGTCGTCGACGAGCCGGTCGCTGCCGCGGCCGCCGTCGAGGTCGGCTTCGGTGTACCCGAGCCGCCGGAACTTGGCCACGTTGTACTTCTGCGTCAGGTACGGGCGCAGGTGCGCCCGGGCGATCTCGCGCGCCCGGCCCGGGTCGGTCTCGAAGAGGACGGCGTGTTCGACGCCGAGGAACGGGCGCTCGCCCAGGATCTCCCGCGCTTGCGCCGTGTGCCGCGGTGTCACGTGGTAGGTGTGCGCGCCGGCCGAGCGGTCGCGGGCCAGTCCGAGCATTTTCGGGCCGTACGCGGCCAGGACGCGCCGCATCGGCGCGGCGGGCGCGGGATTGGCGTTCGTGGCCGCGTCCAGGGCGTCCAGGGCGTCGAGGTAGTCGTTCATCGCCCGCAGCGGGCCGGCCGTGCCGGGGCGCCCGGCGCCGATGCCGAGGCCGAGCAGGTGGCGGTCCGGGTAGGCGTCGGCCAGCAGCAGGGCCGCGCCGCGCGTCCACCGCGGCTCACGGGACCAGATCTGGGCGATCCCGTTGACGACGGCCAAGCGCCGGGTGGAGGCGAGCAGGAAACCGGCGTGGGTGAGGGCTTCGCGGCCGTCGCGCTCGGGGATCCAGACCGCCCGCCAGCCGAGGCCTTCCAGCTCCTGCGCGGTGTCGCGGGCCAGGCTCGCCGGCTGGTCCTCGAAGTCGAACGTCCAGATCCCGTAGCGGCCCAGGGGCATGTTGCCGATCGCACTCATGCATCGAAGTATCGCAGAAGTTCGATATGAGTCAACCGTCAGGAACTCGCCGGGGGAGGGGAGGATCAGAGGGAGTGGCCGAGGATCTCGACGATCCGGGCGATCCGCTCTTCGTCGCGCCGGTAGTGCGTCCACTTCCCGAGCCGCGTCGCGCGGACCAGCCCGGCGCGCTGCAGCGACGCCATGTAGGCCGAGACCGTCGACTGGGCCAGCCCGGCCTTCGCCTGGATGTGGGTCACGCACACCCCGGCCTCGACCTCCACCGGCCCGCGCTCCTCGCGGAAGTTCTCCACCGGATCCCGCAGCCACCCGAGGATCCGCAGCCGCACCGGGTTCGCGAGCGCCTTGAACACGTCGAGCAGCTGCTCGACCTCCGGCGGCGAACCGGCGTGCGTCGTCATCACCGCGATGGTAGTTCAGATCGCGACACCCCGATGCGACACCGGCGTGTGCTCCCCGGACCTGCGCGTATAACGACCTATACTTCCGGGCTGTGAGCGAAGAATCCGGGCGGCCGCGCCCGCCCATCACCGAAGCCGACGTCATGGCCTGGCTGGAGACGACGGCCGCCACCGTGGAAGCGGGGGAGGTGAGCCCCCAGGAGCTCATCGACATCCTCGGCGAGCTCCGCCGCGCGTCCGCGGCCTGCGCCGACGCCTCCGACTGGGCGCTGCTCGCCGCGCGCGAAGGCGGTGCCAGCCTCCGTCAGATCGCCCCCGTCTTCGGCAAGGGTTACGTCCGGGCCCCGGCCGCCCGGCTCGAGAAGCTCCACCGCCAGGCCCAGACCGCCGGCCAGTGGCTCGCCATCCTCCGGCACAAGCAGAACGGATGAGGACCTCCGCCATGGAACGCGTCGATCGCATCGCACTCGGCCTCGCGGCGCTGGGCCGGCCCGCGTACATCAACCTGGGGCGGGACGGGGCGCTGCCGGCCGTGCGGGACGTCGCGTCGATGCGGGCCGCGACGTTCGCGGTGCTGGACGACGCGTACGCCGCGGGGGTCCGGCGGGTCGACGTCGCCCGGTCCTACGGGCGTGCGGAGGAGTTCCTGGCCGGTTGGCTCGACGAGCGCGGGCACCTCGACGTCGTCGTCTCCAGCAAGTGGGGCTACGCCTACGTCGGCGACTGGCGGCTCGACGCCGACGTGCACGAGGTGAAGGAGCATTCGGCGACGCGGTTCGCCGCGCAATGGGCGGAAACCCTGGCGTTGCTGGGGGACCGGGTGAGCCTCTACCAGGTGCATTCGCTCACTGTGGACAGTCCACTGTTCACCGACGAGCCGCTGATCGAGGCGCTGGCGGAACTTTCCGCGAACGGCGTCGAGGTCGGGTTCTCGACGTCGGGACCGGCGCAGGCGGACGCGATCGAGCGGGCGTTCGCGCTGGAAGTGGCCGGGCGGCCGGTGTTCTCCGCGGTGCAGTCGACGTGGAACCTGCTGGAGCCGTCGGCGGGGGCCGCGCTGGCGGCGGCGCACGCGGCCGGGAACCGGGTCCTGGTCAAGGAAACCCTGGCCAACGGCCGGCTCGCGGTCGAGGCGCCGCGCGCGGTGCGCGAGGTCGCCGCGGCGCACGGGACCGGTCCGGACGCGGTCGCCGTGGCGGCGGTGCTGGCGAACGGCTGGGCGGACACGGCGGTCATCGGCCCGGCGAGCGGGCCGCAGCTGGCGGCGAACCTGCGCGCCACCACGCTTTCCCTGAGCACGGACGAGGAAGCCGCGCTGGCCGGACTGGCGGAGAATCCGGGGGAGTACTGGCGTCACCGGTCCTCTCTGGGCTGGGACTGACCGGCTGCACTACTCTGCGCAAGCACACACGTACTACGGAAGGGCCGGAGCAGGTGCGTCATCGCCAGGTGGTTGCCTTGGCCGCGGTCGCGTTGGTCGGCCTCACGGGCTGCGACGGCCCCGACCCGAACAACCTCGAGACGTACTACGACGATCCGGCCACGTCGACCGGTCAGGTCGTGCCTCCGCGGGAAGCCCCGGTGCCGGCCGCGAAGGCGGCCCCGGTCACCCAGGCGGCGCCGGACCCCGGGTTGCTCGCGGAGCGGGCACTGCTGTCCGATCAGGACGTCGCCGGCGAGGGGGTGCAGCCGGGTTCGGGTGCGACGTCGGGCTGCCTGTCCGGTGAGGCGTCCGCGACCAGCCGGACAGCGAGCTGGCGGTACCCGAGCGGTTCGGTGCTGCGGCACCGCGTCGCCGCGTACGCCGACGGCTCGGCCGACGACGTCGTGGCGAACGCCGAGTGCACGGGACACCCCGTGGACGTCCCGGCCCAGGCGGGCGTCGAGCGGCAGCGCGCCTGGTGCGACGGCAAGACGTGCACCGTGTTGCTGGCCAAGGGAACGCTCGTGTCCGGGCTGACCGTCTCGGCGAGCACGGAGGCGCGGGCGATCGACGCGGCGAAGCGGCTGCTGCCCGTGATGGCGGCGAAGCTGGCGGCCCCGGCGGCTCAGCCGTAGCGGCGGAACCATTCCCGGACGCCTTCGCGGCCGTCGGGGATGAACGGGAGCGCCGGCGCCGGGTCGTCGATCCAGGCGCGCAGCTCGGCCAGGGGGAGCCAGCGGCCTTCGACGATCTCTTCGGCCTGGTGGTGGATCGGGCCGTCCCAGCGGACCTCGAAGGCGAAGTTGTGGCAGCGGTTGTGGCCGTCGTCGTACACCTTCGTGAACAGCGGAACGGGTTCCACCCCTCGGACGCCGAGTTCTTCGGCCAGTTCGCGGCGGGCGCACCCGGCCGGGGACTCGCCGGCGGCGACGACCCCGCCGGCCCAGCAGTCCCAGGTGGACGGGAACACGTCCTTCGTGGCGGTGCGGAGGTGCACGTAGACCGCGTTTCCGTCACCCGAACGGACCAGCACGACGCCGGCGGCGTGCCACAGGCCCTCGCTGCGGAGGCGGCTCCGCAGCGTCTCGCCGACGACGGAGCCGGCCTGGTCATAGAGGGCAACGAGTTCGTCACTGCCTGGCATGGGTGCATCGTTCCACTAGGCCTACCCCGTAGGGTGGTGGACATGCGGCGGATCATGGGAACCGAAGTCGAGTACGGCATCTCGGTGCCGGGCGACGCGACGGCGAACCCGGTACTCACCTCGACCCAGGTCGTGCTGGCCTACGCGGCCGCGGCCGACATCCCGCGCGCCCGGCGGGCCCGGTGGGACTACGAGGTGGAGTCCCCCTTGCGGGACGCGCGCGGGTTCGACCTGACCGGCCCCGGCGGGCCGGGGCACGACCCGGACGTCGAGGACCTGGGCGCGGCGAACGTCATCCTGACCAACGGGGCGCGGTTGTACGTCGACCACGCGCACCCGGAGTACTCGGCGCCCGAGGTGACCAACGCGCGCGACGCGGTCATCTGGGACAAGGCCGGCGAACGGGTGATGGAGGAGGCGGCGCTCAAGGCGGCGTCCGTGCCGGGACAGCCCCCGCTCCAGCTCTACAAGAACAACGTCGACGGCAAGGGCGCCAGCTACGGCACGCACGAGAACTACCTGTGCGCGCGGTCGACGCCGTTCACCGCGATCATCGCCGGGCTGACGCCGTTCTTCGTGTCGCGGCAGGTCTTCACCGGGTCGGGCCGGGTCGGGATCGGCCAGCAGAGTGAAGAGGCCGGGTTCCAGCTCTCCCAGCGTGCGGACTACATCGAGGTCGAGGTCGGCCTGGAGACCACGCTGAAGCGCGGGATCATCAACACGCGGGACGAGCCGCACGCGGACGCGGACAAGTACCGGCGGCTGCACGTCATCATCGGCGACGCGAACATGTCCGAGTACTCGACCTACCTCAAGGTCGGCACGACGGCGCTGGTGCTGGACCTGATCGAGTCCGGTATCCGGTTCGACGACCTGAAGCTGGACGAGCCGGTCAAGGCCGTGCACCAGATCAGCCACGACCCGACGCTGAAGGCGCAGGTCGCGCTGGCCAACGGCAAGAAGTACACCGGGCTGGACCTGCAGTTCGCCTACCACGAGATCGCGTCGCAGAACCTGGAGCGCACGGGCGCGGACGAGGCCTCGAAGGAGGTCCTGCGGGTCTGGGGCGAGATCCTGGACGCGCTGGCCCGGGACCCGCAGGAGTGCGCGGACCGGCTGGACTGGCCGGCCAAGCTGCGGCTGCTGGAGGGGTACCGCCAGCGGGACAGTCTCGCCTGGGGCGCGCCGCGGCTGCGCCTGGTGGACCTGCAGTACTCGGACGTGCGGCTGGCGAAGGGCCTGTACAACCGGCTGGTCACGCGGGGCTCGATGAAGCGGCTGGTGACCGAGGAAGAGGTGCTGGCCGCGGTGACCACCCCGCCGTCGGACACGCGGGCCTACTTCCGGGGCCGGGCGCTGGAGAAGTACGCGAGCTCGATCGCGGCGGCGTCGTGGGACTCGGTCATCTTCGACGTCGGCAAGGAGTCGCTGGTGCGGATCCCGACGTTGGAGCCGTTGCGGGGGACCAAGGCGCACGTCGGCAAGTTGCTGGACAACGCGGCGACGGCGGAGGAGCTGGTGGAGGCACTCACCGGTTCGGACTAGGCGGTACGCACACGGATCGCGGCGTTGACCCCGAATGTCGGGGCCGCTGGGTAGGCTAGGAAACATCAGCCACACCGGGAGGCGAGATGGCCCAGGAAAAGATCGAAAAGCACGGCGGCGGCGACTCCGACGAGGAGTTCGACGACACCGGCGCGGCGGGTCAGGAACGGCGCGAGAAGCTCGGCGAGGACGTCGACACGATCCTCGACGAGATCGACGACGTGCTGGAGGAGAACGCCGAGGACTTCGTCCGGGCCTACGTCCAGAAGGGTGGCGAGTAGCCGCTCGGGCGTTCGCGCCCTTGCCGACCGTTCAGCCGGCGGCCGGGGGTTCCGCGTGGCGGTGACCGTGGTCCGTGCGGGCCGGGGTCGCCGGGCGTGGGGCCACGGCCGCCAAGGCCCGCACAGATGGGATTTTTGAGCACGTATGGACAACACCAGGGGCATCTCGGGTCCCGCTCTGCCGGGGGCGTACTTCTCGTCGGCGACGTCGTCGTTTTCGGACTTCCTGCGGGTGCAGGCGCCGGAACTGCTTCCGGAGCGCCGGATGTCCGGTGGTGCGGGCGACCTGGGCGTACCGCACGGGACGACGATCGTCGCCTTGACCTTCGCGAGCGGGGTGCTGATCGCGGGTGACCGGCGGGCGACGTCGGGGAACCTGATCGCGAGCCGCGACATGGAGAAGGTGCACGTCACCGACGAGTATTCGGCGGTGGGCATCGCGGGCACGGCCGGGCTGGCCGTGGAGATGGTGCGGCTCTACGCGGTGGAGCTCGCGCACTACGAGAAGATCGAGGGCGTTTCGCTGTCGCTGGACGGCAAGACGAACAAGCTGGCCGGGATGGTCAAGGCGAACCTCGAGATGGCGATGGCCGGGCTGGCCGCGATCCCGCTCTTCGTCGGTTACGACCTGGAGGCCGAGGACGCCAGGCACGCCGGCCGGATCGTGTCGTACGACGCCGCGGGCGGGCGCTACGAGGAGAACGGCGGCTACGCCGGGATCGGCTCGGGTTCGCTGTTCGCGAAATCCGCGCTGAAGAAGCTGCACGACCCGGACGCCGACGTCGAGAGCGCCACGCGGGTGGCGGTCGAGGCGCTGTACGACGCGGCGGACGACGACACCGCTTCGGGCCTGCCGGACCTGGTGCGCCGGATCTTCCCGTCGGTCGTGACGATCACCGCCGAGCACGGGGCCGTGCAGCTGCCGGAGTCGGAGACCGCCGCGGTGGCGGAGGCCGTGATCGCCGGGCGGATCGAGCGCCAGCAGCGCCGGCTGTCCTGACGCGGGCCGGAGCTGAACCAGTGAACGTTGGAACACCGAAAGACCTGGAGCGCACACCGTGACGATGCCGTTGTATGCCTCTCCCGAGCAGCTGATGCGGGAGCGTTCCGAGCTGGCGCGCAAGGGCATCGCGCGCGGCCGGAGCGTGGTGGTGCTGAAGTACGCGGGCGGCGTGCTGTTCGTGGCGGAGAACCCGTCGGCGACGCTGCACAAGGTGTCCGAGATCTACGACCGGATCGGTTTCGCCGCCGTCGGGCGCTACAGCGAGTTCGAGAACCTGCGGGTCGCCGGGATCCGGCACGCGGACCTCAAGGGCTACCAGTACGACCGGCGTGACGTGAGCGCGCGGGCGCTGGCGAACGCGTACGCGGCCACGCTGGGCAGCATCTTCACCGAGCAGCTGAAGCCGTTCGAGGTCGAGGTCTGCGTGGCGGAGGTCGGCGCGAGCGCGGCGGAGGACCAGCTGTACCGGCTGACCTACGACGGGTCGATCTTCGACGAGCCGCAGTACATCGTGATGGGCGGCCAGAACGAGAAGATCGCGGCGAAGCTGAAGGAGACGTTCGAGGACGGCCTGGACCTGCAGGCGGCGCTCGGCGTGGCGGTGGACGCGTTGCGCACGCCGATCCAGCCGGCCGCGACGGCGTCCACGTCGGCCGGATCGTCGTCGTCCTCTTCGACGTCGGCGGCGGGCACGTCGGCGAACGTCAACACCGAGACCGACCCGCCGATCAAGCTGGAGGTCGCCGTGCTGGACCGCGAGCGCCCGCGGCGCGCGTTCCGCCGCCTCACGGGAACGGCGCTGGACGCGCTGCTGCCGGTGCCGGACCCCCAGGGTGCCGAGCCGGAGAAGCCCGAAGGCGAATAGCCTGCACGAAGGCGGGGCGTGGTCGGTGACCGCGCCCCGTTTTCGCGTCCGCGCTCAGGCCGGCCGACGGGCGATCGCGAGCAGGTGCGCGCTGGTGTGCACGAGGTGCGGGTCCTGCTCGGCGAGCCGCGCGGCGCGCAAGGCGGCCTCGACGCGGCTGTCGAACGCGGTGAGCCCGGCTGCGTCGAGCGCGGGCCAGGCCGGGCCCTCGACGCCGTGGACGACGGCGTCGGCGAACCCCGCGGTCGTGACTTCGCCGTGGAGTTCGGCGGCCGTGTGCCAGTGGGTCGGCACGAAGCCGACGTGGCCGTCGTAGGCGCCGCTGGTGACGACCTCGTGGATCGGCGTCACCAGGTCGGCGGTGAGGGTGCCCGCGGCGCCCGTTTCGAGCAGGGACAGGTAACGGCTGATCCCCGCGGCCGCGAGCAGGCCGCCCGGGCGCAGGACCCGCCGGGCCTCGGCGAGCGCGCGAGCGCGGTCCTCGGCGTCGATCAGGTGGTAGAGCGGTCCGAGGAGCAGGACCACGTCGTAGGTCTCGTCGGCCGCGGGGAGGTGCCGGGCGTCGCCGATCCGGGCCGTGACACCGGGAAGGGCCGCGGCGGTGTCCACGTGGGACGGCACGACGTCGATCAGGTCCACCGGGTGCCCGTCGCCGGCGAGCCACGCGGCGTGCACGCCGGTGCCGCCGCCGACGTCGAGCACCCGGGCTCGGCCGGGGAGGAACCGCCGCAGCAGTTCCCGGGTGCGCAGGTATTCGAGCCTGCCGTGGGGCGTGCGTGCGAGCCGGGAGGTTTCGGCCGGGCCGGTCGTGTAGTGCGTTTCGAGATCCATGAGCCATGCTCGCAAGCCCGGCAACCGGATTCAGGACGCGGCGGGCGGCTGCCGGAAGGCCTGGTCGGCGAAGGCCAGCAGGTACGGCAGGGTGGCCCGGGCGGTGTGCCACGTGTGGTTGAAGCCGCGTTCGGCGTGGACGACCGCCTCCTGGCCGCGGGCGTGGAGCGCGTCGGCGATGCGGTGGGCCGTGGTGACGTCGGTGGGCGCGCCGGTGCCGACGGCGAGCATCACGGAGATCGGAGCGGGGAACTTCATCGTGGGCAGGTAGCGGCGCGGGGTGTTGGCGGCGATGGCGGCCTGGTCACCGCCGAGGACCCCGACGGAGTCGTTGAGGTCGTCGTAGGGCAGGGCGATGACCAGGGTGGCGAACTCGTCGACGTGGTGCAGGCCGATGTTGAGCGCGCCGAAGCCGCCGCCGGACATGCCGCCGAGGGCGCGGTGGGCGCGGTCGGCCAGCGTGCGGTAGCGGCTGTCGATCGCCGGGACGACGGTGCGGGCGAGGTAGGTCTCCAGCTGCGGGCCGCCGGGGACGTCGAGGCACTCCCAGTCGGTGCTGGGGACGCCGGCGGTCAGGTCCACGCTGACCACGATCATCGGCGCGATCACGGCGGCCTGCTGCAGCGCCTGGAGGGTGCCGGGGGCGTCGCCGGAGGTCAGCCAGTCGCGCGGGCCGCCGAACGGGTAGCCGTGGATCAGGTAGACGACGGGGTAGCGGCGGGCGGCGTTGGCCGGGTCGCCGTAACCGGGCGGCAGGATGACGTAGTTGCTGCCCGAGGGGACGCCGTGCGCCGGGTCGGGGAGCGGGACGACGTCGATCCTCTGGCCCGCGGTCGCGACGCCGGTCCCGCCGTGCCCCGTCGGTTCGGACTCCGGCGCGCCCTTGTCGTCGTCGAGCAGGCGGCCGGCGAGGTTGACGAGGCCGGGGCCGCGCTGGAGCAGCCGGGCGAGGTCGTCGGAGGTGCGCACGTACCCGACGTAGCTGTTCACCGCCGTGACGGCCGCCAGCAGCAGGAGGACGCCGAACGCGGTGAACCCCCAGCGGCGGCCGCGGCGCCGGTGCGCGAGCAGGAGCACCGCGGCGAGGACGGCGACCGCGGCCGTGGCGAACGCGAGCCAGATGAACGGCGATTCGAACGGCCCGAGGTCGCGGGCGCGGGCCGTGATGTCGCCCGGCAGTACCGGGTCGACGGCGTTCTGCGGGCTCATCCGCGCCACGCCGGGTGCCACCGCATCGAAACCCCACTCGTCCCCTGGCGGCGGGCGCGAGGGCCCGCATGTCGATCTTGACGCTAGCCAGGGGACGCTGTGGGTTCGTTGAGAGAAAGTAAACGAAGATTAAAGACGGTAGATGGTGAGGGCGCTGGGCCGGGACTTGAAGCGGAACCGGTTGCCGAGCGGGCCGACCTCGCCGTCGGTGGCGACGCGGCGGTGGCCGTCGAGCAGCTCGACGTCGAGCTCGGCCACGTCGAGCTCCTGGTAGACGTGGCTGGCCGCGAGGCTGCGGGTGACCATCGCCAGCAGGAACCGGGCCCGGGAGTACGGCAGGTCGGCGCGCAGGTAGCGGACGTCGAGCAGCCCGGTGTCGAGCGCGGGCCGCCGGCTGGGCGCGAACCCCTTCGGCGCGTAGGTGCCGTTGCCCACGAACAGCAGCCAGACCTGGGTGAGCTTGCCGTTGAGCCGGACGGTCAGCGGCTTGGCGTTGCGCAGCGTCCGGGTCAGCGCGATCGCGGCCGAGGGCCACTTCGGGTGCTTTTCCTGCAGCTTCTCGCGCAGCCGGACCATCTCCGGGTAGCCGCCGAGGCTCGCGGTGTTGACGAACCAGCGGTGGGCCGGGCCGTCGGGCCCTTCCACCCCGACCTCGCCGAGGTCGATGCCGACGGCGTTGCCGACCTCGGTGGCCGCGTCGGCGTCGGGCATCGACCGGATGCCGATGTCGCGGGCGAAGTGGTTCAGCGTGCCGGCGGGGATCAGGGCGAGCGGCAGGTCCCGCTCGGCGGCGACCGAGGCGACCGCCGCGACGGTGCCGTCACCACCCGCGACGCCGAGGGCGCGCACCGTGCCGCGGGCGTCGATCTCGGCTTCGAGCTGGGCGCGCAGGTCCCGGTCGGGGTCCGGGTAGAGGATCTCGGCCTTCGGCCAGGCGTAGCGGGCGTCCTCGGTCGGGTCCTGGCCCTGTACCCCGGAACCCGGGTTGACCAGCACGAGCATGTCCTCGCCGTCGACCATCTCCGGCGCGTGGGCGTCGTGGGCCGAGCGGGCCGGGATGTCGTCGTGCAACGGCCACCAGTGCCGGGTCGCCAGGCCCACGCCGGTGCCGATGGCGAGGCCGACGCCGACGTCGGAGGGCCAGTGCACGCCGGTGTGGACGCGCGAGTAGGCGACCGCGATGGCGAGCGGCGCGATGGCGAGCCCGGCGCGCGGGGACTCCATGGCCACCGCCGTCGCGAAGGCCGCCGCGGAGGCCGAGTGGCCGGAGGGGAACGACGACGACGTCGGGCGTTTCCGCAGGCGGCGGTGCATCGGCATCTCTTCCTCGGCCGGGCGGCGGCGGGGGAAGAGGGGCTTGCCGATCAGGTTCGCGGCGGCGCTCGCGCCGGCGATGGCGACCATGCCGCGCAGGGCGCCGCGGCGGGTCGCGCCGGGGCGGACCGCCAGCCCCGCGGCGACGGCCCACCAGAGGCGGGACTTGTTCGCCGACCGGGACAGCGCCATCAGCGCGTCGTCGGCTTTGGTGGCCGGCAAGCGGGCGCTGCGGCGCATCAGGGCGCGGTCGTTGCGGCCGACCCGCCGGAACGCCCGGATGAGCTGGTGTGACAAGGGGTCCGCCTTCCGTGCGACGTCAAGGGTTGTGCTCCAATCGTGCCTGATTCGGGGGCTTTTCACCGTCTGTGGCCTACTGGGGGCGTGTCGACGCCCGAACGGCCCACCGTCGAGGGGGGTCCAGCGCCTACTCTGGTGGGATGCAGCGGCGGATCTTTGGCATCGAGACCGAGTTCGGGGTCACGTGCACCTTCCACGGCCAGCGCAGGCTCTCTCCCGACGAGGTGGCGCGCTACCTCTTCCGGCGGGTCGTCTCGTGGGGCCGTTCTTCGAACGTTTTCCTGTCCAACGGCTCCCGGCTCTACCTCGACGTCGGCTCGCACCCCGAGTACGCGACGGCCGAGTGTGACGACCTGGTCCAGCTGGTCACGCACGACAAGGCCGGTGAGCGGATCCTCGAGGACCTGCTCGTCGACGCCGAGCGGCGGCTGGCGGACGAGGGCATCGGCGGCGACATCTTCCTGTTCAAGAACAACACCGACTCGGCGGGCAACTCCTACGGTTGCCACGAGAACTACCTGGTGACCCGCGCGGGTGAATTCTCCCGGATCGCGGACGTCCTGCTCCCGTTCCTGGTGACCCGCCAGCTCATCTGCGGCGCCGGCAAGGTGCTGCAGACCCCGCGCGGCGCGGTCTACTGCCTCTCCCAGCGGGCCGAGCACATCTGGGAGGGCGTCTCGAGCGCGACGACCCGGTCGCGCCCGATCATCAACACCCGCGACGAGCCGCACGCCGACGCCGAGCGCTACCGGCGCCTGCACGTCATCGTGGGCGACTCGAACATGGCCGAGCCGACGACGATGCTCAAGGTCGGGTCGGCGAACCTGGTGCTCGAGATGATCGAGGCCGGCGTCCAGTTCCGCGACTTCACGCTGGACAACCCGATCCGGGCGATCCGCGAGATCAGCCACGACCTCACCGGCCGCCGCCAGGTGCGCCTGGCCGGCGGGCGCGAGGCCTCGGCGCTCGACATCCAGCGCGAGTACTACGCCCGCGCGGTGCAGCACCTCAAGGAAAACGGCTCCAGCCCGGCCAACGACAAGGTCATCGAGCTGTGGGGCCGGGCGCTGGACGCGGTCGAGCAGCAGGACTTCGGCAAGATCGACACCGAGATCGACTGGGCGATCAAGCACCGGCTGGTCGAGCGCTACCGGCACAAGCACGACCTGGACCTGTCCAGCCCGCGCATCGCCCAGCTCGACCTGGCCTACCACGACATCCGCCGGGGCCGGGGCATCTTCGACCTGCTCCAGCGCAAGGGCCTGGTCCGCCGGATCACCGACGACGGCGAGATCGAGGCCGCCAAGGACACCCCGCCGCAGACGACCCGGGCGAAGCTGCGCGGCGACTTCATCGCCGCCGCCCAGGCCGCCGGGCGCGACTTCACCGTCGACTGGGTGCACCTGAAGCTGAACGACCAGGCCCAGCGCACGGTGCTGTGCAAGGACCCGTTCCGCTCGGTCGACGAGCGCGTCGAACGCCTGATCAGCTCGCTCTAGCCAAGGTCCGTGAAGGCCTCCTTGAGGGACTCAGAGTCCCTCAAGGAGGCCTTCACGGACTTCCGGGGGGCACGAAAGAGGCGACGAAAGTCGCTGGGCGGGTGCGGCAGGATCTGCCCATGCGTGTCGTGCGTGTGGTGCTTCTCGTCCTCACCCTGCTGGTCGCCGTGGCGGTGCCGGCGTCCGCCGGCGGGCACCTGCCGAAGTGGGAGCTGAGCGCCACCGGCGTCACTGCCCAGTTCCGCGGCCTGTCCGCGGTCGGCGCCCGCGTCGCCTGGGTCAGCGGTACGCAGGGCACCGTGCTGCGCACCGTCGACGGCGGCCGGAGCTGGAAGTCCGTCGGCCCGCCCGGCACCGGCACCCTCGAGTTCCGCGACATCGAGGCCTTCGACGCCGAGCACGCGGTGATCCTGTCGATCGGTCCCGGCACCGACTCCCGCGTCTACCGGACCGACGACGCAGGCGCGCACTGGCGCCAGACGTTCCAGAACACCGACGCCGCCGCGTTCTACGACTGCCTGGCCTTCTTCGACCCGTGGCGCGGCCTCGCGATGAGCGACCCCGTGGACGGCAAGTTCCGGGTGCAGGCCACCTCCGACGGCGGCCGCAGCTGGCGCCAGGTCCCCGACAGCGGCTTCCCGCCCGCGCTGCCCGGTGAGGCCGGGTTCGCCGCCAGCGGCCAGTGCGTCACCACGTCGGGCCCGTTCGACGCCTGGCTGGCCACCGGCGGCGGCGCCACGGCCCGCGTCGTGCACTCCGGCGACGGCGGCCGCCACTGGACTGCGTCGGACACGCCGTTGCCGAGCAGCCCGTCGGCCGGCGTGTTCGCCCTGGCCTTCCGCACCCCGTGGCAGGGCGTCGCCATCGGCGGCGACTTCGCCGCGCCGACCGCGCCCGGCCCCGCCGTGGCCCTGTCGAACGACCGCGGCCGCACCTGGCGGACCCCGGCGCAGTACCCTGCCGGGTACCGCTCCGGCCTGGCCTGGCGCGGCGGCACGGTCCTGGCCGTCGGCCCCGGCGGCAGCGACCTCAGCCCCGACGGCGGCCGGCACTGGACGTCGTTCGACACCGGCAGCTTCGACAGCGTGGACTGCACGCCGCTGGGCAGCTGCTGGGCCAGCGGCGCCGGCGGCCGGGTCGCCCGGCTGGGCTAGAGCACCTGCCCGGTCGGGCGGACCATGATCTCGTTGACGTCCACGTGTGGCGGCTGCTGCAGCGCGTAGAGCACGGCCCGGGCGATGTCGTCCGGCTCCAGTTTCGGCTTCTTGCGCTGCTCGTCGCTGAGGATGTCGGTGTCGGTGATGCCCGGCTGGACCAGCGTGACCCGCACACCGGTGCCGACGGCCTCCTCGCGGATCGCCCCGGCCATCCCCGTGACCGCCCACTTCGTCACCGAGTACAGGCTCGCGTTGCGGATGTAGCGGCCGGCGACCGAGCCGGTGATCAAGAGGTGCCCGGACGTCTCCCGCAGCGCGGGCAGGGCCGCGCGGGCGGTGTAGGCCGCGCCGAGCACGTTGGTGCGGACCATCTCCTCCCACTGGCGCGGGTCGGGATCGTCGTCGCCGAAGAACGACGTCCCGACGCCGATCCCGGCGTTGGCGAACGCCGCGTCGAGCCGGCCGAACCGCCGCACCGTCTCGGTGACGGCGCCGGAGACGCTCGGCCAGTCCGCGACGTCGGCGCCCAGCGCCAGCGCCCGGTCTTCGCCGAGCTCGGCCGCCAGAGGAGCGACGGACTCCGCCTTGCGGGACACGAGCGCGACCTTGAAGCCGGCCGCGGCGGCCAGGCGCGCGGTCGCGGCACCCAGCCCGCGGGAAGCGCCGGTGATGAGGAGAACACGATCATCCATGCCTCCAGGCTAGGGAGGATTCACGGTGTCAGCACGAGACGGCCGCGCAGCCCGCCCGCGGCCAGCCGTTCGTGCGCCTTCGCCGCGTCGGACAAGGGCAGTACGTCCGCGACGCGCAGCGGGAGGACACCCTCGGACGCCATCCGGGCCAGCTCGGCCAGCCGGGTGCCGTCGGCGCGGATCCAGACGCCGCGGACCCGGACGCCGCGCAGCGGGATCGGCGCGGCCCCCGCGGCGAACGCGACGAACTCACCGCCGCCGCGGACTGCGTCGAGCGCGTCCAGCCCGACCAGCGCGGGGTCGAGGACCGCGTCCACGCCGCCGGGCACCACCGCGCGCACCCGATCGCCCAGGGACGGCCCGCGCCGCACGAACTCGTCCGCACCGAAGGCTCTGACCTGCGCTTCGTCGGAGGATCCGGCCACGGCGACCACGCGCAGCTTCCGGGCGTGGGCCAACGCGACGGCGTAGCCGCCGACCGCACCCGCCGCGCCGGTGACCAGCAGCGTCCCGGTGGTGTCGACGAGGTCCAGGGCCTGGGCCGCGGTCAGGGCGTTGAGCGGCAGCGTCGCCGCCTCGGCGGGGGAGACGCCGGCCGGTGCGGGCGCCACGGCCGACGCGTCGAGCACGATCCACTCCGCGTAGGCGCCGAGCGGGGTCGCGAGCCGGTCGCGCAGCCCGATCACCGCGTCGCCGGCCCGGAAGCCGGCGTCTTCGCCGACGGCGTCGACCTCGCCGGCGACGTCCCAGCCGAGGCCGAGCACGTCCCGCGGCGGGACGACGCCGGCCTCGGTGAGCAGCCCGGACCGGGTCGCGGCGTCGACCGGGTTGACCGCGGCCGCCGCCACCCGGATCCGCACCTGACCGGGGCCCGGCGCCGGCACCGGGACCTCGGCGGACTCCAGGACTTCGGGACCGCCGAACCGGCGGACCACCATCGCGCGCATCTTTCGCTCCTTCCCGGGGCGGATCTTCCCCGCGAACCTATGGGGAGCTACTCTCCGATGGGAAGTACGTACCCGCAGGTTCCCCCCCGTACCAGGAGGTTCGCCCGGTGCCCACGCGCACGGCGGAACAGAAGCGGCTGGCCGAAAAGGCCGCCTACGACGCCTACCTCGCGGCCTGCCCGACCCGGAAGCTGCTCGACGAGATCGCCGGCAAGTGGGTCAGCCTCGTCCTGGTGGCGCTCGGTGACGGCCCGATGCGCTACAGCGACCTTTCGCGGCGCATCGCCGGGGTCAGCCAGAAGATGCTCACCCAGACCCTGCGGGTGCTCGAACGCGACGGCCTGCTGCACCGCGAGGTGACCCCGTCGGTGCCCGTCCGCGTCGACTATTCCCTTACGCCGCTGGGGGAAAGCCTCCGTGCGCTGATGTCCGCGTTCAAGGACTGGGCCGAGGCGAACTTCGACGAGGTCAGCACCGCCCGCGCCGGTTACGACGCGCGTACACCGGACCTCACGATCGGGCCGGGCGGCGCGGGCTAGTCTCTACCGGGTGTCCACCGCACGCGCCGAACGGCTGGTCAATCTGGTGCTGGCCCTCCTGTCCACCCGGCAGTTCCTCACCGCCGAGCGGATTCGCGGCATCGTGCCCGGATACGGCGACGCGGCCAGCGACGACGCCTACTTCCGGATGTTCGAGCGGGACAAGACCGAGCTGCGCGAGCTCGGCATCCCCCTGGAGACCGGCCGCAACTCCGCCTTCGACGCCATCGAGGGCTACCGCATCGCCCGCCGCGACTACGAGCTCGGCGAGATCGACCTCGCCCCCGACGAAGCCGCCGCGGTCGCGCTGGCGTCCCGGCTGTGGGACTCGCCGGAGCTGACCGGGCAGGCCCAGGGCGCCCTGGTGAAGCTGCGCGCGGCCGGCCTCGAAGTCGACGACCAGGCCCCGACCGTCGTCGAGCCCCGCGTGCGCGCCGAACCGGCGTTCGGGCCGCTGCTCGCGGCGGTCCAGAACGGTCAGGCCGTGCGCTTCGAATACCGCCGCAGCGGCTCGCCGGAGCGCATCATGCGCACCCTCGAACCGTGGGGCGTGGTGTCGTGGAAGGCCCGCTGGTACGTCGTCGGGCACGACCGCGACCGCGGCGCGACCCGCTGCTTCCGCCTCTCCCGCGTCACCGGCCAGGTCCGGCCCGTCGGGAAACCGGGCGCCGTGCAGCGCCCCGAAGGCGTCAACCTGCTGCAGCTGGTGTCGGCCACCAGCGGGGCGTCCGAACCCTCGCCGGTCACCACCGCGCGGCTCTGGGTCGCCGACGGCCGCGCCGCCGGGGTCCGCCGCCGCGGCACCGTCATCGGGCGGTCCAGTGTCGACGGCCAGGAGGGCGACCTCGTCGAGATCGGCCTCTACTTCCCGGAGTCGGCCGCCGACTGGATCACCTCGCAGGGCCCCGACGTCGTCGTGCTGGAGCCCGACGTGCTGGCCAAGACCGTCCAGGACCGGCTGGAAGCCGTCGTCGCCCGGCAGCAGCAGGGGAGTGTCCGATGAGCGGCTCCGGCGACCGGATGCCCCGGCTCCTCGCGCTCGTGCCCTACCTGCTGGCCCGGCCCGGGATCCGCGTCGACGAGGCCGCGCAGGACTTCGACGTCACGCCGAAGCAGCTGCGCAAGGACCTCGAGCTGCTCTGGATGTGCGGGCTGCCCGGCTACGGCCCCGGCGACCTGATCGACCTGTCCTTCGAGGGCGACACGATCGTCGTCACCCACGACGCCGGGATGAGCCGCCCGCTGCGGCTCACCGGCGGCGAGGCGACCGCGTTGCTGGTCGCGCTGCGGGCCCTGGGGGAGACCCCGGGCGTGGTCGACGGCGACGCCGTCCGCCGGTCCATCGCCAAGATCGAGTCCGCCGCCGGGCAGGCCCAGCCGGCCGGGGTGGTCGTCGGCGGCGGGGTCCGCGAGGGTAAGAAGACCGCGCGGACCCGCGAGGAGGTCGCCCGGGCGCTGCAGGCCGGGCGGGCGCTGCGGATCCGCTACTACACCGCGTCGAAGGACCAGATCACCGAGCGCACGGTCGACCCGATGCGGCTGCTGATCGTCCAGGCCGTGGGTTACCTGGAGGCCTGGTGCCGCCGCGCCGAGGGCGTGCGGCTGTTCCGGCTGGACCGGATCGACGAGCTGACCGTGCTCGACGAGCCGTCTCGCCCGCCCGCGCACGCCCACCCGACCGACATCTCCGACGGGGTTTTCCGCGAGCGTCCCGATCAGCGGGAGGCCGTCCTGGTCCTCGACCCGGACGCACGCTGGGTAGCCGAGTACTACCCGTGCGAAGAGCTCGACGAGCTCGACGGCGGCCGCCTCCGGATCCGGATGCGCTACGCCGACCAGTCCTGGATGGTGCGCCTGGTGCTGGGCCTGGGCGGGGAGGCGCTGGTCGAGAGCCCGGCCGACCTCGCGTCCGACGTCGGCCGCCGGGCCGCCGACGCGGTGGCCCGAGCCCGTCACCTTCCGTCAACCTGCGACCACTAGGCTGGCCGCGTGCCGTACCTGCCCACCATCGTGCTCGCCGCCGCCGGCCTGCTGCTGCTCGTGTTCCTGCTGGTGCGCACGGCGCGGGTCTTGCGTGCTTTCAAGCAGACCGCAAGCATGGTGGCTACGAACACCCAGGACCGGGCCGGACTCGTCCGCGCCCGGTCGGCAGCGTTGCGCGTCGCGTTCGCGCAGCGCCGCCGGAACCCGGAAAACCAGTAACATCCCTACCAGACGCAGATAGGAGGCCACCATGCTGAACGGATTGCAGCCGTGGCATTTGATCATCTTGGTGCTCGTCGTCGTGCTGTTGTTCGGGGCCAAGAGGCTTCCCGACGCGGCCCGGTCCATCGGCAAGTCCATGAAGATCTTCAAGGCCGAGACCAAGGACCTCACCGGCGAGCACAAGGCCGCCGCGGCCGAGGACGCCGAGCCGGTCGAGACGAAGCAGATCCCGGCCACGCCGGTCGTTCCCGCCGCCCCGTCGGCCACCGACCAGCAGGTCGCGGACCTGCAGCGGCAGCTCGACGAGCTGAAGAGGCAGCAGCAGGCGCCGGCCGCCGAGCAGAAGAACGCCAGCTGAGCCAGCCCACCACCGGTCCCTGGTCCACGGAGCGCGTCTAGCCAGGCGCGCTCCGGCGGACACCGACGAGAACGGAAACCCCAGTGGCGGAAGCCGCCTCCGGAAACGGGGAGAAGAGCGGCTCGAAGCGGCGCAAGCGCGGCCGCCGAGCCAACCCCGACGGCACGATGACGCTCATCGAGCACATCTACGAGTTCCGCCGTCGCCTCGGCCTGGCGCTGCTCGCCGTCGTCATCGGCGGGATCCTCGGGTTCATCTGGTTCGGCACGAAGGTCGGCCCGATCCCGTCTCTCGGTGACCTCGTCAAGGACCCGTACTGCGCCATCCCGCCGAGCCGGCGGCTCGACAGCGCGGCGGGGTGCCGGCTGCTGCAGACGGTGCCGTTCGAGGCCTTCATGACCCAGCTGAAGGTCGGCCTCGCGGCGGGCGCGGTGCTGCTCTCCCCGGCCTGGCTCTACCAGATCTGGGCGTTCATCGCCCCGGGCCTGTACACGAAGGAACGCCGCTACGCGCTGACGTTCGTCTCATTCGCCTCCGTGCTGTTCGCCGCGGGCGCGGTGCTCGCCTACATCCTCTTCCCGCACGCCCTGCAGCTGCTGATGGGCTTCGGCCAGGACGCGTTCGTCACCGCCCTCACCGCGGACAAGTACATCTCGTTCCTGCTGTCGCTGCTGATCATCTTCGGGATCAGTTTCGAGCTGCCGCTGCTGGTGGTCATGCTCAACCGCGTCGGCGTGGTCAAGTACGTCCAGCTGAAGCGGTGGCGCCGCGGCATCGTGTTCGCGCTGTTCGTCTTCGCCGCGTTCGCCACGCCCGGCTCCGACCCGTTCTCGATGCTCGGGCTCGCCGCCGCGCTGACCGTGCTGTTCGAGATCTCCGTGCAGATGGCGCGGTTCCACGACCGCAAGAAGGACAAGCTCCGGTCCGAAGAGGGCTGGGACAAGCTGGCCGACGACGAGGCCGCGCCGTTCGACTACACGCCGAGCAAGGTCGACGACGAGCCGTCCACGCCGACCGCGTCCGGCGGCCGGTCGTCCGGCACCGACGACATCACGTAGTGGGGATCCACGCCGCGCTCGCCGTGCACCCGGCCTCGGGGCACGGCGCCGCCGCCCGGATCGCGGACACGGTCGCCGTACGGCTCCGCACCGCCGTCGACCGCCTCGACGTGCTCGTGGCCAACTCGGTCGAGGAGTCCCGTGAGCTGATGCGGACGTCGCACGACGCGGGTCTCGACGTACTGATCGTGCTCGGCGGTGACGGCGCGGCCCACCAGGGTGTCCAGTTCTGCGCGAACCACGACGTCGCGCTCGGCCTCGTCCCGGCGGGCACCGGCAACGACTTCGCCCGCGCCCTCGGCGTCCCCGGTGAGGCCCTTCCGGCGGTCGACGCGCTGGTCGCGGCACTGAAGTCCGGCGCGCGCCGGCGCATCGACCTGGGCCGCGCCGGCGACACCTGGTTCGCGACCGTGCTGTGCGCGGGGTTCGACGCGAGCGTCAACGAACGCGCCAACCGGATGCGCTGGCCGTCCGGCCCGCGCCGCTACGACCTGGCGATCCTCGCCGAACTGGCCGCGTTCCGGTCCCGCCCGGTGGTCGTCGACACCGGCACCGGACGCCTGGAGCTCGACGCGACCCTGGTGGCGATCGGCAACACCCGCTTCTACGGCGGCGGCGTGCCGATCTGCCCGACCGCCGACCCCGAGGACGGCGTCTTCGACGTCACGGTCATCGGCGACGTGACCCGCCGCAGCCTGATCCGCATGCTCCCCGGCCTGCGCACGGGCAACCACGTGACCCACCCGGCGGTCCGCACGCTGCGAGCCCGCTCGGTGACCCTGACGGGCAACACCTGGCCCGCCTACGCCGACGGCGAGCCCCAGGGCACCCTGCCGGTGACGGTCAACTGTGTCCCCGGCGCGCTGACGGTCTTGGCCGCTCAGTGATCCCCTGACGGCGCTCAGTATTTCCTGACGACACGCAAGCGATCAGTATTTCCTGACGGCGCGCAAGCGATCAGTATTTCCTGACGGCGCGCAAGCGCTTAGTACCCCCCGGCCTCGCCGACGAGCTCCCGGAACCGCGCGGGCGCCATCAGCTGCCCCTGCGCCAGGTAGACGCCGCCACAGCGATGGCAGAACCACCCCTGCTGCCACAGCGCCTGCGCGGCCGGGATCCCGGCCCGGCGCCGCCGGTACTCCCGCACCCGCCGCACGTAGAGCCAGATCAGCGTCCCGGTGGCGCCGAACACGCACACCGACGGCAGCGAAAGCAGCGCGAAACCCAGCACCAGCCCGCCGGTACCGCCCGGGGGAGGGTCGTCGACCGCGGACAACGGCAGCCACAGGAAACAGCTCCCGACCATCAGTAGCAGCACCAGCCCGGCGACCAGCCCGCCGCTGCGCCGCCGCGGCGGGAACGGATCGAGGGCCCGCGCGACCCCCGTGACGGTCACCCCGGAGACCTCGCTGCTGGTGTAGATCACCCCGTCCCCGGCGGGCACGGCGACCGTCGGGCCCTGGCCGCGGTAGTAGGAGTGTCCGCCGTAGTAGACCGCGGGCACGTGCTGGACCTGGTCCAGCTGCCCGCAGCTCGGACAGGGTGCGGTCATGACGTCCTCCTCATCGCCGGTCCGACGGCCGGGCGAAGGAGTCGGTTCCCCCGAGACGTGGGCCCGGTAATGTGTATAACGACCTATACGTTCGGGCTGTGTCGGGCCTCCGGCCCGATCAACCACGAACACACCGGCGACGACAGGGGAGCCCGGGACTACGTCACGCCACGCCGTTGGTCACGCCGCGTGCAAACTGTCGGGGGTGTGTGGAACCCTGACGGAGTGGCCAGTAGCCCTTCTCCTTCCCCGGCCGAGGCGTATGCGGCCTCCGCGCGCCGGGGGAAGCACCCCCAGCTGACCCGCTTCGCGGCGGAGTCCTCCTTCGAGTTCGACGACTTCCAGATCCGCGGGTGCGAGGCCCTCGAGGGCGGCCACGGTGTGCTCGTGTGCGCGCCCACCGGGGCCGGTAAGACGATCGTCGGCGAGTTCGCCGTGCACCTGGCGCTGGCCGAGGGCCGCAAGTGCTTCTACACCACGCCGATCAAGGCGTTGTCGAACCAGAAGTACGGCGACCTGGTGGCCCGGTACGGAGCGGACGCGGTGGGCCTGCTGACGGGGGACACCTCGATCAACGGCAACGCCCAGGTGGTCGTGATGACCACCGAGGTGCTGCGCAACATGCTCTACGCCAAGTCCTCGACGATCACCGACCTCGGGTACGTCGTGATGGACGAGGTCCACTACCTCGCCGACCGGTTCCGGGGCGCGGTGTGGGAAGAGGTGATCCTGCACCTGCCCGAACACGTCCGCGTGGTCGGGCTGTCGGCGACGGTCAGCAACGCCGAGGAGTTCGGCGAGTGGCTGGTCGAGGTGCGCGGGGACACGGCCGTCGTGGTGGACGAGCACCGGCCGGTGCCGTTGTGGCAGCACATGCTGGTGGGCAACCGCCTCATGGACCTGTTCGCCGGTGAGGACGTCCACGGCCCGGACGCGGAGCTGCGCATCAACCCGACCCTGCTGCGCCGCACCGAGGAGATCGGCCGGCAGTACGCGCCCGCGGGGTTCCACGGGCCGCGTGGCGCCCGGCGGGGCGGACCGCGGATGCCGCGGTTCCGGCCGCCGTCGCGGGTGGACGTCGTGGAGCAGCTGGACCGGGCCGGGCTGCTGCCCGCGATCGTGTTCATCTTCTCCCGGGCCGGCTGTGACGCCGCGGTCACCCAGTGCGTGCGGGCCGGGCTGCGGCTCAACGGGCCCGATGAGGTCGAGGAGATCCGCCGGGTCATCGAGGACCGCACGTCCGAGCTGCCCGAGGGCGACCTGGGCGTGCTGGGCTATTGGGAGTGGCGGGAGGCGCTGGAACGCGGCATCGCCGCGCACCACGCCGGGCTGCTGCCGGCGTTCAAGGAGACCGTCGAGGAGCTGTTCGTGCGCGGCCTGGTGAAGGCCGTGTTCGCCACCGAGACCCTCGCGCTCGGCATCAACATGCCGGCCCGCACGGTCGTCCTCGAGCGGCTGGTCAAGTACAACGGCGAGGCGCACGTCGACCTGACGCCGGGGGAGTACACCCAGCTGACCGGCCGGGCCGGGCGGCGCGGCATCGACGTCGAGGGCCACGCCGTGGTCTCGTGGCAGCCGGGGGTCGACCCGAAGCAGGTCGCCGGGCTGGCCTCGACACGGACCTATCCGCTGCGCTCGTCGTTCCGGCCGGGCTACAACATGGCGGTGAACCTGGTCGCCCAGGTCGGCGCGGGGCAGGCTCGTGACCTGCTGGAGCAGTCGTTCGCGCAGTTCCAGGCCGACCGGTCGGTGGTCGGCCTGGCCCGCCGGATCGAGCGGAACAAGGAAGCCCTCAAGGGGTACACCAACGCGGTGACCGGGGACTTCGCGGAGATGCTCGAGTACGTCGAGCTGCGCGCGAAGATGTCGGCGCGGGAAAAGGCCTTGTCGCGGCAGAACACCACCGTGCGGCGCGCGGACACGGCGGATTCGCTGGAGAAGCTGCGCAAGGGTGACGTCATCGCGGTGCCCGCGGGCCGGCGGGCCGGGCTCGCCGTGGTCGTGGATCCCGGGCTCGACCCGATCCGCGAGCCGCGCCCGGTCGTGGTGACCGAGGACCGGTGGTCCGGGCCGTTGTCGGTGGCGGACTTCCCGGCGCCGGTCGAGGCTTTGGGCCGGATCAAGCTGCCCAAGCACATCGAGCTGCGCTCGCCGAAGACCCGTCGCGACATCGCGACGACGTTGCGCGGTGCCGGGATTTCCTTGCCCGGCAGGCAGAAGCGGCGGTCGGGGGCCAATGAGGACGGTGAGCTGGCGGCGCTGCGGCGGGCGTTGCGGTCGCACCCGTGCCACGGTCTGGCCGAGCGGGAAGCCAACCTGCGCTGGGTGGAGCGGTACCAGCGGCTGGCCGGCGAAACCGAGCAGCTGGAGCGGAAGGTCGCGGCGACCACGCACTCGCTGGCCCGCGCGTTCGACCGGATCCTCGCTTTGCTGGGGGAGCGCGGTTACCTCGGACCGGAGTCCGCGGGTGACGGCGAGGACCGGGTCACCGAGCACGGCCGCCGGCTGACCCGGCTGTACAGCGAGTCGGATCTGCTGGCCGCGGAGTGCATCCGCAACGGCGTGTGGGAGAACCTCGGTCCGGCCGAGCTGGCCGCGGTCGTCTCGACGCTGGTGTTCGAGGCGCGCCGGGACACGGCGGGGGAGCCGCGGTTGCCCGGTGGCGCGGTGCCCGAGGCGTGGGAAGAGACCGCGCGGCTGTGGGTGGAGCTGACCGAGGACGAGCGGCGGCACCGGCTCGACCGCACGCGGGAGCCGGACGCCGGGTTCGCGTGGCCGGTCTACCGGTGGGCGCGTGGTGAGTCGCTGGAGAAGGTGCTCACGGCGGCCGAGGCGAACGGCCAGGAGCTGTCGGCGGGGGACTTCGTGCGCTGGTCGCGTCAGGTGATCGACCTGCTCGACCAGATCCGCGACGTGCTGGGCCGGGCGGACCCGGTGGGCGCGACGGCCGCCGAGGCGGTCAAGGCGCTGCGCCGCGGTGTGGTCGCCGCGGGTGCGGCGTGAGCTCGGTGTGAGGCTTGGGCCGGTCGGCGCAGCGGGAGAGCGTGGTCGCGTGTGCTGGGCCCGGACCTGTGGTTGGATCGGCCACGAACCGTGCGTACGCGGCTCGGCGGCGATATCGGGCTGGGCAATGAGATGAACGAAGCAGGCGGAGGCAGACGATGAGCACGCCGTATGGCGGCAACGACCCACAGCAGCCCCAGTACGGGCAGCAGCCGGGCGGCGCGTACCCGCCGAGCGGCCCGCAGGAACAGCCCCAGTGGGGGCAGCAGCAGCCGCAACAGCCGCCGTACGACCCCAACCAGCCGCAGCAGCCGTGGGGTCAGCCGCAGCAGCCCCAGCAACCGCAGCAGTGGGGTCAGCAGCCCGGTGGGTACACCCCGCCGCAGCAGCCGCAGTGGGGCCAGCAGCCGCCGCCCTACGGGCAGCAGCCCGGTGGCGGGTATCCGCAGAGCGGACCGCAGGCGCAGCCCGGGTACGGCCAGCAGCCGCCCGGGGGGCAGTACCCGCAGAGCGGGCCGCAGGCCCAGCCCGGGTACGGGCAGCAACCGCCCGGGGGGCAGGGCCAGTACGACTACGGCCAGCAGCAGTTCCCCGGCGGCGCCGCCGCTCCCGAAGGGGAGAAGCCGGCGAAGTCGAAGAAGGGCCTGCTGATCGGCATCGTGGTGCTGGTCGTGGTGGTCGCGGTGGTCGGCATCCTCGGTTTCGTCGCACCCGGGTTCTTCAAGACGCAGGTCTTCAACAACACCCAGATGCAGACGGACGTGCAGAAGCTGCTCTCCGACACCTACAAGATCGACGGCGTCACCGGCGTCACCTGCCCGGCCGAGCAGAAGGTCGAGGACGGTGCGAAGTTCGAGTGCACCGCCACGATCGGCGGCAAGCCGCAGCAGATCCCGATCACGGTGAAGGGCGACGGCGGCAACTACGAGGTGTCCCCGCCCGCCACCAAGTAGCGTTTGACGTCCGGCCGAGTCCGGTCGCCGCGAATTGCGGTGGCCGGACTCCGTCGTCTCCGGAGATGATCCGGGGATGACCGACTTCGAGATCCGGACGCTGCGCGACGACGAGCACCGCGCCGCGAGCACCCTCTTCCGCGCCACCGTGCACGTGCCGCCGTCCGACGACAAGGACTGGGAACGCGCCGCGCGCGCCTACCAGTCCGGCGGCACGATCGGGGTGTTCGACCCGGACTTCATCGGTACCGCCCGCGCGTTCGACGCCGAGCTGACGGTGCCGGGTGGCGCCCGGCTGCCGATGGCCGGCGTGACGGGTGTCGGTGTCCGCGCCGACCGGACGCGCCGCGGCGTGCTGCGCGCGATGATGGCCACCCAGCTGGCGGACTTCGCCTCGCGCGGCGTGGTGTTCGCGAACCTGCTCGCTTCCGAGGCGCTCATCTACGGCCGGTACGGCTACGGCTTGGCGACGCGCAGCCGGACCTACAGCGTCGACCGGCACCGCGCGCGGCTGCGGCCGGACGCGCCCGCCGCCGGGGAGATCGAGCTGCTGGAGCTGGACGACGCCGTCGCGGGGCTGCCCGGCGTCTACGAGCGCATCGAGCACCGGCCCGGGATGATGACCCGCCCGGAGGTGCTGTGGCGGCTCTACGAGAACCACCTCCGCCGCAGCACCGATCCGGTGAAGGCGATCGTGCACCACGGCCCGGACGGGCCCGACGGTTACGCCCTCTACGTCGTCGGCGGGCTGCAGGCCCACCCGTGGACCAAGACCCTGGAAGTGTGGGACATGTTCACCGGCACGCCGGCCGCGCTGGCCGGGTTGTGGCGGTTCCTGCTCGGCATCGACCTGGTGGACCGGATCGTCGCCGAGGAACGGCCGTTGGACGAGCCGGTCGAGCTGATCCTGGCCGATCACCGCCGGGGCAACGTCGATCGCGTCGAGGACGAGCACTGGCTGCGGCTCGTCGACGTCCCGAAGGCGTTGGCCGCCCGTGAGTACGGCCACGCCGCGCCGGTCGTCGTCGAGGTCACCGATCCGTTGCTGCCGGCCAACTCCGGCACCTACCGGATCACGCCGGACGGTGCCGAGCGCACCGACGGACCGGCCGCGCTCGCCCTCGACGTCACCACGCTCGCGATGCTCTACCTCGGCACCTGGCGCGCCTCGGCGCTCGCCGACGCCGGCCGGATCGAGGTCCGCGACCCGGCCGCCCCCGCGGCCGCCGACGTCCTGTTCAGCACGCGCGTCCAGTCGTGGTGCGGTAGCTTCTTCTGAGTCCGCACCGCCGGGGGTGAGCACCTTGACCAGGCGTTTCCTCGTGGTTCTCGGCTTGTGCTGCGTGCTCGCCGGCACCGCCTGCGACGCGCCGGCCGAGCCGGTCCCGACGCCGGTGCTGCCGACGCGCAGCACGCCGGTGCCTGCGAGTGCGCCCGCGAAGGTGCTCGACCCGGCCGCGGTCGGCGACGGCGTCCGGAAGATCCTCCTCGAGAGCTTCCGCATCGCCGACGTCGACGGTGTGACCTGTCCCGCCGGTCAGCCGGTCGTCATCGGGCGGGCGTTCGCCTGCACGGCCGAGATCGGCGGTACGGCGAAACGGGTCCCGATCACCGTGCTCGGTACCGACGGCCGCTACCGCGTGGATCCGCCGGGCTGACCGCCGGCGGAAAAGGGAATGCCGGGAGGCGGGCGTCCCGGCATGATCGGGCCCATGACCGCCTTCGACGTCCGCCCCATCACCGAAGACGAGCGGCGCAGTACGTTCGACCTGCTGGGCCGCGCGCTGCACAGCAACCGCGTCAGCGACGAGGACTGGGCCCGCTACGGGGAGTCGTGGCCGGCCGAGCACAAGTTCGCCGCGTTCGACGGCGAGACGCCGATCGGCATCACGAGCTCGTACGGCACCGAGATCGCCGTACCCGGCGGGCGCACGCTCGGCGTCGCCGCGGTCGACGGGGTGGGGGTGCGCGCCGACTGGACCCGCCGCGGTGTGTTCAGCGCGCTGATGACCGCACAGCTGGCCGATGTCGCCGCGCGCGGCCTGCCGCTGGCCGCGCTGCACGCGAGCGAGCCGACCATCTACGGCCGCGCCGGCTACGGCTCCGCGACGCTCGGCAAGACGGCCTGGATCCCGCGGCCCGCCGCGCGCCTGCACGAGCGCGTCCCGGCCGCCGGGAGCGTCCGGATGCTGACGCCGGACGAGGCCGTGAAAGAGATTCCCGGGCTGTACCAGCGGATCGGGCTGCACCGGGCCGGCATGATGGGCCGGCCGGACCTGTGGTGGGCGATCGCGCACGACCGGCTCGTCGGCCCGGACGGCCACCACGTCGTGGTCGTCCACAGTGGACCGGACGGGGACGACGGGTTCGCCGTCTACCTCACCGTCGACCGCCGCACCCTCGAGTCCCCGGACGAAGGCGTCGTGCTGAAGGTCCGCGAGCTGCACGCGGCCGACCCGGTCGCGCGCGCCGCGCTCTGGCGGTTCCTGCTGTCGGTGGACCTGGTCTCCGGGATCCGCGCCCGGTTCCGCCCGGTCGACGAGCCGCTCGCGCCGATGATGGCCGACCACCGCCACGCCCACACCGCCGACGTCGAGGACGACCTGTGGCTGCGCCTGGTCGACGTCGCCACCGCGCTCGACGCGCGCGCCTACCGCGACGTCGCTCCGGTCGTCCTGGCTGTGACCGACCGGAAGCTGCCCGCCAACACGGGCACCTACGAGGTCGGCCCGGCCGGCGCCCGTCGCACCGGCGCCGCCGCGCACCTGACGCTGGACGTCGACACGCTCGCGATGCTGTACCTGGGGGAGTGGAGCGCGTCCGCGCTGGCCGAAGCCGGCCGGATCACGGTCCACGACCCGGCCGCGGCGGCCCGGGCGGACGAGCTGTTCACCACGATCACCGCACCCTGGTGCGGCACGTACTTCTAGGGCCGCGCGCGCGGCCCTAGGAACCCGGCAGAGCCTCGATGAGCCGGTCGACGGACTTGCCGAGGTTCCAGCGCTCGGCCAGTTCGGCGACGCGGTCCGGGTCGGCGGGCTTGGCGGGCACCTTGTCGGGGCGGGACTGCTCCACGGGCGCGTCGACCGCGACCCGGACGACGGTCGGCGCGACCGCCAGGTAGTCGGCGGCGTCGGCCAGCCGCAGCCGCGTCTTCAGCGGGACGCGGGAATCGCTCGCCGCCGAGGCCTTCAGGAGCGCGTCGAGCGAGCCGAACTCGGTGATCAGCTTGGCCGCGGTCTTCTCACCGATCCCGGCGACACCCGGCAGCCCGTCCGACGGGTCGCCGCGCATCATCGACATATCCGCGTACGCGGCGCCGGCGGTCTTGCGGGGCACGCTGTAGCGCTCGGCGATCTCGTCGGGGCCGAGCACCTCGGCCTTCGCCCAGCCCTTGCCGACGTAGATGACCGACGCCGGGGTCGGCTCGTCGCGCACGAGCTGGAACAGGTCGCGGTCACCGGTGATGACCTCGACCGCGTCCTTCTTCTCCCGGTGGGCCAGCGCGCCGATGACGTCGTCGGCCTCGTAACCCGCCGCCTCCGCGGTGGCGAACCCGAACGCCTCCAGGACCTCCAGGATGATCGGCACCTGCGGCGTCAGCGTGTCGGGCACCTCTTCGACGTCGGGAGCCTTGCCCTTCGTCTCCTCGGCCACCCGGTGGGCCTTGTAACTGGGCAGCAGATCGGTCCGGAACTTCGGCCGCCAGTCCGCGTCCAGGCAGCACACCAGCCGCGACGGGCGCCGGTCGGTGAGGATCCGCGCGATCGTGTCGGCGAACCCGCGCACGGCGTTGACCTGGGTGCCGTCGGCGGCGCGCATCGAGTCGGGCAGGGCGAAGAACGAGCGGAAGTAGAGGCTCGCGGAGTCGAGCAGCGCAAGGGGTCCGGTCACCCGTACAGCCTGCCACGCCCCGCCGCCGCCGACCGGCATGCCACGCGCCACCCAGCACGGTGGGAGGCGCGGTCGTAGTGTGTATAACGACCTATACGTCGGCCCGCTGGTGGAAACCGGCAGACCGGCATCAGCCAAAGAAGCAACGACCGGCGCAGGGGAGTAGCAGCCGCCACAGCCCCGGCATGTCGCGGGCCCGGGCGAGTGGATCACCCGGACCGCCCGGCTAGGCTCGCCCCATGTCGCGCCGTTCCCTCCACACGCCCGCCCCCGACGCCGCAGCCCTTCGCGCCCGGCTGGACCGCGCCCGCACCGCCGCGGCCGCCGCGGACACCGACGCCCTGCTGATCGCGCCCGGCTCCGACCTGCGCTACCTGATCGGCCAGGCCGGTGGCTCGTTCGAGCGCCTCACCACCCTCGTCGTCCCGGCCGACGGGACGCCCGCGCTGGTCGTGCCGAAGCTGGAGGCGCCCGGCTACGCCGACGTGCCGACCGACGAGCTCGGGGTCGAGCTGCTGACCTGGGTGGACGGCGACGACCCGTACAAGCTCGTCGCGGACCGGCTCGGCAAGACCGGCCGGGTCGCGGTCAGTGACTTCACCCCGGCGTTGCACGTGCTGGCGCTGCGCGCGGCGCTCGGCGAGGCCGAGCAGACCCTGGCCGGCCCGGTCGTGCGTGAGCTGCGGATGCGCAAGGACGCCGCCGAGATCGCGTCGCTGCGGGACGCCGGCGCGGCCATCGACCGGGTGCACGCGCGGGTCCACGAGTGGCTGCGGGCCGGGCGCACCGAGGCCGAGGTCGGCGCGGACATCGCCGCGGCGATCGTGGAGGAGGGGCACGTCCAGGCGGACTTCGTGATCGTCGGGTCCGGTCCGAACGGCGCCAGCCCGCACCACGACGTCTCCGGCCGCGTCATCAACAAGGGTGACGTCGTGGTGGTCGACATCGGCGGTCCGCTGCCGGCCGGCTACAACTCCGACTCCACCCGTACCTACTCGGTCGGCACGCCGCGTGACGCCGACGTCGTCGAGACCTACGCCGTGCTGCAGCGTGCCCAGGCCGCCTCGGTCGCCGCGGTGAAGCCGAGTGTCACGGCCGAGCAGGTCGACGCCGCCGCGCGCGACGTCATCACCGAGGCCGGGTTCGGCGAGTACTTCATCCACCGCACCGGCCACGGCATCGGCCTGGACGTGCACGAGGAGCCCTACATCATCGCGGGCAACACGCTGCCGCTGGAGCCGGGCATGGCGTTCAGCGTCGAGCCGGGCATCTACCAGGCGGGCCGGTGGGGCGCCCGGATCGAGGACATCGTGATCGTCACGGCGGACGGCGTCGAGTCCGTCAACAACCAGCCGCACGAACTCGTTGTGCTGGACGCATGACCACCGGTGGCCTGGAGCCGCTCGACCAGTCGATCGTCGAGGAACTCGCGGCCGACGGGCGCCGCAGCTTCACCGATCTGGCCGAGCGGGTCGGCCTCTCGGTGTCGGCGGTGCACCAGCGGGTGCGCCGGCTCGAGCAGCGCGGGGTGATCCTCGGGTACACCGCGCGGCTCGACGGTGAGCAGATCGGGCTGCCGCTGACGGCCCTGATCTCGCTGACGCCCAACGACCCGGGCGCGCCCGACGACTACCCGCAGCGGATCCAGCACATCAAGGAGATCGAGTCCTGCTACTCGGTGGCCGGCGACGAGTCCTACATCCTGCTGGTGCGCGTCCAGTCGCCACTGGCGCTGGAGGACCTGCTGCGCCGGATCCGGGAGGCCGCGAAGGTGTCGACCCGTACGACGGTCGTGCTCTCTACGCCGTTCGAGGGACGTTCGCCGACGTTCTGACGGTGGCGCGGCGTCCGGTCGCCGGGGGACTGGTACGGTAAAAGGTATGGCAACACGTAAGGTGACCCTTTCGCTGGACAGCGGGGCCTTGGACTTCGCCGAACGCGCCGCGAAAGCACACGGGATCTCGGTCTCGTCCTGGCTGTCGAAGGCGGCCCGGCGCGAGGCGGTACGCACGGGCTACACCCCGCAGAAGCCGGAACCGGCCGTCGCGGAGATCGACGAGGCCGAGCGCACGGCGGCGGAAAAGGATCTGCGTGCGCAGGGGTGAAGTCTGGACGTACCACCCCCCGACCGATCCGGCCCGGCAGCGCACGGTCGTGCTGCTGTCCTCGGACGGGGTGAACGAGTCCGAGCGCCCCTGGCTGCTCGGCACCGAACTGCTCGACCGCGACCCGCAGGACATCCTCGGCGTGGCCGTCGACGCCCGCTACTGGGTGTCCACGCTGAACCTCACGAGGCTCTACCGCCCGTGGTTCGACGAGCGCCTCGCGGAGATCGACCAGGAGGTCCAGGAGCGCATCGACATCGCACTCCGAGCAGCCCTCGATCTTTAAGTGTATAACGCCCTATACCGCGGGGCGATGTTCAAAGACTTTGCGGCCCGGCAAGTGCACACGGAACGACTCAACCCTGCCCAAGAGCAGGGAAGTCGTCAGCGGGCGACGACCTCCGGGGCCGCGTGCAGCTTGCCGTCCGCGCCCGCGAGGCAGGAGGCGTTGCCTTCGCGGGTGGCCATGAACTCCGTGAGGCAGTTGGCGATCGCGGTGTGGCCGGCGGCGTTGGGGTGGAACGACTCCTGCAGCGCGTGGCCCGCCCGGTCGGCCTGGCTGAGGTCGGCGAGCTGGAGTGTCAGGCGGGTGAACCACTCGGTCGCGGGGTTCGCGCCGCCGCTGCACGCTTCGTGCTTGACGCCGGCCTTGGCGAGGTCCAGGAACCGGGCGCCGGTTTGTTGTGCGGCCGTCTTGAGCCCGGAGGAGAGGACGCCGATGCCGGTCTGGGAGATCCAGCGCAGGTCTTCAACCCGGAACGGGCAGCCGTTGAGGCTGCGGAGTTCTTCGGGGACGTCGGGGCCGATCGGGGCGGCGTAGGACTGCAGGATCAGCTGGTAGTCGGCGGGGACGTAACCCGCTTGGGCCAGTACTTTCTGCACGTCGGTGACGGCGGCGGTCACCTTGGGGACCATCGCGTCCACTTTGGACTGCCAGGTTTGCTTGAGCGCGGTGCTGCACGGCGGGCCGCCGGGGTCGAACCAGGCTTTGAAGCAGTCGGTGACCTGGTTGGAGAACTTCGGTTCGTCGTTGGCGCCGACCGCGATCACGACGGCGGCGACGCGGTGGTCCTTGACGAGCGCGGCCAGCTGCTGGGCTTGTGAGCCTTCGGTCCACTGCTTGACGCCGCCGAGGGCGACCTGGCCGGCGGGTGCGCCGGAGCAGGCGAGGTTGACGTGGGCGGTGATGCCGGGGACGGCGATCTTTTCGACGAAGGCGTTGGGGGAGCGGTGGCACCAGTCGCCGGCTTGGCCGTTGGTGGTGGGGGTGTATTGGCCGGCGCCTTCGCCGGAGGCGGTGCTGTCGCCCATCGCGACGACGGTGAGGGGGCCGGTGCCGGGTGGGCCTTGGCGGGGTTGTGGTTGTCCGGGTTTGCTTTCGGAGCCGAAGAAGACGAATAAACCCACCAGGAGGGCCACGCTGACGAGGACCAGCGCCCCCCAGTACCACCGAAGTCGTCGCATCACGGCTGATTCTACGGATCAGGTGATCGGTGCCTGGGTCGGCCACCGTGCGTGACCGGTCACACGGGCGCCCAGGTCCGGGTCAGTCCGGCGAGTGACTTCGTGAGGGCTTCGAGGCTGAGTCCGCGGTCGCGCAGCCAGTGCCGGACTTGTTCGGCCGAGAGGGCGGCCAGCAGGACGTCGGCGGCGATCTCCGGGTCGGGGGCGCCGCCGGTTTCGAGGAGGTGGTGGCAGTGCCGCCGCCAGAGGGTGTGGGTGCCGGTGCGGAACCGGGCGCCGGTCGTGGCGGTTTCGGACAGCAGGACGAGGTCGAGCTGCCGGTCGAGGAGTTCGAGGTAGGCCTCGATGAACGCGGCGAGCCGGTCGGTGGGTGGGGCGTCCGGGCCGAGTGGGGGTGGTCCGGTGAGGATGCGTTGCTGCAGTTCGCGTTCGCGTTCGTCGAGCAGGGCCATGGCGAGTCCGGCTTTGTCGCCGAAGCGGCGGTAGAGGGTGCCTTTGCCGACTCCGGCGGCGGTGGCGACGTCGTCCATGGTCACGGCGTCGACGCCGTGTTCGGCGAAGAGGGTTTCGGCGGCGTTGAGTACCCGGATCCGGTTGCGGGCGGCGTCGGCGCGTTCGCGTACGGGCGCGCCGAGTAGCGGCAGTTCGGTCGGCGTTGACGAAGCGGACTCGGGTCCGCTAACGTTCGAAGGCATAAGCGGACTCTAGTCCGAATTCTGGTCCGGCGGAAGCCGACACCCCTTCGAGGAGCATCGTCATGCCCGATCTGCTGCACATTTCCGCCTCTCCCCGTGGGGAAGAGTCCGAATCGCTGCGCTTGGCAGCTACTTTCCTGGACACCTACCGCGCGGTCCATCCGGGCGCCGAGATCGACGAGTGGGACCTGTGGGACGGCTCGCTGCCCGAGTTCGGGCCCGCCGCGGCAGGCGCCAAGATGACGGTCTTCGGTGGCGGTACGCCGCAGGGTGAGCAGGCCGTCGCGTGGCGGGCGGCGCGTGACGCGTTCGCCCGGTTCGAGGCCGCCGACCGGATCCTGTTCAGCGTGCCGATGTGGAATTCGGGGGTGCCGTACGTGCTCAAGCAGTTCGTCGACGTCGTGTCCCAGCCGGGCTGGGTGTTCGGGGTCGACGCCGCGACCGGGTACGAGCACCTGCTGGCCGGGCGCGGTAAGCGTGCCGCGGTCGTCTACACGAGCGCGGTATGGGGGCCGGGGCTCGGGCGGGAGTTCGGGGACGACTTCCAGGCGCCGTTCTTCACCGGCTGGCTGAACTGGACGGGCATCGAAGACGTGACGGAGATCCGGTTCCACCCGACGCTGTCCGGTGACGCGGCGGAGCTGGGCCGGATCGCGCACGAGGCTGCCCGGGACGCGGCGAAGTCGTTCTAGCCGGCTTCGGTGAGGTCCGTGGTGGCGGCGAGCCGGACGGCGACGTCGGTGATCGTGTGCCGGGCCGGGTTGTCGTTGCCGGGCAGCCACACCAGTTCGGTCCGGGCGATGTCGCCCTCCAGGGGCACGAAGGCCACGCCTGTGCGCCGCAGGCTGTGGGACGAGCGGGTCAGCCGGGTGACGCCGACGCCGGCGGCGACGAGCCCCAGTAGTCCTTGCACGGTCGCGGCGCGCTGGACGACGCGGGGGGTGTAGCCGGCGGCGGCGAAGTCGTCGTCGTAGCTGCGGTGCCAGGGTTCCCAGTTGCTGCGTGGGGTCAGGACCCACGGTTCGTCGGCCAGGTCGGCGAGGGTGAGGGTCGCGCGGCCGGCCAGGGGGTGGTCTTCGGGCAGGACGGCGCAGACCTCTTCGGTCATCAGGGTCTGTGAGGTCAGGTCGTCGACCAGGGGTGGCCGGGTGAAGGCGAGGTCGAAGTGGTGTTCGCGCAGGCCGTCGACGAGTTCGGCGATGGCGGCTTCGGCGGTGTGGACCTCGAGGTGGGGGAAGTGTTCGCGGACGGCGCGGACGATGGGCGGCAGCAGGTAGTTCGCGGTGGTGGTGAGGAAGGCGAGCCGGATGGTGCCGATTTCGCCGCGTACGGCCCGGCCGAGGGTCGCGACGGCTTCGTCGGCCCGGGTGAGCACGGCCCGGGCTTCGGGCAGGAACAGGGTGCCGACGGCGGTGAGGCGGGTGCCGCGGGCGTCGCGGTCGAACAGCCGGGCGCCGAGGGTGCGTTCGAGCACGGTGATCTGCTGGGACAGGGACTGCTGGGCGATGTGGAGGCCGGTGGCGGCGCGGGTGAAGCTGGTTTCGTCGGCGACGGCGACGAAGTAGCGCAGCTGCCGCAGCTCGGGGGTCACAGGCTGGGACTGTAGCCGTGCCAGGACATCGGTGTTGGCGCCGCGTGCGTGATCTTCCGCAGGATGGCGGGAGGAAACGCACTGGGAGGACCACGGAGATGACGAACACGGACGGCCGCGTCTGGCTGATCACCGGCTGCTCTTCCGGCTTCGGCCGGGAGGTCGCGCTGGCCGCTCTCGCCGCCGGCGACCGGGTGCTGGCCACGGCCCGGCGGCCGGAGACCTTGACGGACCTGGAGGAGGCGGGTGGTGACCGGGTCCGGACCGCGGCTCTGGATGTCACCGACGCCGGTCAGGTCGACGCCGCGGTGAAGGCCGCGCTGGAGGCGTTCGGCCGGATCGACGTTGTGGTCAACAACGCCGGCAACGGTTCGGTCGGTGCCGTCGAGGAGCTGACCATGGCCGAGCTGCGTGGCCTGATGGAGGTGATGTTCTTCGGCGCGGTCGAGGTGACCAAGGCGGTGGTGCCGCACCTGCGCGCGCAGGGGAGCGGGACGGTCGTGCAGATCAGTTCGATGGGCGGGCAGCTGTCGATGCCGGGCTTCGGGGCGTACTGCGCGGCGAAGTTCGCGCTGGAAGGGCTTTCGGAGGCTCTCGCGGCGGAGGTGGCGCCGTTCGGGGTGCGGGTGCTGATCGTCGAGCCGGGTGCCTTCCGCACGGAGTTCGGCGGCGGTCGCATGCACCGTTCTCGCACGATCGACGCCTACGCGGTGTCGACGTCGGGTACGCGTGGGGCGGTCGAGGAGATGGACGGCACCCAGCCGGGTGATCCGGTGAAGGCGGCCGCGGCGATCGTGCGGGCGGTGGACAGCGAGGACGCCCCGTTGCGGCTGGCGTTGGGCGCGGACGCCGTGGAGGCGATCCGGGGCCACCACGAGTCGCTGGCTGCGGACTTGGCCGCCTGGGAGGACGTCAGCCGTTCGACCGCGCTGGGGTAAGCCGTGAATGGCCCAGCGAGGGACTCTGAGTCCCTCGCTGGGCCATTCACGGACTTCAGTCGAGCAGGGCGGTGAGGACGCCGTCGAGGAGGCGGACGCGGCGGTCGGCGATGCGGTGGACTTCGTCGTCGTGGGTGGCGACGATGACGGCCGCGCCTTCGGCCGCGCAGCGGCGCAGCAGCTTCAGGACGCGGGGTGTGCTGCCCGAGTCGAGGTGGGCGGTGGGTTCGTCGGTGAGCAGGATCCGGGGGCGGCCGGCGACGGCGCGGGCCAGGGCGACCCGTTGCTGCTGCCCGAAGGACACTTCGAGGGGGTAGCGGTCGCCGAGGTCGCAGATGCCGAGTTCGTCGAGCAGGTCGGTGACGCGGTCCTGGATGACCTGGCGGGACGGGCGCGGGATGTCGGAGCGCAGCCGCAGCGGGAGGGCGACGTTCTCGGCGATGGTGAGCTCGTTGGCCAGGCCGAGGGCTTGGGGCAGGACGGCGCAGGTGTGCCACGGGGGCGCGCCGCTGATGGGGACGCCGTCGAGGAGCACGCAGCCGGAGTCGGGGGAGTCGAACCCACACAGCAGGGCCAGTAGCGCGCTCTTGCCCGATCCCGAGCGGCCGGAGACGGTGACGAGCTCGCCGGCGGCGACGCGCAGTTCGAGGCCGCGCAGGACTTCGATGTCGCCGCTGGGGTGGGCGAAGCTGCGGCGCAGGCCGACGGCTTCGAGCATGGACGGGGCGGTTTCGGCGGTCACTGCGGCGGCTCCCGTTGTTCGATGCCTTCGAGGGTGCCCTTGTGCAGGCGGGCGATCCGGGCGCCGAGGTCGATGAGGCGTTCGTCGTGTGAGGCGACCAGGACCGCGAAGTCCTGGTCCACCAGGTACTGCAGGGTGTCCAGGACGAGGTCCGCCGAGGCCTCGTCGAGCTGGGACGTCGGTTCGTCGGCGAGGATGACCGTGGAGCGGGCGGCGAGGACGCAGCCGAAGGCGAGCCGTTGCTGCTGGCCGCCGGAGAGGGCGGAGATCTTCCAGCGGCCGGTGCCGTGCAGGCCGAGCTGGGCGAGGATGTCGTCCGGGCGGCAGTCGGTGCCGGCGGCTTCGGCGGCGGCGCGCAGGTTGTCGGCGACCGAGAGGTAGCCGAGCAGGTTGTCGGAGGGGTTCTGGAACACCAGGCCCAGGTGGTGGCGGCGCAGGGCGCGCCGTTCGCGGTGCTTGAGCTTGCGGACGTCGGCGCCCTGGAAGGTCAGGGAGCCGCGGGCGGGTTGTTCGAACAGGCCCAGTACGCGCAGGAGTGTGGACTTCCCGGAGCCGGACGGGCCGGCGAGCACGGTCATGCCGCGGGCGGGGACGTCGATGCTGACGTCGTCGACGCCGGTGACGATTCCGGCGGGGGTCTGGTAGTCGACGCCGATGCCGCGTAACTGGAAGATCGGTTTTTCAGGCACGGATCAGCTCCGCGGTCCGGGCGGTGCGCACCGAGCGCACCGCGATCCAGCCGGCCAGGCCCACCACGAGCACGCCCACGGCCAGCACGGTCAGCACGAAGGGCAGCGGGTCGGGTAGCTCGGAGCGGGGGGCGAGGAAGGTCGCCGGGTCGAACCGCGGTACCGAGAGGCCGGCGACCGAGATCCCGCAGACCACGCCGACGACGATGGCGAGGCCGCTGAGGGCGCCGAGTTCCATCAGGTGGCTGGCGAGCAGGGTGCGGGGGCGCATGCCCATCCGCAGTACGAGGGCGCCGGCGAGGGCGTTCTGGCGTCGTCGTACTTCGACGGCCACGAGCAGGGCGAGGATCGCGACCACCCCGAGGACGGCGCCGAGCAGCGCGACGAACGAGAACGTCCACGACACGACGAAGAACGGGAGGCCGTCGAGCGCGGATTCGCGGCTGACGCGGTTGGGGATGTACACCCCGGCCGAGCGCAGCGCGGTGGTGGCGTCGGCCATCGCCGTCTTGGTCAGGACGCTCCACTTGGGTATCGCGTCGAGCTGCGCGTGGCTGAGGGCGGTGCGGGACACGACGTAGCCGGGTGAGGTGCCGATCATCGGGAACACCGGCAGGTCGCCGACGGGCACGGCGGCCGGGAGGGTGCCGGGCAGCTGCGCGGACTGGCCTTCCCGGTGCCCGATCCGGATCACCGGCGTGCCGCGGGCGTCCGGCTGGGTGATCTTCTCGAGCATCGTGTCGAGGTCGTCGGCCGGGACGCGGTCCAGCGCCGCGGCCTTGGTGAACGTCGCGGGGTCGATGACCAGGACGACGCTGCCGGTGCCGGTCAGCTCGCCGACGATCGTGCTGGTGCCGGCGAGCGCGGCGGGCATCGGGACGGTGCCCATGCCGATCGGGCTGTCGGTGTCGAGGCGGGCGTCGCTGCCGACGAAGATCGCCGATTTTGTGTTCAGGGCGTCTTCCTGGCCGTTGGCGATGCCGATGCCGGTGGCGAGGGTGCCGATCGCGAGGGTGCCGATGACGAGCACGCCGGTGACCGGCGCGCGGGCGCCGGCGAGGCGCCGGATCGCCAGCTGCAGGGCCGGGTGGGACCAGAACCGGGCGCGGTGGGAGGCGTGCAGGGCGAGCCACGCCAGCCGCGCGGTCAGCAGCCCGACGGTCAGCACGACGAAGACGGGGTAGGTCAGGGCCAGCGGGTCGACCTGGGGTAATGGATTTCCGAGGCGAGAGCCGGTGCTGTAGCCGGCCAGGCGGGTCCAGCCGAGCCAGGCCATGCCCGCGGTCGTGAGCTCCCACGGGAAGTACGCGAGCAGCCGTACCCGGTTGCCCTTGCGGCGCAGCCGGCCCAGTTCGAACTCGCGGTGCGCCCGCACGGCGACGACGAGGACGAGCAGCGCCACGGAGATCAGCAGCACGGCCGCGGCGACGAAGCCGGCGCGCAGTTCGGCGTCGGAGTCGGGTGCGCCGGGTGGTCCGTAGACGCCGAGCAGGAGGCGGGCGGCGACCGCGCCGGCCGCGCCGCCGAGCAGGATCGGCAGGCCGAGTTCGGCGACGGCGAGCCAGCCCAGGGCGCCGGGGCCGCTGCCGCGGGCGGAGAGGAGCCGCAGCTGGGCGTGGCGGCGCTGGTACCACTGGAGGGCGACGCTGCCGAGGCCGGCGCAGCCGACCAGGACGCTGATCACCGCGAGCGGCAGGATCGAGACGAGCACGTTGTCCTGGGCTTGGCGGGCGATCGTGACCGAGCGTTCGAAGGTGGGGACGTCGGCGGCGACGGTGTTGCCGAGGCCTTGGGCGGTCAGGTCGGCGCGGACGTCGGCGACGAGGTCCTGGGAGCGTTGCAGGAGGTCTTCGGCGCCGCTGAGGGTGGTGGGCGGCGGGACGTAGAACGAGATGTGGAAGTACTGCATGGTCGGCAGGCCGATGGCGTGGACGGCGTTGTCGAAACTCGCGCGGTCGGTGGCGAAGACGATCGAGTCGATGGGGTCGTTGGCCAGCCGGTCCACCACGGCGCCGGTCTGCTGGGAGCACCACCACCGCGGCGGCGGGTCGAGCAGGTCGCGGTAGATGCCGGTGACCGGCGGCAGCGTGGCGCCCTGGATGCTCGGGCGGGCGCCGAGGCCGATGTGCTCGGCGTCGGCGACGACGTTGCCCAGCCACAGGCCGGGGGCGCGGGTGCCCTGTTGCAGGGTCAGGTTGTCGAGCCCGGCTTGGTCGCGGTAGCCGAGGCGGATCTTGTAATGGGGGTCGCCGTTGAACTGGGTGCCGGGCAGGACGTTCGTGTACTGGCCGACGATCGGGGTGCCGAAGCCGTGTGCGGGGGCGTGCCGCTGGACGGCGGCGGTGACCGCGGGGATGTCCTTGACCGGCATGTTGCCCTTGCCGAAGACCGGGCCGTAGGCGTCGGGGCAGACGATGCCGGTCTGGTAGGTGACGGCCGCGCCGCCGGCCGCGGAGGCCTGCAGGACCGCGGCGGTGCCGAGGAAGCACGCCAGCAGGGACGTCACCGCCGCCACGATCAGCGTCAGGGGACTGGTGAGCGCGGCCTTCGGTGCCGCACGCCACGGCATGGTCACTCTGAGTTGTTCGATCTTCCCCCACATCACCCGCATGGAGGCGCACGCTACCGGCCCACCCCTGGAACCGGAACGTTTTTGTCGGGATCGTTGCTCACCGACTGTGGTCGAAGGTGTCGAAAAGGCCGGGTGCAACCAGTACGGCCATCCGGCCGGTTTAGTGGTCTAGACCTTGACTCTCGGATTGGTCTGATCCAATCCTGGGGACGTTCCCGCCGTGCGACGCCGCAGCACGGCTCCCCGCCCCCCTTGGAGCGCACGTGCGTCGACGCAGACCTTTCTCCCGATTGTCCGTTTCCCTTGCCCTGGCGGCGTTCTCGGCCGGCACGCTGGTCGCCGCGGCCGGCACCGCCCAGGCCGCCACGCCGCTGCCCTCGCACGTCTTCGCCCCCTACTTCGAGGCGTGGACCGGCGAAAGCCCGGCCGCGCTCGCCCAGGCGTCCGGGGCCAAGCACCTGACCATGGCGTTCATCCAGGCCGCCACCAAGGGGCAGTGCACCGTCTACTGGAACGGTGACTCCGGGATGCCGATCTCCAGCGCCACCTTCGGCTCCGACATCACCACCATCCGCTCGCGCGGCGGCGACGTCATCCCGTCCTTCGGGGGGTACACGGCCGACAACACCGGCACCGAGATCGCCGACAGCTGCACCAACGTCGACTCGATCGCCGCGGCCTACGAGTCGGTGATCACCACCTACGACGTCCCGCGCCTCGACATGGACATCGAGGACAACTCGCTCACCAATTCAGCCGGCATCGACCGCCGCAACAAGGCCATCAAGAAGGTCCAGGACTGGGCCGCCGCCTCCGGCCGGCCGTTGCAGATCTCCTACACCCTGCCCACGACCACCCGCGGCCTCGCCGACAGCGGTCTCGCCGTACTGCGCAACGCCGTCACCAACGGCACCCGCGTCGACGTCGTCAACATGATGACCTTCGACTACTACGACAACGCCGCCCACGAGATGGCCACCGACACCCAGACCGCGGCCACCGGCCTGGTCTCCCAGCTCGCGGCGCTCTACCCGGGCAAGACCCAGGCGCAGCTGTGGGCGAGTGTCGGGATCACCGAGATGATCGGCGTCGACGACTTCGGCCCCGCCGAGACGTTCACGACCGCCGACGCGACCACCGTCTACAACTGGGCGGTCTCGAAGGGCATCAACGAGCTGTCCTTCTGGGCGCTGCAGCGGGACAACGGCGGCTGCCCGGGCGGGGCCGCGGCGGACAACTGCTCCGGCATCTCCCAGTCGCAGTGGTTCTTCAGCCACGCCTTCGCGCCGTTCACCGGCGGCACCACGGTGCCGGGCAACGACTTCTCCGTCTCGGCGAACCCGTCCTCGGCCGCGGTGAACCCGGGCGCCTCGACGTCGGCGACGGTCACCACCGCCGTCACCTCCGGCGCCGCCCAGTCCGTGACGCTCTCGGTCTCCGGCGCGCCCGCCGGCGTCACCGCGTCGGTCAGCCCCGGCTCGGTCACCGCGGGCGGCAGCGCCACGCTCTCGGTCGCCACGACCTCGGCCGCCGTCCCCGGCGTCTACCCGCTGACCGTCACCGGCGCCGGAACGTCGGTCAGCCACAGCGCCACCTTCACCCTCACCGTCAACGGCACCGTGCCGACCGGCTCGGTCGTCAACGGCGGGTTCGAGACCGGCGCGCTGAGCCCGTGGATCGGGGCGGGCGACTCGGTCGTCGCCTCGCCCGCGCACTCGGGCACCAAGGCCCTGCAGGTGGCGGCGACGGCGTCCTCGACCGGTGAGGCCGCGCAGAACATCACCCTCGCCCCGAACCACGCGTACACGCTCAAGGCGTGGGTGCAGGGCAGCTACGCCTACCTCGGGGTCCGGGGCGGCGCGACCGCCAGCACGTGGACCTCGAGCAGCGGCTGGACGCAGCTGTCGGTGCCGTTCACGACCGGTGCGTCGGGCGCGGTGACGATCTACGTCCACGGCTGGTACGGCCAGGGGTCGGTCTACACCGACGACGTCACCCTCGGCTGAGAAGGCGGCTCCGTCCTCCCCGCACCTGCCCGCGGGGAGGACGGAGCCGTTCGGCCGAACGCCCGCTGGGCAAGGTGGAGGTTGGCGCGGGCGCCTTCGCCGGAAAGACTGGATCTTCCGCTCGCGAGGAGGACAACGCATGCCCCACATCCCGCTCGACCCGGAGCTGCCCGGGATCCGGTCGCTGATGGCCTACCGGCCGGAGACGGCCGTCCCGCTGAACCTCCTGGCCCAGACGCTCCTGCGCGGGCCGAGCAGCCTCACGGTCGGCGAGCGCGAACTCATCGCGACCGTCGTGTCGAACGGCAACGAATGCCGCTTCTGCACCGGCAGCCACGCCGCCACCGCCGCCGAGACCATCGAAGGCGGCCGCGCGGTGGTCGACGCGGCGTGCGCCGGGATCGACGACGCGCCGGTGTCGGAAAAGCTCAAGGCGCTGCTGCGGATCGCGCTGGCCGTGCGGGAGACCGGCCGCAACGTCACCGACGAGCTCGTCGCCGCGGCGCGCGCCCAGGACGCGACCGACCTCGAACTGCACGACACGGTGCTGATCGCGGCCGCGTTCTGCATGTACAACCGCTACGTCGACGGGCTGGCCACGATCGCCCCCGAAGACCCCGCGGCCTACGAGCAGATGGGGAAGGTCCTGGCCGCCGAAGGCTACGGGCGCTGATCAGCCGTGAAGGGCACCCTCAGGGCTGATACAGCCCTGAGGGTGCCCTTCAGGACATCGCTACGCGGGCTGCAGCACGAAGTCGTAGCGCGCCTCGAGCCACGGCCCGTCGCAGTGCCCGCCGTCCGGGGTCGGGCCGGGCTCACGCGGCTCGAACGTGACGACCAGCTCCTGCTTGGTGCCGAACACGACGTCGCTGTCGAGGTACTCGGCGCCCTCCTGGAACAGGTGTGTGATCAGCGGCTCGTACCCGGCCGCGTTGATCAGGAAGTGCACGTGCGCCGGCCGGTAGTGGCTGATGTCGGTGCCGCCGATCAGCTCGCCCACCGGGCCGTCCATCGGGATCGAGTACCCCTTCGGCGCGATCGTGCGCAGGCAGTACGACCCGTCCGCGCGCGTCAGGTACTTCGCCCGCAGCCGGGCCTCGTCGATGTCGGCGATCTGCGACTCGTACGCGCCTTCCTCGTCCGCCTGCCAGACGTCGAGGACCGCGCCGCCGACGGGCGAGCCGTCCAGCCCGGTGACGGTGCCGGTGATGTAGAGCGGCGCGCCCGGGAGGCCGTCGGACATGTCGCCGCCGAACTCCTTCTCCGGTGAGCCGTCGATGTGGAACGGCCCGAGCACCGTCGCCGGTGTCGCCTTCGCGTCGAAGGCGTGGTTCATCTGCACGACCAGCATGCTCAGGCCCAGCACGTCGGAGGCGAGGATGAACTCCTCGCGCTTCTCGTCGCTGATCTGCCCGGTCTCGGTGAGCCACCGCATCGCGGCCATCCACTCGGTCTCGCTCAACCGCACCTCACGGGCGAACGCGTGCAGGTGCCGCACGAGCGCGGCCATCAGCTCCGCGGTCCGCGGGTCGTGCGCGCTCGCCCAGCGCCGCGCGGCGAGCTCGGTGATGTTGTCCTCGGTGACCAGCTGCATCGGCGTTCCTCTCAGACTTCCGGATCCGGGGCGACGGACCGGTTGTTCAGGTCCACCGACAGGAAGATGTCGTTCGCGACGGGATGGCGCAACTCCTCGGCGAGCTGCCCGATCAACCCGGCCGTGCGGGCCAGCAACGCGAACCCCCGCAACAGTTCCAGCGGCAGGCCCAGGTCGGCGAGCGCCGCACCGCAGACACCGGCACCGTTGAGCGGCAGCGTCTTGCCGAGCACCCGCGGGTGCACCCGGCCGATCGCCGCGAACAGCTCCAGGTGCGGCCCGCGCAGGCCCTCTTCGGCGGCGATCTCGAACAGCCGCGCCGTGCGCGGATCGCCGTCCTTGTGCACGTGGTGCCCGAGCCCGGGAACGAATTTCCGTTGTGCGCGCATGCTTTCGACGGTCTTCAACGCGAGCGCGTCCCAGCCGGCTTCGTCGGTGGGCCGCATCTCGGCTTGGGTGAGGACGTCGTGCAGGAACCGGCCGCAGTCCTCGGTGACGCCGAGGAAGCGGGACCCGCCGCCGAGCAGGCCCGCGGCGAGCGCGCCCTGGACCGAGTCGGGCGCCGAGAGGTAGGTCAGCCGGGTGACGATCGCGGTCGGGGTGAAACCGTGATCGGCCAGGGCGGCCAAGACCGCTTCGAAGACCCGCGTCTCGCCTTTCGACGGACGTCGTTGCGTGGCGAGCCAGAACGCCAGCTCGCCGAAGCCGACCTCGCCCATCACGTCCCGGGCGAGGTCCTGGCCGAGCAGGGTGATCTTGTCGCGGCTCGACGCGCCGAGCGCCGTCTCGTACACCGGCTCGTCAGCCATCCTCGTCCTCCCGGGGACTCGTCAGCCACGTCCGCAGCTCGGCGCCGTGCTCGTCCAGCTGCGGCGGCGGCAGCCGGTAGGCGGCGGGGGTGGCGGAGAAGCGGATGGGGTGGCGGGTGGTCGGCACCGCGCGGTCGCCGTCGCCGACCTCGACGATCGGGTCGAGCCCGAACCGTTCGGCCATCGCGAAACCGCCGTCGATGGTGTTGATCGGCCCGCACGGCACACCGACCTTCGTCAGCGCCTCGAACCACTCGACCGCGCCGCGGGTGGCCAGGCGCTCGATCAGCAGCGGCCGGAGCTCTTCGCGGTTCTTCGTGCGGTCGGCGTTGCGGGCGAACCGCGGGTCGTCCGGGACGCCGGGCAGGTCCAGGACCTCGCAGAGCCGGCGGAACTGGCCGTCGTTGGCCGCGGCGACGATCAGGTCGTTGTCCGCCGTGGGCAGCGGCTCGTACGGGAAGACGCTGGGGTGGGCGTTGCCCATCCGGTAGGGCACCACCCCGCCGGCGGCGTAGGCCGAGCTGTGGTTGACCAGCCCGGTCAGCGCCGAGGACAGCAGGTTGACCTCGACGTGCTGGCCTTCCCCGGTCGCGTCGCGGTGGCGCAACGCGGCGAGGATGCCGATCACGGCGTGGTTGCCGGCCATCACGTCGAACACCGAGATCCCGGCGCGGTACGGCGGGCCGTCCGGGTCGCCGGTGAGGCTCATCAGCCCGGAGATGGCCTGCACCATCAGGTCGTACCCGGGCACGTGCCGGCCCTCGCCCGAGCCGAACCCGCTGATCGACGCGTACACCGACCCCGGGTTGGTGGCCTGGACGCTGGCGTAGTCGAGGCCGTACTTGGCCAGCCCGCCCGGCTTGAAGTTCTCGATCAGCACGTCCGCGCGGGCGGCCAGTTCGCGGGCGACGACGGCGTCGGCCTCCTCGCGCAGGTCCAGGGCGATGGAGCGCTTCCCGCGGTTGATGCCGAGGTAGTAGGTGGAGACCTCGCCGCGCACCGGCGGCATCCACGTGCGGGTCTCGTCACCCTGCGGGCCTTCGACCTTGACGACCTCGGCACCCAGGTCGGCCAGCAGCATCGTGGCGTACGGCCCGGCAAGCACCCGGGAGAAGTCCGCGACCAGCAGCCCGGCCAGCGGACCGGCGGCGCTGTTGTCCACCCAAACCTCCCCTTTGTGTCCGTCAGTCGGACGTATGTCCGCCCAGTTTGGGGGAGTGGCCCGCGGTGGTCAAGACGCCGGGACCGTCACGTGCGGGACGTCGGCCAGCCGGGCGAAGTCGGCGCTGATGTCCCCGGCGGTCTGCAGCAGCAGCGGCAGGTGGTGCTCCAGGAGGCGCTCCACGGACGTCTCGGCGGCGTGGCAGTTGACGTTGACGCCGGCGATCACCCGGCCCGAGCCGTCCCGCAGCGGCGCCGCCACCGAGCGGATGCCCAGCGTGAGCTGCTCGTCGGTGAGCGCCCAGCCGCGAGCCCGGACCTGACGCAGCTCGGCGTCGCGCTCGGCCCGGTCCGGCTGCCAGCGCGCAACCAGCCCGGAGCGGGTCGGCTCGGCCAGCACCGCGTCCAGCTCGTCGAGGGACAGGGCGGCGAGCTGCACCTTGCCCAGCGACGTCGGCAGGGCCGGGAACCGGGTGCCGATCTGCACACTGAGCCCGACGATCTTCGGTACCGCCACGCGGGCCACGTAGACGATGTCGGAGCCGTCGAGCTGGGCGATCGAGCAGGACTCGTTCGTGCGGGCGACCAGGCGTTCCAGGTGCGGGCGGGCGACGTCCCACAGGCCCGCCGAGCGGACGTAGGCGACGCCGAGGTCGAGCACCCGCGGGGTCAGGGCGAAGCCGCGGCCGTCGGTGCGGACGTAGCCGAGCTCTTCGAGGGTCAGCAGGATCCGCCGCGCGGTCGGGCGGGCCAGGTTGGTGGCCGTGGCCACCTCGGCCAGCGTCATCGCCTGCTGGTGCGGGCGGAACGCCGTGATCACCTCGAGCCCGCGGGCGAGCGCCTCGATGAAGTCGGGACCGGTTCCCTCGCGTGGCATGCGCGACCTCCCTCTGCGTAACCCTCACCGGCAGCGTAGCGGCGGGGGGCGGCGGGGATTGACAGCGGCGCGGCACTGGGCAAAAGTGACTGCGCCCACCCCATGTCCGTCCAGCGGACGAGTGTACGCAGAAGTGCGTGGAGAACGAGGCAGCGATGACGCAGCCCACCGACGGCCGGCCGGTCCTCCTGCGTGGCGGCACGGTCCTGACCCTCGACGACACCCGCCGGGTCTTGCCCGGCACCGACGTCCTGGTCAGCGGCGACCGGATCGCCGCGATCGGCCCGGCGCTGGAAGCCCCGCCGGGCGCGGTCGAGATCGACGCGACGGACGGGATCGTCATGCCGGGCATGATCGACACCCACCGGCACATGTGGCAGACGGCCATGCGCGGGTACGGCGCCGACTGGACGCTCACCCAGTACTTCGTCTGGTACTACCTGGAGTGGGGCAAGATCTTCCGCCCCGAAGACATCCACGCCGGCAATCTGCTCGGCGCGTGGGAAGCCCTCGAAGCGGGCGTCACGACCACCGTGGACTGGTCCCACGGCCTGCGCACGACCCAGCACGCCGACGCCGCGGCCGACGCGCTCGAATCCGTGCCCGGCCGGTTCGTGCTGGCCTACGGCAACATCCAGGACTCCCCGGCCACCTGGACGGGCACGCCGGAGTTCCGCGACTTCGTCACCCGCCGCACCGGCGGTGACCTGGGCTTCCAGCTCGCCTTCGACGTCACCGGCGACCCGGCGTTCCCGGAGAAGGCGGCGTTCGAGGTGGCGCGCGAGCTGGGAGTGCCGGTGACGACCCACGCGGGCGTCTGGGGCGCGACCGGCGACGACGGCATCCGCCTGATGTACGAGAACGGCTTCATGACGCCGGAGACGACCTACGTCCACGGCGCGTCCCTCTCGGCCGACTCCTACCACCGCATCGCGGCCACCGGCGGCTCCGTGTCGGTGTCGACGGAAAGCGAGCAGAGCGCCGGCCAGGGCTACCCGCCCACCTGGGCCCTGCGCGCGTACGGCATCCCGGTGTCACTGTCGATGGACACGTCGGTCTGGTGGAGCGGCGACCTGTTCTCGGCGATGCGCTCGACCCTGGGCGCGGACCGCTCGCGCGAGCACCTGGAGGCCCACAAACTGGGCGAAACGGTGACGCACGCGGCGTTGCGCGCCGAGCAGGTCGTGGAGTGGGCCACCCGCGGCGGCGCCACGGCCCTGGGCCGCTCAGGTGACTTGGGCAGCCTCGAGGTCGGCAAGAAGGCGGACGTGCTGCTGCTGAAGAACGACGCCTCGCCGGTGTCCTTCCCGCTGCTCAACCCGTACGGCCACGTGGCGTTCCAGGCCCAGCGCGCCGACGTCCACACGGTCCTGGTCGACGGCCGGATCGTGAAGCGCGACGGCCGTCTCGTCGGCGTCGACCTGCCGGCGGTCCGGCGCGAAGTGGAGTCCACAGTGGACTACCTGCGTTCGCAGCTGGGCGAGGAAGCCTGGCGCCAAGGCATGAACCCGGACATCCCGGCGACGAAGGTCCTGGACAACCCGTACACGTACACGAGCTACCAGAGCGACTCCACCCACGGCGGCTGAGGACTACCTCGACCGCGACGCGTACTCCGTCAGCGCCGTGCGGTTCTGCAGGTTCGACTTCGCCATCAGGCTCGCCACGTGCTTCTCCACCGTGCGTGGCGAGATGTGCAGCCGGCGGGCGATGTCCTTGTTGCCCATGTTGTCCGCCAGCAGCTGCAGCACCTCGTACTCGCGGACCGTCACCCCGGCCGAACGCAGGTCGGCCGGGAGGCGGTCGGAGCCTTCGCGGCGCTGGCCCACCGGGGCGCCGATCTTGCGCAGCAGGCCCCGGCACGCGCTCGCCACCGCCGAGATGCCCGCCTGGTGGAAGTACTCCTCGGCCTCTTTGAGCCAGGTCACCGGATCGCCCCAGCCGTCGGCCGCGGCGGACTCGGCGACCATGCGCAGGCCCAGGTGCCGGCTGACCGGGAACAGCGCCGCCGCGTCCACCGCCTGGGCCAGGGCCGCGTCGGCCAGCTCGACCTCGCCCGCGCGGCCGTGCCGGACCGCTTCGCCGAGCAGGACGAACTGGCGGTTCCAGCGCATCCCGCTGACCGCGGCCCGCGGCTCGCCGGGTTCCGGCTCGATCCCGTCGAGGGCCTCGATCAGCAGCCGCAGGCCGTGCTGACCCGCCAGGTGGAAGCGGCTCGGCTGCCGCTCCTCCAGCGCCATCACCTGCGCCAGCTCCCGGCGCGCGCGGTCGGCGTCCTCCTCCAGCAGGGAACAGAACACCTGCGCCAGCCCGACGCTGAGCACCATCTCCTGCGCCGTCCCGCCGCCTTCGGCGCGGAAGTCGTCCAGCGCCAGCTCCATCCGCGGCCGGTCCGCCTGGTGCGCGGCGACCATCGCCCGCGTCATGTGCGTGTACTGCAGCAGCGCGACCAGCCGCAGCCGGCCGAGGACGGCGAGGTTCTCCGCCAGGATCCGGTCCGCCTGCGCGAACTCGCCGCGCATCACCGCGTGCACCGCACGGCTCGCGTCGACCGCGCAGGTCAGCGTGATCGCGCCGGTCCGCTGGGCCTCCGCCCGGGCCAGGTCGAACGTCCGGACGTCGCCCTCGGCCAGCATCCGGTGCCCGCCGAGGCGGACCAGCACCTGGGTCCGCAGGTGCGTCAGCTGGTGCCGCTCGGCCAGCCGCCGCGCCAGCTGCAGGTAGCGCTCGGCCTCCGCGAGATCGGTCTCCAGGGCCACCATGCCGAGCACCTGCAACGCCTGGCACGACACGAACGGCACCCCGGCGCGCTCGGCGACCTGCCACGCCTGCTCGGCGAGCTTGCGGGCCCGTTCGGTGTGGGCCGGGCCGGGGACGTCGAGCCACAGGGTCGCTTCGACGGCGTCGACGGCGGCCCGCTGTTCCTCGGCCATCTCGTCGCCCAGCGGGGCGCGGGCCTGCTCGATCTGGTTGAGGCACTCGTCGTGCCGTCCGGCGATGTAGGCCGCCCAGGCCAGCTGGATGTGCAGGTCGACCGCCCGTTCCAGCCGGCCGAGCTCGGCGAAGCGCGCGGAGAACTCGACGGCCCGGTCGAACTGGCCGGTCTGCCCGAGCGCGTGCAGCAACGCCTCCAGCGCGTCCGCCCGATCCTCGGTGCCCGCCGCCGCCAGCAGCTCGACCGCGCGGGTCAGCATCGTCACCGCCGTGTCGGCGGCCCCGCCGTCACGCGCGCGGCGGCCGGCTTCGGCGAACAGCCGCCCGGCGCCGGGGTGGTCCATCGCGGTCAGCCGCAGCGACGCGGCCAGTGCGCACAGCTCACCGGGCAGCCCCGGGTGCAGCAGTTCGACGGCGTCGGCGGCCTTGCGGGCCAGGTTCGCCTTCGTCGAGGGCACCAGCCGTGACAGCAGCGCTTCGGCCGTGAGGGGATGCCGGAAGGCATACCAGCCGGGCGTGGTCTCGTCGGTGGTGACCAGGTGGGCGGCGACGCTCGCGCTGATGTGGTTGTGCAGCATCCGGTCGTCCATGTCGGTCACCGCCTGCACCACCGACAGCGGGAACCGCCGCCCGAGCACCGCGGCCACCGACAGCAGCGTCTCGCCGTCCGAGCCGAGCGCGTCGACCCGGGTGGCGATGCTGCTGATCAGCGCCTCGGGCACCCGGGCCTGGAGTTCGCCGACCACTTGCCAGCCGCCCGGCCCGCCGACGAGCAGGCCGTCGCCGAGCATCCCGTGCAGCAGCTCTTCGACGACGAACGGGACGCCTTCGCTGTTCTGCCACAGCAGGTTCGCGACGGCGGCCGGCACCGCGTCCGGTTCGGTCTCCAGGCACGCCGCCGCGAACTCGCGGGTGCGGGCGGCGTTCAGTCTGGTCAGCTCGAAGGTGTGGCTCGACGACCGTTGCGACGCCGCCGTGGCCAGCCGCAGGGCCTCGCCGGGCTCGTTGCGCAGGGTGCCGATCAGCATCACCTTGCCCGACGCGAGGTTGTCCACCAGGTACTCGACGATGAACAACGTCTCGGCGTCGGCGTTGTGCAGGTCCTCCAGCACGATCAGGCAGCCCTCGGCCCGCCCGGCCACCGACAGCAGCCGGAAGACGGCCTCGGCCAGCACCATCAGCGAGCCGTTGTCGTGCGGGCGGTCGCCGCGGTACCAGTCGGGCACCAGCCGGGCGAGCACCGGCACCAGCGGGTCGAGCTCCGGCGCGGCGGGCGGGTGCCCGCCGCGGAAGTGCGACAACAGGGCCTCGGCGAGCGGGCGGAACGGCACCATCGGCCCGATCGAGCTGGCCCGTCCGCGCAGCACCGGCATCCCGGTCGCCAGTGCCCGCGCGGCGACGTCGGCGGCGAGCCGGGACTTCCCGATCCCGCCTTCGCCGACAAGGAAGAAGGCCCCACCGTGGTCGGTGCGGGCCTTCTCCAGAGCCTGGGACAGTGCGCCGAGCTCCCTGTCCCGCCCGATGAGGCGCGTCGAACGGATGCCCATTGGCGTGACTATAGCCGGAAGGATCGCGTCCGGATGTCCGTCGAAATACCGGCGGGACGGTGTCTCACTATTCGGTGAAACCGCCGGTGACGACCGTGATGTCGAACGTCGTCAACGAATTCATCGATGCCTTCGGGGCCCGGCCGGACAGTGCGTGGTTGCGGGCGCCGGTCCGGGCGGAAGACGGGAGGGTCAAGTCGCCGATCGGGTTGTCGGTGCCGGCGAAGTCGTGCTCGGACATGCGGGTGTCTCCACTCTCGGTAGTACTTGCGGGTGCTGGACGGACGAACGGTCAGAGGGCGAAAGTGCCGTTGGTGACGACGGTGGGTTCACCGAGCGTCTCCAATGTGATCCCGGACAACCGGGGCCGCGCCCCGGCCAGCGCCTGGTTGCGCGCGCCGGCGCGGTTCGCGCGCGGGAGCACCAGGGCGCCGACGGTGGCTTCGACGGTCTCGGCGGTGATTTCGGGCATCGTGCGTTTCTCCTCGTGAAGGTGGGGCGGGACGGTCAGCGAGTCGGCGGTTGCAGGAGCAGGGCGGACGGGACGCGCGGGCCGAAGCCCAGGCGCAGCAGGCCGTAGCCGATCCCGGCCAGGCCGGTCAGCAGGCCCGGCGACGGCACGGCGTCGGGGGTGCCGCAGCGCGCGCCGTCCTGCTCGACGGCGGTCAGCAGCTGCCCGGTCCGGCGCTCCACGGCGGCCGCGGCGCCGGCGTGGCCGGTTTCGGCCAGGACGCCGAGAACGTCGGTGATGCCGGTTTCGCCGTGGCACAGGCTCAGGTCGCGCAGCGGGTCCTGGGCGGCCAGGCGCCGGACCTGCTCGTCGAGACCACCGAAGACGGCGGCGTCGTCGGGCTCGCCCGCGTAGGCGAGGACCTGCCCGGCCAGGCCGGAGCACCAGCCGTGCCCGGTCGCCGCGGTCGCGGGCGGCAGGGTCGCCGTCTCCCGCGGGTGCCCGAGCAGGGCCCAGTCGACGCCGGCCGCGCCGTGCGCGAACCCGGGGTCGGCCAGGTCGGGGTCGATGGAACGGCCGGCGAGCTCCGTGGCGTAGGCGTCGGCCAGCAGCGCCGCGCTCGCGAGCCCGGTCTGGGCGGCGACCGAGCGCAGCGCGACCAGGCCGCCGGCGAGACCGGTGGTGAACCGCGGTGACGTCGCCGGTGTCGCGCCCGGCATCACCGCGATGGTCCGGGCGGCCAGGTCCAGCAGGTCGGGCCGGGCGAGCAGGCGCGAAAGCCGGGCCAGCGCGTAGGCGACACCGCCGAGGCCGAGCAGGCCGCCGCAGCCGGCCGCCTCCGCGAGCTCCGGATCGGCTTCCAGCTCCGACACCAGCCACGGCAAGCCGGACAGGGCCTTCCCGGCCAGGTCGTGGTAGCGGTCGATGCCGGTCAGTTCGGCCAGCTGGGCCAGGAACAGCGCGACGCCGGTGTAGCCCTCGCCGAGCCCGGCGCCCATCGGCAGCACGGCCCAGTACTTCTCGTCGACCAGCTCCAGCCCGACCCAGTTGACCCGGCCGCCGGCCGAGGAGGCGCGGGCGATGATGGCGTCGGCGATCCCGCACGCGGCCGAGAGCAGGTGCGCGGGTTCGGGGCTCTTGCTCGGCAGGACGCCGTCGGTGACACCGGTGCCGGCGTGGGTCTCCTCGTCCGGCCGGGTGGCCAGCGCGGCGGAGATCAGCCACTCCTGGTCGCGACGGTCGATCGTGGTCATCCCGGCGATCTTCGCCAGCACCGACGCCAGCGGCGTCACGCTCAGCATGTCGGGCAGCCGCTGACCTTCGGCGTCCCAGAGGTCGGTCGAACCGGGTTCGCCGGTGAACATCGGGACGTCACCGGCCCACAGGTCGGTGAGCTCCGCGGCGACCAGGCCGCGGCGGACGTCGTCGGTGCTGTCGTCGTTCAGCAGCGCGAACGCCTCGTCGCGCTCGGCCGCGTCGGCCAGCAGCGACGGGTGCGTCGTCTCGTCCAGCATCCGCGCGTAGAAGCTGGTCGGGCGGACCAGGACGCGGATCTTGTGCGCGGCGCAGCGGTCCAGCAGGGGCGCCAGCTCGGCCGCGCCGTCGGCGATGGCGTCGTACCCGGCGCGGAACCCGGCCAGCAACGCGGCGCCGTGCTCGGCCGGTTCGACGTCGACCCCGCCGAGGGTGGGCCGGTTGACACCGGCGCCGGGCCCGCCGGGGACGCGGGCCAGCCGCATCCGGTCGGTGCCCGGCTCCAGCCAGTCGACGCGCTCGAGCGCCGGGGTGGTGACACGGCCGCCGCCGAGGCCGGAGATGTCGACCGCGCCGTGCTCGCCGACGATCATCTGCGGCAGCAGCATCGTCCGGTGCACCGAACGGGCCAGCAGCGTCGACGCGGGGTCGGCGTCGGTGTCCTCCGCCGCCAGCACGGGCTGGAACAGCGTCTCGATGTCGATCAGCACCGGCTGGTCGCCGGCCGCGATGATGTTCTCGAAGTGCACGTCGGTGCCGTCGAGGGCGTGCAGCAGAGCCAGCAGCACGCCCTGGCGGCGGTAGAAGCGGTCGACCTCGGTCAGGTCCGCGCACGGCCGGTGCTCGACGAACCGGAGCCAGCCGTACCCGGGTCGCACCAGCACGTCGACGGTTTCCAGTTCAAGGCCGGGCACGCGCGGGTTGAGCCAGGCGACGACGTCGGTGAACGCCGCGTGCAGACCCAGCGTCCGCGGCTTGTAGACGACCCGGTCGCCGCCGGCGAAGCGCAGTTCGCGGACCGAGCGGCCGCGCTGGTGCGCGTCGCCGGTGCCGCCGGTGATCTCGACCAGCCGGCCGAGGCCGGCGGTGCCGACGAGCCCGGCCAGCGCGCCACGGTCGGCGGTGTAGCGGCCGAGCAGCTCGGTGGCCGATTCGATCGCGTACAGCCCGGCCTGCGCGGCGAGGCGCGCCAGCACGGGGTAGCGGTGCAGCAGATCCGTGAGCCCGGCGGTGGTGCCGGTCTGGCGGACGAAGTCGGCGAAGCGTTCTTCCGCGGTCTCCCCGGTGAGCCGGCCGGCGCGGCGGGCCCGGCCGAGCTCCAGCACCAGCGTGCGGGCGGCGAGCCCGGCGAGCTGGTGCCCCAGCTGCGCGGCGCAGCCGTCCGCGACCGCCGTGACGTCGACGGCGGGAGCGCCTGCTGCGGCGTCGGTGATCGCGGCGCGGACCGCGCCGACGAACGGGTGGAACACGGACGCGAACGCCGTGCGCCAGGTCGGGCCGGGCGTCGGCGCGGTGGGTGCCGCCGAGGCGAGCGCGGTCTCGGCGAAGTCCACCCACGCGGGGCGGAGGCCGTCGGACCGCCGCTCACGCGGGGTGAGGCCCGCCGCCCACCAAGTGGGCGGAAGCTTCGTCGTCGCCGGGTTCGGCTGCGGGGGAATCACGAGATCGAGCATGCCAGCGGGTGACCCGGGTTACATGGGGGTGCTATGCCCGCATTCCGGCGGCGGCTGGGGGCGTCCTGGGGGCTTATGGGGGCACGGCCGGGAAAACCCCTGGTCGCCTCTCCGTTCGCTGGTCCGGACGGACGTGGCGGTTGGGCCGTTCGGCGGGCGGGCGAGATGGGGGTCCGGCCGGGATTCCGGGCCGCCGGGACGGCGCGCACCACCCAGGTGGGTCAGCCCGCCCCACCGGGTTCCGCACTCGCGCGCGCGAGCGCGACGCCCGCACGCGAGGCGGTCATGGGGGCGCGCCGCCTCGCCGGAATGCGGGGACGCGGCACCCATGTGCCCGGGGCGCCAGGCGATGACCATTCGTCGTGACAGTTCGTGGCCCGCACCCGCCGCGCCGCGGACGTTCCCCGAACTCAAGGGAGCGAGCGCACGATGACCACCTTCCAGATCGAGCAGCACCCCGACCGGCCCGGTGTGGCCGGGCGGCGGCCGCTCAAATTCGTCCTCTCCAGCGTCCAGTCCGACTCGCACATGTGGAACCTCGTCGCCCTCCAGCTGATCATGGAGGAGATGGGCCACGAGGTGCTCAACCTCGGGGCCTGCGTCACGGTCGAGCGGCTGCTGGCCGCCTGCCGCGACGAACGGCCGGACTGCCTGGTGATCAGCACCATCAACGGCCACGGTCACGTCGACGGCGCCCGGGTGATCTCCGCCCTGCGCGCCGACCCCGAGCTGGCCGCGCTGCCCGCCGTCATCGGCGGCAAGCTCGGCGTCCGCGGCGACGCCAACAGCGAGCTGCAGGCCGAACTGCTGGCGCTGGGCTACGACGCGGTGTTCCACGTCGGTGCCGGCGACTCCGGCCAGGCGATCGAGTCCTTCCGCGAGTTCGTCGCCGCGAACGTCCGGACGTTGCGGTGAGCGCTGCCCGGTCGGTGTTCAGCAGCTTCGTGGCCGAGCACCGCCGCAGCCGGACGCTGCTCGTCCAGCCGCGGATGGGGTTCTCCGACCCGGCCATGATGCGCCGCGGGCTGCACGCGGTCGCCGAGGCCGGGGTGCCGGCCGTCGGCACCGTGACGCTCGACAGCTACACCCGCACCGGGCAGCACGACCTCGCCGCCATGTCGCTCGAATCCGGCGTCCAGCTCAACGGCTACCCGCTGGTCGCGCTCGGCACCGGCGTCACCACCGACCTGCTCGACGGGCTCTTCGGCCCACGGTTCCCGGTCCAGGTCCGGCACGGCTCGGCCCAGCCCGAGGACATCTTCGCCGCGATGCTCGAAGCCGGGCTGGACGCCTCCGAAGGCGGCCCGGTGTCCTACTGCCTGCCCTACAGCAGCGTGCCGCTGCGCACGGCGACGGCGTCCTGGTCCCGGTCGGCGACGCTGCTCGCGGCCCAGGCCGACCGCGGGATCCTCTGCCACCTGGAGAGCTTCGGCGGCTGCATGCTCGGGCAGCTGTGCCCGCCCGGGCTGCTCGTGGCGCTCTCGGTATTGGAGTGCCTGTTCTTCGCCGAACACGGCGTCCGCAGCGTGTCCGCCAGCTACGCCCAGCAGACCAGCCCCGAGCAGGACGCCGAAGCGCTGTGGGCGATGCGGCGGCTGTGCGCCGAAGAACTGGTGGACGTCGATTACCACGTCGTCCTCTACACCTACATGGGCCTGTTCCCGGAAACCCCGGCCGGGGCGCGGGAACTGCTGGCCGAGAGCGTGCGGCTGGCCGTGCGCACCGGCACCGAGCGGCTGATCGTCAAGACCACCGCCGAGGCCCACCGGATCCCGACCGTCGAAGAGAACGTCGACGCGCTGCGGCTGGCCCACGCCACCGCGCTCGACCAGCCCGCGCCCGGTCCGCCGCCGACCGGGGACACCGAGGTCTACCTGCAGGCCCGCCTGCTCGTCGACGAGGTGCGTTCGCTGGCCCCGACGATCGCCGAGGCGCTGCCGGCGGCGTTCGAACGCGGCCTGCTCGACGTCCCGTACTGCCTGCACCCCGACAACGGCAACGAAACCCGGTGCGTGCTCGACGACGAAGGCCGCCTGCAGTGGTGGCACACCGGGCGGATGCCACTGCCCGCCGCGCTCGGCGGCCGCCGCAGCCGCGACCGGGTCAGCGCGACCCGGATGCTCGCCGACCTGTCCTACCACCGGCGGCGGCTCGATCCCGTCCTGCCGGGCCCGAGCACCGAACCCGCCCGCGCCTGAACCACCTCTGCCGACCAGCTGGGAGTGAAATCGCCATGGAGTACAACGATTCCGCCGTGCCGCCGGACCCGCGGACGCACCTGACCTCGGAGACGACCAAGCACGTGCTGCGGCTGCAGCACCGGATGCTCACCGAGGCCCGCGCGTTCCTCGGCGGCCGCGGCTTCGTCGAGCTGCTGCCGCCGGTGATCGGGCCGGTCACCGACCCGGGCGGCCGCGGCGCGAAGCAGGTGGACATCGACTACTACGGCCACCGCTACAAGCTGATGACCAGCGCGATCCTCTACAAGCAGGCCTCACTGCTGGGCTTCGGCAAGATCTTCTACGTCGCCCCGAACGTCCGCCTCGAACCGCTGGAGACGGCCAACACCAGCCGGCACCTCGCCGAGTTCCACCAGCTCGACGTCGAGGTCTCCGGCGCCACCCGCGACGACGTCCTCGACCTGCTGCAGGACCTCGTCACCCACGTGGTGCGCCGGGTCGTCGACGACGCCGGCGACGTGCTGGAGGCCCTCGGCCGCGACTCGGGCGCGTTCACCGACCTGCTCGGCGGCGCGTTCGGCCGGCTGTCGCACACGACCGCCGTCGAGACCCTGCGCGAACTGGGTCACCCGCAGAGCGCGGACGCCGAGATCGACTGGGCGGGCGAGGCGATCCTGTCGGACAAGCACGCCCGGCCGTTCTTCCTCGTCGACTACCCCAAGGGTTCCCGCGGGTTCTACGACCGCGAAGCCACGACGCAGCCCGGGATCCTGCGCAACTTCGACCTGATCGCGCCGGAGGGTTACGGCGAGCTGTGCAGCGGCAGCGAACGCGAGCACGAGTACGGCCGGATCGTCACGCGGATGCGCGAGACGGGGGAGAACCCGGCCAAGTACGCCTGGTACCTCGACCTCGTCCGCGAAGGCATCCCGGCCAGCTCCGGGTTCGGCCTCGGCATCCAGCGGTTCACCCGCTACGTCGCCGGGCTCGACGCGGTGTGGCAGGCGACGGCGTTCCCGAAGCTGCCGGGCGTGGTGTCGCCGTGACCGCGCTGCACGCCGGGGGCTTCCCCGAGGACGACGTCCGGGCGCGGGCCCGGCTGGGTGCGGCGGCGGTCTTCCCACCGGCGGCCGAGTACGGGACGACGCTGTTCGGCGCTGCCTCCGGTGTTTCCGACGATGTCCTGGAGTCGGCGCGGCTGGTGCCGCCGGTGTTCCTGCCGCGGCGGCTGGAGAAGCTGATCGAGCTGGGCCGCGAGCCGCTGTACGGCGACGTCGCCCTCGACACGGTGATCGGCGGGTTCGCTTCGGCGCTGCCGCTGTACCTCTCGGCGTTCGGGTCGACGCAGGTCGCGGGGGCCGGGCTCGGCGCGGCGGCGAGTGCGCAGGCCGCGCGGCTCGGCATCCCGATGGTGGTCGGCGAGAACGTCGTCCCGGTCCACGGCCACGGCCGCACGGGTGGGGCCGAGGCGGGCACGTTGCTGGAGCGCCTGCGGGCCTACGGCGACGCGGTCCCGGACGGTCTCGGCGGCGTCGTCGTGCAGCAGAGCACCGAAGACGCCGATGCCGAAGTCTGGAACCTGGTGTATTCGGACCCCTCGGCGGCGCCCCTGCTGGATTCGGGGCGGCTGGCGTTCGAGCTGAAGGTGGGGCAGGGCGCGAAGCCCGGTCTCGGCGGGATGACCCTGGTCGACTCCGCTTCGGCGGATCGGCTCGCCGAGCAGTACACAGTGGACCTCGCATTGGGTGAGGGTGTGCTGCGCAGCAGCAGCCCCGGGACGTTCACCTCGGAGATCCTGCGTCAGCAGATCCGCTTGATGCGCAACAACTTCCCGCGCGCCGGTGTGTGGGTGAAGCTGCTCCCGGGCCGCGACGTCGCCGCGGCGGCCACGGTCGCCTGGGCGGCCGGCGCGGACGCGGTGACCGTCGACGGCGCCGAAGGCGGCACGGGCTGGGCGCCCACGGCGTTCCTCGGCGTCGGTCTCCCTCTCGCCGAGTGCCTGTCCCGGATCGGCACGCCGGCCGGTTGCCTGCTGACGTCCGGCCGGATGTGGGAAGGCACCCGGGTCGCGAAGGTCCTGGCCCTGGGCGCGCGAGCGGCCGGTCTCGGCCGGGCGGCGCTGCTGGCGGTGGACACCGACCCCCGCGAGGGCCTGGTCCGGTTCGTGGAGGCTTTGACGCTGGAACTGCGGCTGTTGATCAGCGCGCTGGGCCAGTACCGCGCGGACGCGCTGACCCGGGACGACGTGTGGTTCCCGGGCGAGGCGACCCAGGTCCGCGAGCAGGTGCTGTCATGAGCGCCCGGGTTGCGAGTCTGCCGCGGCTTGTCGTGAGTGATAAGTCGGGTTCTAACCCTCCTCAACACTCACGACCGGCTGCCGGGCCTTGCGGCATGGCCGAGCCGCTGACCCACTCGGTGGCGATTCCGCCGCAGCTGGTCTGCGCGACCGGACGCGTCGCATCGGGTGGGTTCGCCTTCTCCGCCGGGGGTGTGGCATGACCGCCGAACCGGCGAGCCTGCCGGTTGTCGCCGCGGCCGAGCCGCCCACCACGGCCGGACCGGCGAGCGTGCTGCCTGCCGCGGCCGCGGGCGAGTTGCGTGCTGCAGCCGGACCGGCGAGTGTGCTGCCTGCCGCCGCCACGCCGGGAGCCGCTGCGGCCGGGTCGCGCACGGCAGCCGAATCCGGAGCCACCGAGCCTGGTGTCGCGGCAACCCCGCGGCAGTCCCGTGCCGCGTTACCTGCTCCTTTCCTCGGGCTGGTGCTCGCCATGGGGTTGTCCTCCTTCGGGGACGCCGTCTGGCTGATCGCCCTCTCCGTGACCCTCGTCGGGTCCGCCGGGCCCGCGGTCGCCGGGCTCGTGCTCGCCCTCGGGTCCCTGCCCAAGGTGCTCACCCTGCTCGTCGGCGGCGCCGTCGCCGACCGGACCGGGCCGCGGCGGGTGCTCATCACCACCGACCTGGTCCGGGCCGGGGCCATGGTCACCGGGGCCGTCTGCGTGCTGTTCGCCGGACCTTCGCTGCCGCTGCTGACCGGGCTGATCGTCGTCATGGCTGTCGCGAGCGCCTTCTTCATCCCGGCCTCCGACGCGCTGCGGCCCAACCTCCTGCCGCCCGAGCACCTCGTGCGGGGCAACGCCGTCTACCTCGCCGCCGTGCGTGGGGGACAGGCCGCCGGTGGGGCACTCGGGTCGTGGCTGGCCGGGCTCGGCGGGCTCGTCACCGTCGCCGTGGTCAACGGGGTCAGCTTCCTCGTCTCCGCCGTCGCCGCCGGGAACACCAAGACCCTCGCGCCGGCGCAGCCCCGCGAACGCGTCCGGGTCAAGCAGCTCCTCAAGGACGTCGGTGAAGGCTGCCGCTACGTCGCCGTCCGCCCCGCCCTGCGCACCGCCATGATCGTCACCGGGCTCCTCGAACTCAGCGGCGCCGGGCCGATCAACCTCGGGCTCGTCCTGCTCGGCGGCCAGAAAGGCGCCGGCTGGCTGCTCACCGCGATGACGCTCGGCGCGTCGCTGGCCTTCGTCGTCTCGGTCAAGTGGCCACCCCGCGAACGCGCCGGGCTGCTGGCGACGTGCGGGCTCGGCGCCCAGGTCGGGTGCCTGGCCCTGCTCGCGACCGGGTCCCTGGCCGTCAGCATCGCCGCGTTCTTCGCACTCGGCCTGGTCGCCGGGCTCACCGCGCTGGTCCTGGTGTCGCTGGCCCAGCGGTGGTCCGCGCCGGAGATGCGCGGCCGGGTCATGTCGATCCTCGCGCTGTTCACCCTGGCCGCCACCCCGATCGGCAACCTGCTGATCGGCCTGCTGGTCGAGACGCTCGGCGTCCCGCTCACCATGTTCGCCCACGCCGCGGTCGCGCTCGTCGCGTTCGCCCTGCTCGTCGCCACCCCGGCACTCGGCCGGGCCGCACTCACAGAGGAGAAGAAGTCATGAGCAACCCCTTCGAAGACGAGAACGGCACCTTCCTGGTCCTGGTCAACGACGAGAACCAGCACTCGCTCTGGCCGTCCACTGTGGACGTCCCGGCCGGCTGGCGCACCGTGCACGGCGAGGACACCCGCGCCGCCTGCCTCGAGTACGTCGAGACGCACTGGACCGACCTGCGTCCGGCGAGCCTCGTCGCCTCGATGCGCTGACCCCTTCCCCGCCGGCAGATTCGAACTGGAGCTGATCTACGTGAAGCACGACACCCGGCAGCTGCTGGCGGCCTGGAACGACACCACCACCGACGTCCCGGAGGCGGGCCGCACGCTCACCCGGCTGCTCACCGAGCAGGCGGCCCGCACCCCGGACGCGACGGCGCTGGTCTTCGAGGGCGAAACCCTCACCTACCGCGCCCTCCACGAGCGGGCCAACCGGCTCGCCCACCTCCTGATCGGCCGCGGCGTCGGCCCCGGCGTCCTCACCGGCGTCTGCGTCGACCGCTCCCTCGACCTGGTCGTCGCCCTGCTGGCGGTGCTCAAGGCCGGCGGCGCCTACGTCCCGCTCGACCCGGACTACCCGGCCGACCGGCTGGCCTTCATGGTCGCCGACAGCGCCGCCCCCGTCGTCCTGACCCAGAGCTTCCTCGACGACGCCGACCTCGCCGCGTTCCCGGCCACCGAGCCGGAAACCACGACGACTCCGCAGGATCTCGCCTACGCCATCTACACCTCCGGCTCGACCGGCCGCCCCAAGGGCGTGCTGGTGCCGCACGAGGGGATCGTCAACCGGCTCGCCTGGACGCAGGCCGAGTACGGCCTCACCGCCGCCGACCGCGTGCTGCAGAAGACGCCGTCCAGCTTCGACGTCTCGGTCTGGGAGTTCTTCTGGCCGCTGCTGACCGGCGCCACGCTCGTCGTCGCGCGCCCCGGCGGCCACCGCGACCCCGCCTACCTGGCCCAGCTGATCCGCGCCGAACGCATCACGACCCTGCACTTCGTCCCGTCGATGCTGCAGGCGTTCCTGCTCGACCCGGCCGCGGCCGCCTGCACCGGCCTGCGCCGCGTGCTGTGCAGCGGCGAAGCCCTGCCCGCCGAACTGCAGGCCCGGTTCTTCGACACCCTGCCCGGCGTCGAGCTGCACAACCTCTACGGCCCCACCGAAGCCTCCGTCGACGTCACGTCCTGGGCGTGCCGCGCCGACGGCGGCCCGGTCCCGATCGGCCGGCCCGTGTGGAACACGCAGACTTATGTCTTGGACGCGCAGCTGCGGCCGGTCGCGCCCGGCGACGCCGGTGAGCTGTACCTCGCGGGGATTCAGCTGGCCCGCGGCTACCACCGCCGGCCCGGCCTGACCGCCGAACGGTTCATCGCGAACCCGTTCACGCCGGGGGAGCGGATGTACCGCACCGGCGACCTCGCCCGCTGGACCGACGACGGCGCCCTGCTCTACCTCGGCCGCACCGACCACCAGGTCAAGATCCGCGGCCTGCGCGTCGAGCTGGGCGAGATCGAGTCCGTGCTCGACCGCCAGCCCGGCGTCGGCGGCTCCTGCGTCCTGGCCCGCGAAGACCGCAAAGGCGACCAGCGCCTCGTCGGCTACGTCGTCCCCGACGGCGTCACCCCGGACGTCGAGGCCCTGCGGACCGCCCTGGCCGCGGACCTGCCCGAGTACATGGTGCCCGCCGCGTTCGTCGTGCTCACCGAACTGCCGCTGACCCCGAGCGGCAAGCTCGACCGCAAGGCCCTGCCCGCCCCGGACTGGACCGCGTCCCGCACCGGCCGCGCCCCGCGCACCTCGCGGGAAGCCGCGCTGTGCACGCTGTTCTCCGAGATCCTCGGCGTGGACGGCGTCGGCATCGACGACGGCTTCCTCACCCTCGGCGGGCACTCGCTGCTCGCCGCGAAGCTCGTCTCCGGGATCCGCGCGACGCTGGGCGTCGAGGCCGCGATCGGCGACGTCTTCCGCGCGCCGACCCCCGCCGAGCTGGCCGAACTCCTCGAAACCGCCGCGCCCGCCCGCCTGCCGCTGACCCCGCGCCGGCGTCCCGAGCCGATGCCGCTGTCGTCGGCCCAGCGCCGGTTGTGGTTCCTCGACCAGGCCGACACCTGGAACGCCGGCTACCACGTCCCGCAGGCCGTCCGCCTCGACGGCCCGGTCGACACCGGCGTGCTGCGCCTCGCCGTCGCCGACGTCGTCGCCCGCCACGAAGCCCTCCGCACGGTGTTCGTCAGCCACGGCGACGAGCCCGTGCAGCAGATCCGGCCCGCCGGCGACGTCTCGTGGACGTTCGCGGAGTCCACTGAGGACACGCTCGCCACCGATCTGCGCGCCGCCACCGAAGAGGGCTTCGACCTCGGCCGCGAACTCCCGATCCGCGCCGCCTTGTTCACGCTGACCACGGGCGGGTCGGTGCTGCTGCTGGTCGTGCACCACATCGCCTGCGACGGCTGGTCGATGGCGCCGCTGCTGCGCCAGGTCGGCGAGGCCTACACCGCCCGCACTCGCCACGAAGTCCCGGCGTGGGCACCGCTGCCCGTCCAGTACGCGGACTACACGCTGTGGCAACAGGAACTGCCCGTCGACAACGACCTCGCGTACTGGCGTGACACGCTTGCCGGCCTGCCCGAGGAACTGCCGCTGCCCACCGACCGGCCCCGCCCGCCGGTGGCGAGCCACCGCGGTGGTGTCGTCCCGATGGACGTTCCCGGCGAGGTGCGCGCCAAGCTCACCGAGCTGGCCGCCGAGTCCGGCGCGACGCTGTTCATGGTCCTTCAGGCCGCCTTCGCCGCACTGCTGACCCGCCTCGGCGCCGGCGACGACGTCCCGGTCGGCTCACCGGTCGCCGGGCGGGGTGATGCCGCCCTCGACGACCTGGTCGGGTTCTTCGTCAACACCGTCGTGCTGCGCACCGAGACGAGCGGCGACCCGACGTTCCGCGAGCTGCTCGGCCGGGCCCGCGAGACCTGCCTGGCCGCGTTCGAGCACTCCGAGGTGCCGTTCGACCGGGTCGTCGAGGAGCTGAACCCGGCCCGCTCGCTCGGGCGCCACCCGCTGTTCCAGGTCCTGCTGGTGCTGCAGAACAACCTCGCCGCCGAACTGGACCTGCCCGGGGTGCGTGCGACGGGCGAGCGCGTCGACATCGGCTACGCGAAGTTCGACCTGGCCGCGATCTTCGAGGAACGCGACGGCGAACTGACCGGCCTGCTGGAGTACGCGAGCGATCTGTTCGACCGCGCCACCGCGGCCACGCTGGCCACCCGGCTGCTGCGTGTCCTGGCCACCGTCGCCGCGACGCCGGACGTCCGGATCCGCGACCTCGACCTGCTCGACGCCACCGAGACCGCCCAGGCCGTCGCGGGCGGCATGACGCGGCCCGCCGCCACGAGCGTCACGCTGCATGAGGTTGTCGAAGGCCACGCCCGCCACACGCCCGACCGCACCGCGCTGCTGTTCGAGGACGAGGTCGTCACCTACGCCGAGCTGGACGCCCGCGCCAACGGCGTCGCCGCGCTCCTGACGGACATCCCGGCCGGCCGGATCGTCGCGATCTGCCTCGATCGCGGCCCGGACCTCGTCGCCGCGATCCTCGGCGTGCTCAAGGCCGGCTGCGGCTACACCCTGCTCGACCCGTCGTTCCCCGCCGAACGCCGCCAGCTGCTGGCCGAGCAGGTCGACGCGCCGCTGGTGCTCGACGATCTGTCCACAGTGGTCCCGATCGCGACGGGCCGCGGACTCGCCGTGCCCGTCACCGGCCCGGCCTGCGTCATGTTCACCTCGGGCTCCACCGGCACGCCGAAGGGTGTTGTCGCTTCGCACGAGGCCGTCGCCACGACGATCCTCGGCCAGGGTTACGGCGGTGCCGTCTGGCTGCAGACCGCGCCGATCTCCTGGGACGCCTTCGCGTTCGAGCTGTTCGGCGCGCTGCTCACCGGCGCCGCCTGCGTGCTGCAGCCCGGCCCGAAGCCCGAGCCCGCGCTCATCGCCGACCTGGTCGAGCGCCACGGCGTCACCACGATGTTCGCCTCCGCCAGCCTGCTGAACTTCCTGCTCGACGAGTACCCGGCAGTGTTCACGCAGGTCAGCGACGTCTACACCGGCGGCGAGGTCGCCTCGGTCACGCACATCACCAAGGCCCTGACGGCGTTCCCGGACCTCACGGTCACCAACGCCTACGGCCCGGTCGAGAACATGATCTTCGTCAGCGGCCACCGCGTCACGGCGGCCGACCTCACGGGCGCGCCCATCCCGATCGGCGTGCCGCTGCACGGCAAGCGCGCCTACGTCCTGGACGAGCGGCTGCGGCCCGTCGCGCCCGGCGTCGTCGGCGAGCTGTACGCCGCGGGCGCCGGCATCGCCGACGGCTACGTCGGCCGCCCCGACCTCACCGCCGTCCGGTTCATCGCGAGCCCGTTCGCGGCGGGGGAGCGGATGTACCGCACCGGCGACCTCGTGCGTCGCCGCGCCGACGGCACCCTGGAGTACATCGGCCGCGCCGACGAGCAGGTCAAGATCCGCGGATTCCGCGTCGAACCGGAGGAGATCCGGACCGCGCTCGGCACCCACCCGGCCGTCACCGGATCCGCCGTCGTCGTCCGCGAGGACCGGCCGGGCCAGAAGCTCCTGGTCGCCTACGTCGTCGGCTCGCCGGCCGACTTCCGCGGGTACCTGGCCGAGCGGCTGCCCGAGCACCTCGTGCCGTCGGCGTTCGTGCTGCTGCCCGCACTTCCCTTGACGCCCAACGGAAAGCTCGACCACCGCGCCCTGCCCGCCCCCGAGCGCACGAGCACGCGCCGCGCGCCGCGCACCCCGCGTGAAGAAGTGCTCTGCGGGCTCTTCGCCGACGTCCTCGGCGTCGAAACCGTCGGGGTCGACGACGGGTTCTTCACCCTCGGCGGCCACTCCCTGCTGGCCGCGCGGCTTGTCGCCCGGATCGGTGCGGTGCTGGGTGCCCGGATCGGCGTCGCGGACGTCTTCCGCGCCCCGACCGTGGCCGCGCTGGCCACGGTGCTCGACACCGCCCGCGCCGCCCGCCCGGCCATCACCACCCGCCCGCGCCCGGAGGTGCTGCCGCTCTCGTCGGCGCAGCGCAGCCTGTGGTTCGTCGAGCAGCTCGACGCCGCCGGCGCCGCCTACAACGTGCCGCGGGCCCTGCGCCTGATCGGCCCGCTCGACGTCCCGGCGCTGCGGGCCGCGTTCGCCGACGTCGTCGAGCGCCACGAGTCGCTGCGGACGGTGTTCCCGGACACCGACGGCGTCCCCCGCCAAGAGATCCGGCCGCTCACCGAGCTGCCCTGGGCCGAGGACGTGGCGGACGTCGACGAGTTCGCCTCGCGTGCGTTCGACCTGGCCGCCGACCTGCCGGTGCGGGCCGCGCTGCTGCGCCACGCCGACGAAGACCACGTCCTGGTCATCGTCACCCACCACATCGCGAGCGACGGCTGGTCCCTCGCCCCGCTGCTGCGCGACCTGTCCACTGCCTACGCCGCCCGCGCCACTGGGGAAGCCCCCGGCTGGGCGCCACTGCCGGTGCAGTACGCGGACTTCGCGCTGTGGCAGCAGGACCTGGCCGACGACTCGGCCGACTACTGGGCCGGTGCCCTCGCCGGCCTGCCCGACGAGATCACCCTGCCCTTCGACCACCCGCGCCCGCCGGTCGCGACCCACCGCGGCGCCGCCCTCCCGGTGACCCTGGACGCGGACCTGCACGCCCGCCTCCTCGACGTCGCCCGCGGCGAGCACGCGACGCTGTTCATGGTGCTGCAGGCCGGGTTCGCCGCGCTGCTGTCCCGCCTCGGCGCCGGCGACGACGTCGCGGTCGGCACCCCCTCGGCCGGACGCCCGGACGCCGCGCTCGACGACCTCGTCGGCTTCTTCGTCAACACCCTCGTGCTGCGCACGGACCTCTCCGGCGACCCGAGCTTCACCGAGCTGGTAAGCCGGGTCCGGGAAGCCGCCCTCAGGGCGTTCGACCACGCCGACGTCCCCTTCGAGCGCGTCGTCGAACGCCTCAACCCCGCTCGCTCGACTGCCCGGCACCCGCTGTTCCAGGTGATGCTGGCGCTGCAGAACAACGTCGCGGCCAACCTCGCGCTGCCCGGCACGACCGCGTCGGACGTCCCGGTGGCCACCTCGACCGCGAAGTTCGACCTCACCCTCAACCTGGAGGAGAACACCGCCGCGGCCGGCGCGCCGGCCGGGATCGGCGGCTACCTCGAGTACGCGACCGACCTGGTCGACCCGGGCACCGCGGCCGACCTCGCCGACCGCTTCGTCCGGCTCCTCACGGCCGCCGTCAACGCTCCCGCGGCCCCGCTGTCCACAGTGGACCTGCTGTCCCCGGCGGAAGCCACCGCCCTCACCGCGGCGAACGACGAGACCACCGTGCCGCTGCCGGACACCTCGGTGATCGAGCTGTTCGAAGCCCAGGCCGCCCGCACCCCGGACGCGCCGGCGTTGGAGTTCGGTGCCGCGAAGCTGACCTACGGCGAACTGAACGCCCAGGCCAACGGGCTCGCGCACCACCTCGCCGAGCGGGGCGCCGGACCCGAGCGGTACGTCGCCCTGGCCCTGCCGCGCGACGAGAAGCTGATCGTCGCGATGCTCGCCGTCCTCAAAACCGGCGCCGGTTACCTCGCACTCGACCTCGACTACCCGGCCGACCGGCTCGCCGCGATGCTCGAGGACGCCGACCCGGCCCTGGTGCTCGTGACCGAGGTGGGCGCGGTGCCCGGCGACCCGGCACGCCACGTCCTCCTGACCGACGCGGAGATCGGGACGGCGTGCAACCCCGCGCACCCCGCCTCCCCGGACAGCCCGGCGTACGTGATCTTCACGTCCGGCTCGACCGGCCGTCCCAAAGGTGTCGTCGTCCCGCGCCGGCCGCTGCTGAACTTCCTGCTGGACATGGTCGATCGATTCGGCATCACGCACGGCGACCGCCTGCTCGCCGTCACCACGGTCGGGTTCGACATCGCCGGGCTGGAGATCTTCGCGCCCCTGCTGGCCGGGGCGACCGTCGTGCTCGCCGGCCGCGACACCGTCCGCGACACCCGCGCCCTGGCGACCCTCGCCGAGGACGGCGTCACGATCATGCAGGCCACGCCCAGTCTCTGGCACGCCCTGCTGGCCGAACCCGTCGACCTGACCGCCGTGCACGTCCTCGTCGGCGGCGAAGCCCTGCCCGACGACCTCGCCGTCGCGCTGCGGGCGCGGGCCGCGTCGGTCACCAACATGTACGGCCCCACCGAGACGACCATCTGGTCCACCACCGCCCGCGTCGGCGCGGGCTCGCCGACCATCGGCACCGCGATCGCCAACACCCAGGTCTACGTCCTGGACCGCGCGCTGCGGCCGGTGCCGCCGGGCGTGCCGGGGGAGCTGTACATCGCCGGTGACGGCGTCGTGCGCGGCTACCTCGGCCGTCCGGACCTGACCGCCGACCGGTTCGTCGCCAACCCCTTCGCCACCGGGGAGCGGATGTACCGCACCGGCGACCTGGTCGCCCGCCGCCGCGACGGCGAGATCCGGTTCCTCGGCCGCGTCGACCACCAGGTCAAGATCCGCGGCTTCCGCATCGAGCTGGGCGAGATCGAGGCCGTGCTGGCCACCCACCCCGAGGTCGCGCTGCGCGCCGTCGTCGTCCGGGAGGACCGGCCCGGTGACAAGCGCCTGGTCGCCTACGTCGTGGGCACCGCCGATGTCGAGACGCTCCGCCGGCACGTCGCGGCCGCCCTGCCCGCGTACATGGTGCCCTCGGCGTTCGTGCTGCTCGACGAGCTGCCGCGGACCCCGAACGGCAAGCTCGACCGCAAGGCCCTGCCCGCGCCGGCCGTGGAGACCACCACCGGCCGGGTGCCGCGGACCGCCCGCGAGCACGCGCTGTGTGCATTGTTCGCCGACGTGCTCGGCGTGCCCGAGGTCGGGATCGACGACGGCTTCTTCGACCTGGGCGGGCATTCGCTGCTCGCCACCCGGCTCGCCGGCCGGATCCGGACGACGCTCGGCCTCGACGTCACCGTGCGGGCCCTGTTCGCGAACCCGACCGTGGCGGGGCTGAGCGAAAGCCTCGGTGACGCTGTCGTGGCGCGCCCGGCCATCACCTCGCGGACCCGGCCGGAGCGGCTGCCGCTGGCCCCGGGCCAGGAGCGTCTCTGGTTCCTCGCCCGCCTCGACGCCGACGACACGGCCTACCACATGCCGATCGCCCTGCGCCTGCGCGGCGACGTCGACGCTTCCGCCCTCGCCGCCGCACTGTCCGATGTGGCCGGTCGCCACGAGTCCCTCCGCACCTACTACGCCGAAGACGAGGCCGGCCCGCACCAGGTGATCCTCGACTCTTTCCAGGTCCCGTTCGAGATCGGCACCGGCTCGGTCGCCGACGCCGCGCGCACCCCGTTCGACCTGGCCGCCGCGCCGCCGGTGCGCTCGTGGCTGTTCAGCGAGGGCGGCGAGCACATCCTGCTCGTGCTGACCCACCACATCGCCGGGGACGGCTGGTCGATCCCGGTGTTGCTGCGTGACCTGGCCGACGCCTACGCAGCCCGGCTCGACGGGCGCGCTCCGGAGTGGGTGCCGCTGCCCGTGCAGTACGCGGACTACACGCTGTGGCAACGAGAACTCGACAGCGACGTCGCGTATTGGACGGACGCCCTGGCCGGTCTGCCCGAGGAACTGGCCCTGCCCTACGACCGCGGCCGGCCCGCCACCGCGGACCACGCCGGCGGGGCCGCGGCCGTCACGATCCCGGCCGAGCTGCACGCGCGGCTCCTGGAGCTGGCGGCCGGGCGGCGCGCGACCCTGTTCATGGTGCTGCAGGCCGCCCTCGCCACGCTGCTGGCGCGCTTCGGCGCCGGCGACGACGTCCCGATCGGCACCCCGGTCGCCGGCCGCACCGACCCGGCGCTGGACGATCTGGTCGGGTTCTTCGTCAACACCCTGGTGCTGCGGACCGACGTGAGCGGCGCGCCGGCGTTCACCGAGCTGCTGGACCGCGTCCGGGAAGCCGACCTGAGCGCGTTCGAGCACGACGACGTCCCGTTCGAGCGCCTGGTCGAGGAGCTGAACCCGGCCCGGTCGGCGGCGCGGCACCCGCTGTTCCAGGTGATGCTGGTGCTGCAGCAGGACAGTGCCGCGCCCGAACTGTCCGGTGTGGACGTCGAGCCGTACGAGGTGACCCGCGCGGTGGCCAAGTTCGACCTCACCGCCGCGCTGGAGGAGCACGGCAACGGTGGGGGGATCACCGGCGCCTTCGAGTACGCGACCGCGTTGTTCGACGCCGCCACCGCCGAGCGGCTGGCCGACGCGTTCGTCCGGCTGCTGGAGCAGATCGCCGACGCGCCCACGACCTCGGTCGCGGCGTTCGACGTGCTCACGGCCGCCGACCGCGACCTCGTGCTGGCTTCGGGCAACGCCGTCCAGGTGAGCGCCACGCCCGAGGACTGCCTGCACACCATCGTCGAACGACAGGACTCCGACGCCGTCGCGATCCTGTTCGACGGCTCCGCGATGACGTACGGCGAGCTGAACGCTCGCGCCAACCAGGTCGCCCACCACCTCCTCGACGACGGCGTCCAGCGCGGCGAGGTCGTCGGTGTCCTGCTGGACCGCGGCTTCGACTTCGCCGTCACCGTGCTCGGCGTGCTCAAGTCCGGCGCCGCCTACACCCTGCTCGACCCGAGCTACCCGGCCGAGCGCCTCGCCGCCGTCACCGAGCAGGCCCGCGTGACGCGGATCCTGACGACCGTGCCGAGCCACCCGGACACCACCAACCCGGACGTCGAGCTGACCCCGGCCGACCTGGCGTGTGTCATGTTCACCTCCGGCTCGACCGGCGTGCCCAAGGGTGTCGCGACGTCGCACCGCGGGGTTGTCGCCACGATGGGCCAGGGCTACGCGCCCTTCGACGCCGGTCAGGTGTGGCTCCAGTGCGCGCCGGTGTCGTGGGACGGCTTCGCGCTGCAGCTGTTCGGCGCGCTGCTCTACGGCGGCCGCACGGTCCTGCAGCCCGGCCAGAACCCCGAGCCCGAGAAGATCGCCGCGCTGGTCGTCGAGCACGGCGTCACCGTGCTGCACGCTTCGGCGAGCCTGTTCAACTACCTGCTCGACCAGGAGCCCCAGGTCTTCGGCGTGCTGCGCCGGGCGATGACCGGCGGCGAGCCGGCGTCCGTCGCCCACGTGACCAAGGCGCTGCGCGAGTACCCGGACGTCGCGCTGATCAACGGCTACGGCCCGGCCGAGAGCATGGGCTACACGACGTTCCACCCGATCACCGCCGCCGACCTCGGCGGCCCGGCCATCCCGATCGGCCGCCCGGTCGCGAGCAAGCGCGCCTACGTCCTCGACACGCACCTCGCCCTGGCCGCCCCCGGCGTCACGGGTGAGCTGTACCTCGCGGGCCACGGTCTCGCCGACGGCTACCGCGGCCTGCCCGGCGCGACGGCCGAGCGGTTCGTGGCCGACCCGTTCAACGCCGGCGAGCGGATGTACCGCACCGGCGACCTGGTCCGCTGGAACGCCGAGGGCGTGCTGGAGTACGTCGGCCGCGCCGACGACCAGGTCAAGGTCCGCGGCTTCCGCGTCGAGCCCGGCGAGGTGCAGGCCGTGCTGGCCCGCCACGACGGCGTCGAGCAGGCCGCCGTGATCGTCCGCGACGGCCGGCTCATCGGCTACGTCGTCGGCGACGCCGAACCCGCTGCGCTGCGGGCCTACGTGGGCGAGCGGCTGCCGGACTACCTGGTGCCCTCGGCGATCGTGCCCCTGGCCGAGCTGCCCCGGACGGCCAACGGCAAGCTCGACCGCCGTGCGCTGCCGGCACCGGAGTTCGCGGCGACGTCGTCCCGGCGCCCGCGGACCGTCACCGAGAACGTCCTCTGTGGACTTTTCGCCGAGGTGCTCGGGCTGGCCGAGGTCGGCGTCGACGACGGGTTCTTCGACCTCGGCGGCCACTCGCTGCTGGCCGCCCGGCTGATCGGCCGCGTCCGCGCGGTCCTCGGCGTCGAGCTGGGCATCCGCGACCTGTTCCGGACCCCGGCCGTCGCGGGCCTCGCCGAAGTGCTCGGGGACGCCGCCCCGGCGCGGCCGCCGGTGACCCGCCGCGAGCGTCCCGAACGGCTGCCGCTGTCGTTCGCGCAGCAACGGCTGTGGTTCGTCGACCAGGCCGAGGAAGCCAACGCCGGCTACGACGTCCCCCGTGCCCTGCGGCTGCGTGGCACCCTCGACGTCGCCGCGCTGCGGGCAGCGTTGGCCGATGTCGTCGAGCGGCACGAAGCCCTGCGCACGGTCTTCCCGTCGCACGAGGGCGAGCCGTGGCAGGAGATCCTGACCGCGCCTTCGGTGCCGTGGACGATCACGCAGTCCACCGAGGACGAACTGCCGGGGGTGCTCTCGGCGGCCGCGTCGCACGTCTTCGACCTGCGGACGGAGCTGCCACTGCGGGCCCACCTCGTCGAGATCGCCGCCGACGATCACGTCCTGCTGCTGGTCCTGCACCACATCGCCAGTGACGGCTGGTCCGCCGCGCCGATGCTGCGTGACCTGTCCACGGCCTACGCCGCCCGCGTCACCGGGCAGGCGCCGACGTGGGCGCCGTTGCCGGTCCAGTACGCGGACTACACGCTCTGGCAGCGCGAAGTCCTCGACGAAACCGAGCTGGCCGGGCAAATCGGGTTCTGGCGCGAGACGCTCGCCGGCGCCCCTGAAGAGGTGGCTCTGCCCGCGGACCGGGTGCGCCCGGCTGTCGCGACCCACCGCGGCGGGGCCGTGGACTTCGCGCTCGGCGCCGACGTCCACGCGGCCCTGGCCGACCTGGCCCGGGGCAGCGGAGCGACGCTGTTCATGGCCCTGCAGGCCGGGTTCGCCGCACTGCTGTCGCGGCTCGGCGCCGGGGACGACGTCCCGCTCGGCGCCGTCGTCGCCGGCCGCGGCGACACCGCGCTCGACGACCTGGCCGGGTTCTTCGTCAACACCCTGGTGCTGCGCACCGACGTCTCCGGGCAGCCGACGTTCCGGCAGCTCCTGGACCGCGTCCGCGACACCGGTCTCGCCGCGCTGGCGCACGCCGACGTCCCGTTCGAGCGGGTCGTCGAAGAGCTCAACCCGGCCCGGTCGGCGGCGCGGCACCCGCTGTTCCAGGTGATGCTGGTGCTGCAGAACAACGTCGCCGGCGAACTGCGGCTGCCCGGTCTGTCCGCAGAAGGCGTCGCGGTCCAGCGGGACGTCGCGAAGTTCGACCTGACCGCCGGTATCGAGGAGAACCGCGCCGCCGATGGCACCCCGGGCGGTCTGACCGGCCAGCTGGAGTACGCGGCCGACCTGTTCGACGCCTCGACGGCGGAGTCGATCGCGGCCCGGTTCGCCCGGTTCCTGACGGCCGCCGTGTCCGCTCCGGACGTCCCGGTGACGGCGTTGGACCTGCTCACCGCGGACGAGCGCGCGGCTCTCCTGGCCCAGGGCACGACCACGACGACGGCCCCCGCGATGCGGCTGCACGAGCTGGTCGAGCGGCAGGCCGCGTGGACGCCGGACGCGACCGCGCTCGTCTTCGAAGGCGCGGACGTCACCTACGGCGCCCTCGACACCGAAGCCAACCGCCTCGCCCGGCACCTGATCGCCGAGGGCGTCCGCCACGGCGACCTCGTCGGGGTCCACATCGGACGCGGCCCGCGGCTGGCCGTCGCGCTGCTCGCCGTCCTCAAGGCCGGCGCCGCCTACACCGTGCTCGACCCGGACTTCCCGGCCGAACGCCTGGTCGGGGCGCTGCGCCGGACGTCGGCCGCGCTCGTCCTCACCGACGGACGTGACCTGCCCTGGCGCCGGATCGACGTCGCGGCCGACGCGGCCGCGATCGCCGTCCGCGACGGCGGTGTCCTCGGCCTGCCCGGCAGCCCGGACGACCTCGCCGTCGTCATGTTCACCTCCGGCTCCACCGGCGTGCCCAAGGCCGTCGCGGCCCCGCACCGGGCCGTCGTCGGCACGCTGACCGGCCAGGACTACGCCGGGTTCGGCCCGGACGACGTCTGGCTGCAGTGCGCGCCGGTCTCGTGGGACGCCTTCGGCACCCAGCTGCTCGGCCCGCTGATGGCCGGCGGCAAGGTCGTTCTCCAGCCCGGCCAGCGTCCCGACCCGGCCCTGATCGAGGACCTGGTCGTGGCGCACGACGTCACGGTCCTGGACGTCTCGGCGAGCCTGTTCAACTTCCTGCTCGACGAGCACCCGGCGGTGTTCGAGACGGTCCGCCGCGCGATGACCGGCGGTGAAGCGGCGTCACCCGCGCACCTGGCGAAGGTGCTGCGCCAGTACCCGCAGGTCGCCGTGATCAACGGGTACGGCCCGGCTGAGACCATGGGCTTCAGCACCTTCCACGTGGTGACGGCGGTCGACGGGCCGGTTCCGATCGGGCGGCCGCTCACCGGCAAGCACGCCTACGTCCTCGACGCCCTCCTTCAGCCGGTGCCCACCGGTGTGGCCGGCGAGCTGTACCTGGCCGGCGTCGGCACCGCCCACGGGTACCTCGGGCAGCCCGGCGCCACCGCCGAGCGGTTCGTCGCGAACCCGTTCGGCGCGGGGGAGCGGCTGTACCGCACCGGCGACCTCGCCCGGTGGAACGGCGACGGCGTGCTGGAGTACGCCGGCCGCGCCGACGACCAGGTCAAGATCCGCGGCTTCCGCGTCGAACCCGGCGAAGTCCAGGCCGTGCTGGCCCGGTTCGAAGGCGTCACGCAGGCCGCGGTCGTGGCTCGCGACGGGCTCCTGGTCGCCTACGTCGTCGGCACCGCCGACCCGGCCGCGGTCGCGGAGTACGCCGCCGCGCAGTTGCCGGACCACCTGGTCCCGTCGGCGATCGTGCCCCTGGAAGAACTGCCCCGCACGGCCAACGGCAAGCTCGACCGCCCGGCCCTGCCCGCGCCTCGGCTGGTCAGCACCGGGCACGTCGCGCCCCGGACGTCCACCGAAAGCACGCTGGCCGCGATCTGGGCCGACGTCCTCGGCATCCCCGAACCGGGTGTGGAGGACAACTTCTTCGCCCTCGGTGGACACTCGCTGCTGGCGGCGAAGGTGACCGGCCGGATGCGCACCGAGTTCGGCGTCCGGCTGGGTGTGCGGGCACTGTTCGAAGCGCCCACGATCGCGTCCCTTGCCCGGCTGGTGCCGGAAGCGTCCACAGTGGACTTCGAGCCGATCCTGGCTCGTGACCGCTCCGCTCGTACGCCGCTGTCGCCGGTGCAGCGTGGCCTCTGGTTCGCCGAACGGCTGGCGCCGGGGTCCGCCGAGTACCTGGTCCCGCTGGCCCTGCGGATCGAGGGTGACCTCGACGTCGAGGCGCTCACCGGCGCGCTGTCGGCGCTGGTGGCGCGACACGAGGTGCTGCGCAGCCGGTTCGTCGAAGTCGATGGCGAGCCCGTGCAGGTCGTCGACGCGGTGCGGCCGATGCCGCTCCCGGTCACCGACGTGACCGACGTCGAGGCGTTCGTCCGGTCTCAGGTGGACATTCCGCTCGACATCGAGCACGGTCCGGTGTTCCGGGCCGCGCTCGGCCGGGTGTCGGCCACCGACCACGTGCTCGTCCTGTGCTTGCACCACATCGTCGCCGACGGCTGGTCCATGGGCGTCCTGGCCGCCGAGCTGCGCGACCACTACGCCGGGATCCGCCCGGCCACGCTGCCGGTGCAGTTCGGCGACGTCGCCGCGTGGCAGGCCGCCGCGTCCGACGAAGCCGGGCTCGCCTTCTGGCGGGAGGCTCTCGACGGGATGCCGCACGTCGCGGAACTGCCCGCCGATCGCCCGCGGCCTCTCGTGCGGGACATCGCTGGCGCCAAGACGCCGGTGCACGTGCCCGCGGAGGTCGTCGGCAAGCTGGCGACACTGGGTGCCGGGCACGGCGCGAGCCTCTTCATGACCGTGCTGGCCGCGTTCGAGGTGCTCATCGGCCGCTACACGGCCATGCGGGACTTCGCGATCGGCACCCCGGTGTCCGGCCGCAGCCACCCGCAGACCGAGCCGCTGGTCGGGCACTTCGTCAACACCGTGCCGCTGCGCGCGGACCTGACCGGCGACCCGGCCTTCACCGAGCTGCTGACCCGCGTCCGCACCGGCACGCTGGCCGCGTTCGACCACGACGACGTCCCCTTCGACCGGATCGTCGAACTGCTGCGCCCGCAGCGCGACCTCACCCGCACCCCGCTGGTGCAGATCGTGTTCGCGCTGCAGAACAACGACGAAGCCGGGTGGGCCCTACCCGGTCTGGACGTCGAGCGGCTGGCCGTCGACACCCGGGTCAGCAAGTTCGACCTCGAACTCGCCCTCGCCCAGGACGCCGACGGCGCGCTGACCGGCATCTTCGAGTACCCGACGGCCCTGTTCGACACGACGACGATCGAGCGACTGGCCGGCCACTTCACGACGCTCCTGCAGCGGATCGCCGACGCGCCCGAGACCCCGGTCGGCGAGCTGGACCTCCTCAGCACCACCGAACGTGAGCACCTGATCAACGGCGTCAACAACACGGAAGTCGCCTACGACGAGGACGTCTGCCTGCACCAGCTCATCACCGCGCAAGCCCGCAAGACGCCAGATGCGACAGCCGTCGAGTACCTGGACGAGCACATCGACTACGCCGAGCTGGAACGCCGGGCCGGAGTTCTCGCCGCCCGGCTGGCCGAGCGCGGTGTCGGCCCGGACGTCCCGGTCGGGCTGCGGATGGACCGCTCGATCGACCTGATCGTCGGCCTGGTCGCGATCCTCAAGGCCGGCGGCGCGTTCGTCCCGATCGAGACCGACGCCCCCGAACCGCGCGTCCTCGGCATCCTCGGCGACGCCCACTCACCGGTCTGCCTGGTCAACGCCGGAGCGCCGACGCCGGAAAGCAGCGAGGTCACCTTCCTCGAAGTGTCCGGTTTGGACGGAGAAGGGCCCGAACTGGTCGACACCACCCACCCGGACAACCTGGTCTCGATCTACTACACCTCCGGCTCCACCGGGAAGCCGAAGGGCGTCGCCAGCACCCACCGCGGTTGGGTCAACCGGCTGCGCTGGCACCAGGACACCTACCGCCTCCAGCCGGGCGAGGGCGTCCTGCAGAAGACGACCCTGGTGTTCGACGACGCGGCCGTGGAATGCCTGTGGCCGCTCATCGTCGGCGGCCGGGTCGCGCTGATCCCGCCGGGCCTGCACCGCGACCCGGCCGCGATCCTGGCCGGCGCCGTCAAGCACCAGGTGTCGAACCTGCAGTTCGTGCCCAGCATGCTGACGCTCTTCCTGGAGCAGCTGACCCCGGCCGACCGCGCGGCCCTCAAGCCGCTGCGCAACGTCATCACCAGCGGCGAGGCGCTCCAGCCGGAGCTGCTGAAGCTGTTCTTCGACCGGCTGGGCGAGAACGCGACCCTGCACAACCAGTGGGGCGCCACCGAGGTGTCGATCGACTCGACCATGCGCGAGTGCCTCCGGTCCGACCTCGACGGCGCGGGCTCGGTGAGCGTCGGCTCGCCGATCGCGAACAACCAGATCCACGTCCTCGACGAGCACTTCCGGCCGGTCCCGGTCGGCGTCCCCGGTGACCTGTTCATCGGCGGTGTCGGCCTGGCGCGCGGTTACCTCGGCAACCCGGGCAAGACGGCGGCGGCGTTCCTGGCCAGCCCGTTCGTCCCCGGCGAGCGGCTCTACCGCACCGGCGACCGCGGCCTGCGCACCCCCGACGGCGCGTTGACCTTCCTCGGCCGGCAAGACTCGCAGGTCAAGATCCGCGGCATCCGCGTCGAGCCCGGCGAGGTCGAGCAGGTGCTCCTGGAGCTGCCGGGTGTCCGGGAGGCGGCCGTGACGGTGTGGCAGCCGTCGCCGGGGGACAAGCGCCTCGCCGGGTACGTCACCGCGCAGGCCGGCGTCACGCTCACCGAGGCCGAGGTCCGTGAGCAGCTGCGCGAACGGCTGCCCGTCTACCTCGTGCCGACGGCGCTGAGCGTGCTGCCGGAGTTCCCGACCACCACCAGCGGCAAGATCGACCGCAAGGCGCTGCCCGCGCCGGCCGCGGCCGGCGCGGAGTACCGGGCCCCGGAAGGGCCGGTCGCGGAGCTGGTCGCCGAGGTGCTGCAGAGCGTGCTCGGCGTCGAGCGGGTCGGCGCGGACGACAACTTCTTCGACCTGGGCGGGCACTCCCTGCTGGGCGTGCGGGTGGTCGCCGAGCTGCGCAAGCGGCTCTCGGCCGACATCCCGATCCGGCTGATCTTCGACTCGCCCACGGTCGCGGAACTCGCCGACGCCGTCACCCGCGCCACCCACCGCGAGTTCCAGGCCATCCCGAAGCGGCCGGCCGGCCCCGCGCCCCTCGCGGGGGTGCAGGTCGGCATGTGGCTGGCCGACCGGATGGCGCCGTCGAGCGCGGAATACCTGGTGCCCAACGCCGTCGGGCTGCGCGGCACCCTGGACGTCGACGCGCTCGCCGCCGCCCTGACGAAGCTGGTCGAGCGGCACGAGATCCTGCGGACCCGGTTCGTGGAGCTGGACGGCGAGCCCAAGCAGGTCGTCGACCCGGCCGGGCCGGTCCCACTGCCGGTCACCGACATCGACGAGGTGGCGCAGGTCCTGGAGGCGCGGCCCATCGACCTCGCCACCGGGCCGGTGTTCTCGGCGGCGCTCGGACGCCTGGCCGAGCACGACCACGTGCTGGTGTTGTCGGCGCACCACATCGTGCTCGACGGCTGGTCCGAAGGCATCCTCGCCGAGGAACTGCGCGACCTCTACGCAGGCGTCGACCTGGCGCCGCTGCCGGTGCAGTACGCCGACGTCGCGACCTGGTCCCAGCCCACCGAAGCGGACGTCGAGTTCTGGCGGACGCAGCTCGCCGGCGTGCCCCAGGTCGTGCAGCTGCCTGCCGACCGGCCCCGGCCGGCGGTGCGCGACCCGCGGGGCGCGCGGTACGAGTTCAGCGTCCCGGCGGAGCTGGCCACCCGGCTCGGCGAGCTGGGCGCGGAAGCCCGGGCCAGCCTGTTCATGACGCTGCTCGCCGGATTCCAGGTCCTCGTCTCCCGCCACACCGGACTGCGCGAGTTCGCGATCGGCAGCCCGGTCGCCGGCCGCGACCACCCGGACACCGAGCGGCTGATCGGCCAGTTCGTCAACACGCTCGCCCTGCGCGCGGACCTGACGGGCTCGCCCGGTTTCACCGAGCTCGTGGAGCGCGTCCGCGAGACGGCGCTGAACTCCTTCAGCCACCAGGAAGTCCCGTTCGACCGGGTCGTCGCCGAACTCCGGCCCGAGCGTGACCCCAGCCGCAACCCTTTGGTGCAGCTGATGTTCGCGCTGCAGACGGTCTCCGAAGGCGGCTGGGAACTCGGCGACCTCGACTGCGAGCCCCTCGGCATCGAGACGGGCGCGGCCAAGTTCGACCTCGCCATGGTGCTGCGCGAGCAGCCCACCGGCGCGGTCGACGGCGTCCTCGAATACCCCGTCGCGCTCTTCGACGAGGAGACGGTCGCCGCGTTCGCCGAGCGCTACGTCCGGCTGCTGACCGGGTTCGCCGCCGATCCGCGGCGCCCGGTGGACCGCATCGCGATGCTCGACGCGGCCGAGGTCACCCCGCTCGACGGCACCGCCCCCGGCGGGACGTTCGCGGGGCTGGTCGAAGCTCAGGTGCGACGTGATCCGGACGCCCCGGCCGTGCTGGCCGGACCGGACTCGCTGACCTACGGCGAACTGGACAAGGCGGCCAACCGCGTGGCCCGCGTCCTGCGGGCTCGCGGTGCCGCGCCGGAGACGGTGGTCGCGCTGCTGCTGCCGCGTTCGGCCGACCTGGTCGTCGCGCAGCTCGCGGTCGTCAAGACCGGAGCCGCGTTCCTGCCGGTCGACCCGAGCTACCCGGAGGAGCGCATCCGCTACATGCTCGACGACGCCGACCCGGTGCTCACCCTCCGGGAGCTGCCGGAGTCCACAATGGACGACAGCCCGCTGGACGTCGGGGTCGAGCCGGAGAACGCGGCGTACGTGATCTACACGTCGGGCTCCACCGGACGGCCGAAGGGCGTCGTCGTCAGCCACGCCGGCCTCGGCACGCTGGTGGCCAACACCGTCGACGCCTACCAGGTCGGCCCCGGCGACCGGGTCCTGCAGTACGTGTCACCCAGCTTCGACGCCTCGGTCCTCGAACTCTGCGCCTCCCTGATGACCGGAGCCGCGCTGGTCGTCACCCCGCCGGGGCCGCTGCTGGGGGACCAGCTGCGGGACGTCCTCGCCGAAGGGCGCGTCACTCACGCGCTGATCCCGCCCGCGGCACTGGCCACAGTGGAGGACCCGGATCTGCCGGACTTCCGCACGGTCGTCGTCGGCGGCGACGTCTGCCCGCCCGAGCTGGTCGCGAAGTGGGCGCCGGGCCGTCGGATGCTGAACATGTACGGCCCGACCGAAGCCACGGTCGTCTCGACGGTCAGCGAACCCCTGGTGCCGGGACAGCAGGTGACCATCGGCGGTGCGCTCAAGCACACCCAGGCGTACGTGCTGGACGACCGGCTCCAGCCGGTGCCACCAGGCGTCGCGGGCGAGCTGTACGTCGCCGGCCCGGGTCTGGCCCGCGGGTACTTCGGGCGTCCGGGGCTCACCGCGAGCAGGTTCGTCGCCAACCCGGCCGGAGGGCGGATGTACCGCACCGGCGACCTGGTCCGCCGCACCCGCGCCGGGAATCTCGAGTTCCTGGGCCGGACCGACGACCAGGTCAAGATCCGCGGCTTCCGCATCGAACTCGGTGAAGTCGAGTCCGCGCTGCGGGCCCACCCGGCGCTCACCGCGGCGGTCGTGCTCGCCAAGCCGGACCCGGCCGGGCAGAAACGCCTGGTCGCGTACGTCGTCGGCGACATCACAGCAGCCGATCTGCGCACTGACCTGGTCCAACGGCTGCCGGAGCACCTGGTGCCGTCCGCGTTCGTCGTGCTCGACGTCATGCCGGTCAACGCCAGCGGCAAGCTCGACCGGGCCGCGCTGCCCGAACCGGCCGAGGAGACGGCGGACTACGTCGCCCCCAGCAGTCCCGAGGAGCAGCTGATCGCCGACATCTGGGCCGAGGTGCTCGGCGTGCCCCGCGTCGGGCTCGGCGACGACTTCTTCGCACTGGGCGGGCACTCCGTGCTCGCCGCCAAGGTCCGCATGCGGCTGCAGGCCGCGTTCGGGGTGGACCTGTCCCTGCCCGTGCTCTTCCAGACCACCACGGTCACCGCGCTCGCCGCGGTGGTCCACACCGAGATCGAGGCCGAGCTCGCCGGCATGTCCGAGCAGGAGCTTCTCGACTCCCTCTCCGAGGAGGCCAGCGCATGACCACGTTCGACACCCGCACGGACGCCGGAGGCGACACCGATCGCGCCGCCCGGCTGCGGGCCGCGGTGCTCGCCCGGCGGCTGCGCGGCCGGGCCACCGCGCCGGTCCGCACCTTCGGCCGCGCCGACCGCGACGTCCCGCTGCCGCTCTCGGCCGGCCAGCAGCGGCTGTGGTTCCTCGACCGCCTCGACCCGGACAGCGCCGAGTACGCCGTGCCGCTCCTGCTCCGCCTGGACGGCGACCTCGACGTCGACGCCCTGCAGCGCGCCCTCGACGCCCTGGTGGCGCGCCACGAGATCCTGCGCACGACCTACGTCGCCGAGGACAACAAGCCGCGTCAGGTCATCGGCGCCCCGGCCCCGGTCGAGCTGCCGGTGGTCGAGGGCGACGTCGACGCCGTACTGGCGGAGTACGTGAGCCGCCCGTTCGACCTCGCCGCCGGCCCGGTGTTCCGGGCGATGCTGGTCCGTGAGACGCCCCGACGGCACGTGCTGGCGCTCAACGTCCACCACATCGCCTGCGACGGCTGGTCCCTGCCGGTCCTGCTCGACGACCTGCGCAAGCTCTACACCGGTGCCGAGCTGCCGCCGATCGAACTGTCCTATGCGGACTTCGCCGTCTGGGAACAGTCCCGGCCGGACGTCCACGAAGTGGCACTGGCCTACTGGAAGGACCGGCTCGCCGGCCTGGAGACCCTCGAACTTCCCGCGGACCGCCCGCGCCCGGCCACTCGCGACCACCACGGCGCGTCGGTCCGGTTCACCATCCCGGCGCCGGCGGCGGTAGCCGTGATCGACCAGGGCAAAGCGGTCGGTGCGACGCCGTTCGTGACGCTGCTCGCCGCCGCGTACGTCGTGCTGGGCCGGCACACCGGCCGTGAGGACATCGCCGTCGGCACTCCCGTCGCCGGCCGTTCGCGGGCCGAGCTGGAGCACATGGTCGGGTTCTTCGTGAACACCGTCGTCGCCCGCGGCGACCTCTCCGGCGACCCGGACTTCGCGACGCTGGCCGAGCGCGTCAAGGTGGCGCGGCTGGCCGACCAGTCCCACGAGGACCTGCCCTTCGAACGCCTCGTCCAGGAACTGGCCCCGGAACGCGACCTCGCGCACACCCCGGTCGTCCAGGTGATGTTCGCCGTCTACGACGCCTCCGAAGGCGAAGGCGCGCTGGGCGACCTCACGGTGTCCTCCGTGGACCAGGAGTCGTCGACGGCGAAGTTCGACCTGATGATCTCCTTCGTCCGCCAGGCCGACGGCTCCGTGGCCGGCGTGCTGGAGTACGCGACGGCGCTGTTCGACCAGGTCCGGATGGCGCGGATGGGCGAGCACTTCGTCCGCCTCTTCACCGAGCTGGCCGCCCGCCCCGCCGCCCGACTGTCCGAAGTCGACATCCTCGGTGCCGACGAGCGCACGCTGCTCCTGGACACCTGGAACGCCACCGCCGAGCCCTATCTGCGCGGCACGCTGCACGGCCGGATCGCCGACCAGGCCCTTTCCAACCCGGACGCGATCGCCGTCCGGTGCGGCGCCGTCGAGCTGACCTACGCCGAGTTGGAGACCCGCGCGACCCGGCTGGCCCAGCGCCTGCGCGCCCAGGGCGTCGGCGTCGAAACCCCGGTCGGCGTGCTCTGCGAACGCGGGCCGCTGCTGCTGCCGGTGCTGCTGGCCATCCTCAAGACCGGCGGCCACTACATCCCGCTCGACCCGGCCTACCCGCAGGACCGCAAGGAGTACATGCTCCGCCAGGCCGGCGCCCGCGTGCTCGTCACCACCCGCCGGTACGCCGACGAGAACCTCGGCGACGTCGTCGTCTTCGCGGACGAGGCCGTGGCCGACGACCCGGCGCCGTGGGCCGACCCGGTCGTCGACCCGGAAAACCTCGCCTACGTCATCTACACCTCCGGCTCCACCGGCCGCCCCAAGGGCGTGATGATCAGCCACCGCGGGGTGCTGCACTACCTCGACTGGTGCCGCCAGGCCTACCGCGCCGACGAGGGCGACGGCGCGCCCGTGCACTCCTCGCTCGCCTTCGACCTCACCGTCACCGGGCTGTTCCTGCCGCTGCTGTGCGGCACGACGGTGACGCTGGTGCCGGAGGACGAGCACCCGGTCGCGGGGCTCGCGGACGTGCTGTCCAGCGGCCGGAAGTTCAGCTTCGTCAAGCTCACCCCGGCCCACCTCGAACCGCTGCGCCGCTGTCTGGAGCCCGGGGCGGCGGCCGCGGCCGCGCACCTGGTCGTCGGCGGCGAGCAGCTCACCGCCGAGGCACTGGAGTTCTGGCGCGAGAACGCACCCGAAGTCATCGTGGCCAACGAGTACGGCCACACCGAGACGTCGGTGGCCAACGTGATCAACCTGCTGCCCGCCGCCGAATGCGTCACCACGCCGATCTCGGTTGGGCGGCCGATCTGGAACACCGAGGTCTACCTGCTCGACGAGCACCTGCGCCCGGTCCCGGTCGGCGTCACCGGCGAGCTGTACGCCGGCGGCGCCGGGGTCGCCCGCGGCTTCGCCGGCAGCCCGGGCCTGACCGCGGCCAAGTACGTGCCCAACCCGTTCGGCCCCGGCCGCCTCTACCGCAGCGGGGACCTGGCCCGGTACCTGCCGGACGGGCGGCTGGAGTTCGTCGGCCGCACCGACCACCAGGTCAAGGTCCGCGGCTACCGCATCGAGCTGGGGGAGATCGAGGCCGCGCTGGTCGGCGGCCCCGGCGTCACCGAAGCGGTCGCCGTGGTCCGCGCCGGCGCCCTCGCCGGCTACGTCGCACCGTCCACAGTGGATGCCGATGCGTTGCGGGCCCACCTGGCCGAGCGGCTGCCGGAGTACATGGTGCCGTCGACCCTGACCACTTTGGACACTTTGCCGCTTACTTCGAACGGCAAGATCGACCGCGTCGCCCTGCCCGCACCGGACACCAAGCCGGTCTCGACGTCCGGCGTCCTGCCGCGCGACGAGCTGGAGATGGCCCTGGCCAAGCTCTGGGAAGACCTGCTGGGACGCCGCGTCGGGGTCACCGACGGCTTCTTCGAGGTCGGCGGCCACTCGCTGCTCGCGGTGGTGCTGGTCGACCGGATCAAGGCCGAGCTGGGCGCCACCGTCGGACTGGCCGAGGTGTTCCGCGCGCCGACCGTCCGGGCGCTGGCCGACCACATCCGCGCCGGGGACAGCGGCGGGGGACTGGTCGTCCCGCTCTCGCCGGGACGCGCCGGTGTCGCGCCGCTGTTCCTGCTGCCGCCCACCGCGGGCAGCCCGTTCCCCTACCTGCAGCTGGTCGCCGAGCTGGACCCGGCGCTGCCGGTGTTCGGCCTGCAGGCCCCCGGCTTCGCACCCGGCGAAGACCCGGTCCACACCATCGAGGAACTGGCCGCGGCGTTCGTCGCCGACCTCCTGCCGGTCGCCGGGGACCGGCCGATCCGGCTCGCCGGCTGGTCGCAGGGCGGGTCGGTGGCCTTCGAAATGGCCGCGCAGCTGGAAGCCGCGGGCCGCGCGGTCGAGCACCTGTGCGTCATCGACGCGACCGTCCTCGGCGTCGACGACTACGGCAACCCCCTGCCCGACATCGACACCAGCGACCCGCTGGCCTGGTTCGGCGAGGCCGTCCTGAAACTCGCACCCGGGGCGGCCGACACGCTGGACGAGATGCTCGCCGAGGCCCGCGACCGCGGCATGGTCTCCGAAGTCGCGGGCAACGCCGTCGTCGAGCAGATGGCCCGGGTCTACCTGGCCGGCAAGGACGCGGTCGAGGCCTACCGCTGCCGCGCGGTCGTCGACACCGGCATCCACCTCATCACCTCCACCGGCACCCACCCGGTGAAGGGCCGCCCGGAGGTGCGCCCGGAGAGCTGGCGCGCCCGCACGCGCGGCGAGCTCACGGTGACGCCGGTTCCGGGCCACCACTGGGACATGGTCGAACCGCCGCACGTGGCGGAGCTGGCGCGGGCCGTGCTGGCCGGGCTGGCCGTGACCGCCGACGAGTGAAGGAGAACGCCATGACCGAGGACCTCGCGGTCGCCGCACCCGCCCCGGCTACCGTCACCGACCCGCGCGCGGGCAGCTTCCGCGTTGACGCCCACCACGGCGAGATCCTGCAAGGGGTCTTCGTCACCGGCGACAAGCTGCGCCGCGGCCTGGTCACGCTGCCCTGCCCGCTCTACAGCACCCGCGCGACGTTCCTGCCCACCGAGGACGCCGGTACGACCGTGCGGCCCGCGTGGCGCAGCAAGGCCCGCCGCGCCGCCGACCTGACGCTGGCCCGGCTCGGGTACCCGGTGCCGGGCGGGCTGCTCGACATCACCAGCGACATCCCGCTGTGCCGCGGCTTCGGGTCGTCGACGGCGGACGTGACCTCGGCGATCGGCGCGGTGCTCGCCGCGACCGGCCGCCGGCTCGCCCCGGCCGAGGTCGGCGCGCTCGCCGTCGAAGCCGAAACCGCGTCCGACTCCCTGATGTACGGCGGCCGCGCGGTGGTCTTCGCACACCGCGAAGGCGAGCCGATCGAAGACCTCGGCGAGCTGATGCCGCTGGCCGTGCTGGGTTTCGGCACCAGCCCGGGCGGCCGCGGCGTCGACACCCTGGAACTCCCGCCCGCGCGCTACACGTCGTGGGAGATCGAAGCGTTCCGCCCGCTGCGCGGCCTGCTCCGCCGGGCCGTCAACGACGGCGACGCGCGGCTGCTCGGCCGCGTCGCCACCGCCAGCACCCTGCTCAACCAGCGCCACCTGCCCATCCCGGGGCTGGACGACATCCTCGCCGTCGCCCGCGCCGCCGGGGCCGCCGGCGTGCAGGTCGCGCACAGCGGCGACGTCGCCGGCCTGATCTTCGACGCGGCCGACGCCGAAACCCCGGCCCGGCTGGAGTTCGCCGCGACCCGGCTCGATGTCACCGAAACCTGGCAGTTCGAAACCGAGAGGTGAGTCCGATGACCCTTGCCACCCCCGTCAGCCACGCTGTCAGCCGGTCCGTCGTGGAAGCCACCGAGCTGCCCCGGATCATCCGCATCCGGCCCAACTTCCACGTCGCCGCCTTCGGCCTGATGAAGCTGCTGCCCGCCCGGTTCATGCTCGACCGCGCCGAAGAGCGCGGCGACGTAGGCCCCGGCACCACCGTGCTCGAGACGTCCTCGGGCACCTTCGGCCTCGGCCTCGCCATGGTCTGCCGGTTGCGCGGCTACCCGCTCACGATCGTCGGCGACCCGGCGATCGACGCCCCGCTGAAGCGCCGCCTCGAGCACCTCGGCGCCCGCGTCGAGATCTGCCCGAAGCCCAGCCCGGTCGGCGGGTTCCAGCGCGCCCGGCTCGACCGGCTGGAGGAGCTGCGTGCGGAGTACCCGAACCACTGGGTGCCCGGCCAGTACAGCAATCCCGACAACCCGGCGTCCTACGCGCTGGTCGCCGAGCAGCTCGCCGAGACGATCGGCGTGCCGGACTGCCTGGTCGGCGCGGTCGGCTCCGGCGGGTCGACGTCGGGCACCAGCTCGTTCCTGCGGATGCTCGCCCCCGAGCTGAACCTGATCGGCGTCGACACCCAGCGCAGCGCGATCTTCGGCCAGCCCGACGGCCCGCGGGTGCTGCGCGGGCTCGGCAACAGCCTGGTGCCGCCCAACGTCGCGCACGAAAGCTACGACCAGGTGCACTGGATCGGCGCCGCGGAGGCGTTCGCCGCGACTCGCGAGCTGTACGCGCGGCACTGCCTGTTCATGGGCCCGACCAGCGGCGCGTCCTTCAAGGTCGCCGACTGGTGGTCGCGGCGGAACCCGGACGCCACGGTCGTCGCGCTGCTGCCCGATGAGGGCTACCGCTACCAGGACACCGTCTACTCCGACGAGTGGCTGCAGGCCCAGGGGCTGGCGCACCCGGGCGCGGCCGAGCCGTACGAAGTCGTCGCGCCGACCGAGCCCGGCGGCTCGTGGACGTGGCTGAACTGGGGCCGGCGCGGCCTGGCGCCCGCCGCGGCGGCGTGATGCGGACCCTGCTGCTCGTCGAAAGCAACACCACCGGCACCGGACGGCTGTTCGCCCGCCGGGCCCGCGAGCTCGGCTACGAGCCGGTGCTGGCGGCGGCCGACCCGGACCGGTACCCGTACGCGGCCGAAGACGGCGTCCGCGTCGTGCAGGTCGACACCGCCGACCCGTGTGCGGTCCTCGCTGCCGACATCGGCGAACCGGCCGGGGTGACGACCAGCTCGGAGTACTTCATCCCGGTCGCGGCGCGGATCGCGGCGAAGCTGGGCCTGCCCGGCCCGGACCCGGACGCCGTCACCGACTGCCGCAACAAGGCCCACCAGCGCGCCACGCTGGCGGCGATGGCACCGAAGTGCACGGTCGTGACGTCGGTGGCCGCGGCGGTCGCGGCGGCCACCGAGTTCCCGGTGGTGCTCAAACCGGCCGAGGGCTCGGGCAGCGTCGGGGTGTTGCGGTGCGAGACACCCGAGTCGGTGGCGTCCCAGGCGGCGGCGCTGCTGTCGGTGACCCACAACGAACGTGGCCTGCCCGTGCCGGCGCAGGTGCTGGTGGAGCCGTACGCGAGCGGGCCGGAGTACTCGGTCGAGCTCTTCGGCGACGTCGTCGTGGCGATCGTCCGCAAGCACCTCGGGCCGGCGCCGTTCTTCGTCGAGGTGGGTCACGACGCCCCGGCCGCGCTGCCGCCCGCGGACGAAACCGCGCTGGCCGACACCGCCCGGGCCGCGGTGAGCGCGCTGGGCCTCGGGTTCGGGGCCGCGCACGTCGAAATCCGGCTCACGCCGGACGGCCCGCGCCTGATGGAGGTCAACCCGCGCCTGGCGGGCGGGATGATCCCGGAGCTGGTCCGCGCGGCGACCGGCGTCGACCTGGTGGCGGCGCAGGTGGCGGCGGTGCTGGGGGCCGAGCCGGGCCTGCGGCCGGATCGGCGGGTGTGCGCCTCGCTGCGGTTCCTCACCGCGTCGTCGGCGTCGGTGGTCGCTGCGGGGGACACCATCGCCGCGGCCGCCGCCGTGCCCGGGGTCGTGGAAGCCCGGCTTTACCGGCCCGACGGCACCGCCGTCCGGCCGGCCCGGGACTACCGCGACCGGGCCGGGCACGTGCTGGCCGTCGCGGACCGGCCCCGCGCCGGCCGCGCGGCCGCGGTGGCGGGGCTGAACCGGCTGCGCGAAGCCCTGATCCCCCGAGGAGAAACCCGATGACGCTGCGGTTCCTGATCACCACCGTCGCGCAGACCGCCGAAGCCCGCGCCGATCGCGCGGGCGACGAACGGGACCCGGACGGTCCCGCACCCCACCCGGACACCCCGGAAGGAGCACCCCGATGACCATCGCCAAGGGCGACACAGGACGGCTGAGCAGCCCGGTCGCCGCCGCGGCCCGGGAGATCCTCTTCGACCGCGACACCGCCCCCGCGGCGGACCCGGTCGCCGCCGAGCTGGACCTGATCAGCCAGGTCGACCGCGCCCACGTCGTGATGCTCGCCGAACGCGGCATCGTCGACGCCGGCCGTGCCGCCGAACTCCTCGCGGGCATCGAAAACCTGCGGGCGCACCGGTTCGCGCCGCTGCACGAGGTCCCCGCGCCCCGTGGCCGGTACCTCGCCTACGAGTCGTACCTGATCGACACCCTCGGCGCCGAGGTCGGCGGGATCCTCCACAGTGGACGGTCCCGCAACGACCTCAACGCCACCGTCGTGCGGCTGCGGCTGCGGGAGCCGCACGAGCGGCTGCTCGCCGAGTCCGACGCCCTCGGCCGCGCCCTGCTGGAGCGCGCGCGGCGCTGGGCCGGCGTCACCATGCCCGCCTACACCCACCACCAGCCCGCGGTCCCGATCACCTACGGGCACTACCTGGCCGGCGTGGCGAGCGCGCTGGTGCGCGACGTCGAAGGGCTGTGGCAGGCCGGGGCGGAGCTCGACCAGAACCCGCTCGGCGCGGGCGCGGTCGGCGGGACGTCGCTGCCGGTCGACCAGCACCGCACCACCGCGCTGCTCGGGTTCGCCGCGCCGCTGGCGAACTCGCTGCACGCCGTCGCGTCGCGGGACCTGGTGCTGCGGCAGCTGTCCGCGGCCACCGTCCTCGGGGTGCTTCTCTGCCGCGTCTCCCACGACCTGCAGGCGTGGACCAGCGCCGAGGCCGGGCTGCTGCGGCTGGCCGACGACGTCGTCGGGTCCAGTTCGATGATGCCGCAGAAGCGCAA